>JBKQUF010000276.1:0-6722 GCA_052140285.1 Limisphaerales bacterium | reverse complement strand
AATGCACCGGAATATCACCAACGGGATTCGCCGCCGTTGAATCGGAACCCATTGGCCTCCGCCGTCGGGACGGCTACCACCACAACCTTACCCGCTGACTTGAGTTAAGTCAGACAGGCTGCTAGTGTCGCCCATGCTCACCATCATCGGACGGTCCGCCTCCTCGTGCCGCATCACGACAAACATGCTCCGGGGCGCAGCCCCGGTGATGCCCATGGGTAAGCGGGTCTTCAACCCGGTTCCCTTCGTGGCGGAGTCCACCCAGCCAAAATGAATTGTGCCCTGGCCATTCAACGCGCCCGGGCTGTTCGTGGCGTTGAAGACCGGCGGAGTCCCGTTCCAGACCGCGTCGTTTTTGTTGCCGCTCAAATCCGGCAGGTCCGCCACCGGCGCCTGGTCCAACTGCCGCAATTCCGACGCGTCCAGCCAGAGCGCCAAACCGTTGGTGGGCGGGTTGGTGGGGCGAGACTCCGTCAAGGCGGCGGCGCCACTGGCGGGCGGGCTGACCGCGCCACTGTTGCTTCCCGACAAATTGACGCGGCAAATGACCTCATCATTCTCCAGCCACGCCACCGTGTCCGAACTGATGGCCGTCAGCGAAGTCAGGGGCACATTCCGGCTTAGGAAAATCTTCTGCTGCCATTGTCCGTCCGCGCGCTTTTGGCCAATGCACAAATTTGTTTCATCCGCCACGCAGGCAAATTCGGTGGGCGTCAGCCATACCGCTTCCAAAACCGCCTCCGAAAATGGCTTTCCGTCAATGACAACTTGTCCCTGATGAGTATCCGCCGAAAAGACCATCGGAAGGTTGCTCACGCAACACAGAAAACAACTGTCATCCGGTGACCACGGCCCGGCTTGGGAATCAAAATTATCGTTCCACATTCCCACCCCCTGCTTGTCCTCGAAAATCTCCTGTTTTTTTCCCGTCGCGGCGTCGGCCAGAAACACGGCGTGTCCCCGGTCATTGGCGGGGGCCACATAAATGAACTGGCTGCCGTCGTGGTTCGCTTCGGCCACGCCGGAGAAATCCCTGATCGATCCCCAGAGGGCGGCATTTTGCTCCAAATGAGCCGGCCGCTCGACCTGAATCCAGAGCCATCGCAGCCCGGCAAGTGCCACGGCCAAAATCGCCAATCCCGGCCCTGTCCGCCAAAACGCCGTCCGACGCCAGAAGCTCGCGCTCAATTTTGTCAGGGAGACATTCATGTTTTATCTCCGTTTTCTGCTTTTTGATTTTGAACCACGAAATACACCAAATACACCAGAGCCTCACCCCAAGAGCGCAAAAACCGCAAAGTGTTGGCGAAAAATTTAATTCCTTCGTCGTCATTGCGACCTTGGGGTGAGGCAGTTTTTACATTTCGTGTCAGATCGTGTGTTTCGCGGTGTGTGAACACTAAAAATGCCCTGGAAGTAAAACCCTTCCCTGAAGGGAATTGCCCTTCTTGACGCGCCGTACATTTTGAATTTGCATTCATAACCATTCCGACACCATGCCTGCCGAAAAAGCCAATGCGTCTTGCTTCTTCATCCTTCTGGAACGCCAATCTTTTTGGCAGAAAAACACGAAATGTCCATAAAAAAATTCTGTAAAAATTTTCCGGAATATTGGGATAAGTAATAAAAGTCCCGTTTTCTGGTCCCCGATCCCATAAAAAAATGTTGAATTGGATTGGACTTGGTTGGATTTGGAGGTTGAGAGGCTTAATAATGAATGTTGAATTTTGAATGGTCCGGAAAAGTGTTCGAGGCGGGGACGCCTCGAACGACGCTGCGAATCCTGTTTTAAATGGTTGCGTGGCAGTGATAATTCGTCAATTGTTAGCTCGGTTCCAATGATTCTCGGCATCGGCATTGATATTATCGAAGTGGCGCGGATCAAAGCGTCGCTGGAAAGATTCGGGGAGCGATTTGGGCAAAAGATTCTGCTGCCCGGGGAATCCGCTTATTGCCTATCGCACCAGTATCCCGCTCCCTTTGTGGCGGCGCGATTTGCCGCCAAGGAAGCCATCTCCAAGGCGTTTGGCACCGGCATCGGCGCGCAATTGGGCTGGCTGGACATGGAAATCGCGCGCCGGGAAAGCGGCGAGCCTTACGTCATCCTCCACGGCAAAGGCCGGGAAATGTTTGAATCGCGACGCGCCCGGAATTTGTACTTGAGCATCAGCCATACGAAGGA
Organism: Limisphaerales bacterium; assembly: GCA_052140285.1. Lineage (GTDB taxonomy): Bacteria > Verrucomicrobiota > Verrucomicrobiia > Limisphaerales > UBA11358 > UBA11358. The sequence continues at coordinate 4,540 of JBKQUF010000276.1, read as the reverse complement.
TTACGCGGCAGTGACGGCGGTGCTGGAGAATTAACGGGCGCGAGGGCGTGTCCGGGCATTGTTTGTAGCGTCAGGCATCATTGCCTGACGTAGAGGGCGTGCATCCCTGCCGCCCGGAAATAGCGTCGATATCTCAATCGGCATTTGAATTCCACGGCACCGTCACTTTATCCACGCCAATGTCCGCCGGGCTGGAAACCCGGCTCTCCGGCAGGCTCGGAAGCCTGCCGCTACGGGGGCTGCGCGAAGCGGATTGGACTTTGAGCGTCAAACTTTCTAGTATCGGCGCATGGTGGCAGCCGTTGCGGCGATATTGATCTTTGCGGGCGCGAGCTTCTTTTTCGCGCTGGCGGAGACCGCGCTCGCTTCGCTCGCCAAATGGCAGGTGGCGCAACTGGCGGAGAAAAAGTCCCGCCGCGGAAAAATCGTTTCGCAATTGCTGGAGGAGCCGCAGGATTTGCTGGCGACCCTCGTCCTGGGCAACACCGCGGCCAACGCGGCCGTGGTGGCGGTGGCGTTGCGGATGGTGTTTGACGCGCATTGGGCGCCGGCGCTGACGATGATTCTGCTGGTGTTGTTCGTGCTGATAGGCTGCGAGGTTTTTCCGAAAACATTGGCGGTGCGCCAGCCGGAGCGCTGGGCGCTGCGCGTGAGCCTGCCGTTGCTGGCCTTTCAAAAAATTTCCGCCCCGGTCCACAATCTGGCGCGCGGGATCGATGCGTTGATCTTGAAGCGCCTCGCGCCGGCTTCCGCGGCCCACGCCCTGACCGAAGCGGAATACCAGGAATTGATCGACATGGCCTACCGCCAGGGCACGCTCGCGGAATCGGAGAAGGAAATCATCCTACAAATCATCAGCCTGGACCGGCGGGCGGCGCGCGAGGTGATGCGTCCGCGCACGCGCATGTCATGTGTTTCGGACGATGCGACGGTGGAGGAAATGATTGCGGCGGCCCGGGAGTTCAAGCACCGGCGGCTGCCGATTTTCGACGAAACGCCGGACACCATCGTGGGCATCCTGAACACGCGCGCCTTGTTGCTGGATCCGGGCATCGATCTGGCGGAGGTGATTGAGTTTCCGTCGTTCGTGCCGGAAACGATGAACCTGCTGCAATTGTTCAAGAGCTTGCAGCGGCAGCAGCGCGGACTGGCGATTGTCCTGGACGAATTTGGCGGCGTCGCGGGGCTGGTGACGATGGAGGACATTCTCAGCGAACTGGTCGGGAAAATCCACGCGGCGCCGCGGCCGGAAGGTTTGGTGATGGAAAAAATTTCGCCGGGACGCTGGCGTATAAACGGGTCGATGCGCATTGAGGACTTCCGGCGGGAATTTCCGGCGCTGGGCGAGGTGGCGGAAGTGGAAACGATGGGCGGGTTGCTGACGCATCTGCGCGGCGTGGTGCCCGAAGCCGGCGAATCCGCGATCTTTCGCAATCTGAAATTGATTGCGCAATCGGTGGATGAACGGCGGGTCCACGAATTACTGGTGCAACAAATCAAATAAATGGGCGCGAATATTTTAAGCTGGCTGGTTTTGGGTCTGGCGCTGCTGCTGTCGTTTTTATTTTCCGGCATGGAAGCGGGGGTTTTTGCGTTGAACCAGTTGCGCGTGCGGCGGCTGGCCCGGATGGGGCAGCGTTCGGCCAAACTGCTGCGGCGTTTCCTGGACAACCCGGAACGCTTTTTGTGGACCATCCTGGTCGGCAATACGCTGGCGAACTTTTTGATCCTGGGCTTTCTCCTGGCCAAAATCCATGAATGGTTCTTTGGCCGGCGCCTGGCCATCATCGCGGTTTTTGCCCTCATCGTATTTATGTTCTATGCGTTCTTTGATCTGCTGCCGAAAATGCTGTTCCGGTCATTCCCAAACCAGCTTTGCCTGGCGGTGGCGGGGATTTTCCGGCCGGTCAATTTCGTCTTGCGCCCGCTGGTCTCGCTGGTGGAAGGGGCGTCCCAAACGATTCTGGGAATCACCGGCGGACACATCTACACCGGCCGCCTGTTCGGGAGCCGGGAGGAAATGCGGGCGGTGATGCGTGAATCCGCGCCGGCGCTCACCAGCGAGGAACATGCGATGATCAACCGGGTGCTCGATTTGCAGAACCGCACCGTGCGGCAGATCACCATTCCGCTGGACCAAATCATCACCGTCCAGGCCCACACCTCGCTCGGAGAGGCGCTGGCCCTCGCCCGGGAAAAGAAATTTTCGCGCCTGCCGGTGTGGGAAATGCGCGACGGCAAATCGCGCATCGGAGGAATGCTAATGATGGGGCCGCTGTTGTTCCGGCAGGATTTGGATTTGGCGAGACCGGTTTCGGCGCATCTGTCACCGGCGCTGTTTTTTGGCGAAGACACCCGGCTCGAAGTCGCCTTGCGCCGAATGCAACGGGCCGGCGAACGGCTGGGCGTGGTGCTGGCGCGCGATGGCCGGGAAATGGGCATCATCAGCCTGGAAGATATTTTAAAGGTGATTTTTGGGGACATGAAATTGTGAGGATGAGGATAAAATGAAAATAACAGCTTGGAAATTGTGAACCTGAATACCGCCAGTTTGATTGCGCTGAAAATCTTCGCCGTTGTCGGGTTGGTTTTGTTGAACGGGTTTTTTGTGGCGACGGAATTTGCGCTGGTGCGCGTCCGGGAAACACAATTGGACGCGCTGGTGGCCCGGCGGGTGCGGCGGGCCAGGCTGGCGCGCCATATTGTCCGGAACATCAATTCCTATTTGAGCGCGACGCAATTGGGCATCACGATGGTCAGCCTGGGGTTGGGCTATCTCGGCCAGCCGGTCTTCACGGCGCTGCTCAACCCGCTGCTGTCGCACCTGGGATTGAAATCGGTGGGGGCGCAGGATTCGGTTTCGTTTTTGATCGGATTTTCCGCGCTGACATTTTTTCACATTACGGTGGGGGAACTGGCGCCGAAACGGTGGACCATCCAGCGGCCCCTGCCGGTGGCGCTGTGGGTGGCCTATCCGTTGCGGTGGTTTTACCTGGCGTTCTATCCGTTCAACCGGCTCTTGAATTACGCGGCGCAACTTCTGTTGAGGGGAACCGGTTTGGAGCCGGACGCCCAGTCGTCGAGCGCCCAATCGGAGGACGAATTGCGATTGATGCTGAGCGCGGCGCGGGAAACGGCGGGCGGGCGCAATTTGATCCTGAACGCCCTCGATTTGCGCCACCGGACCGTGCGCGAAATCATGCGCCCCCGGCGGGAAATTGCGTCCTTTAACACGGAGGATACGATTGCGGATTGCCTGGCGATGGCGGAGAAAACCCGCTATTCACGATTTCCCATCTGCGAAGGCGGCGATTTGGACAAAACGCGCGGCGTCGTTCACATCAAGGATTTATACCTCCAACGTGACCGGGCCAAGCCGGCCATGGACCTCGTTTTTGTGGCGCGCAAGCTGATTTACGTGCCGGAGACCGCGCGGGTGGAAAAGTTATTGCAGTTGTTCCTGGAGCGCAAAACGCATTTTGCGATTGTCGTGGATGAATTCGGCGGGACGGTGGGAATGTCCACGCTGGAAAACGCAGTTGAGACCCTAGTGGGCCAGATCCAGGACGAATTCGACCAGGAAAAATCGGAAGTGGCGCGGCTGGGCGAGAATGCCTGGGAAGTGGCGGGAACACTGCCTTTGCATGAACTGGAAAAAATCACGGGAGAAATCGAGCATGACGAATCGATTGCGACCGCCAGCGGCTGGGTGACGCAAAAACTGGGCGGTTTTCCAAAAAACGGGGATACGCTGGCCGTGGGCGCGTGCGAATTGCGCGTCGAGGAAATGGAGGGGGCGCGGGTGGCGCGGTTGAAGATCACGAAGAAGGCGGAGAAGCCGGAATCGGCAGCCATCTAGCACTATTAGCAGGCACAATTTATCATTGACGAATGATTAAGTATTAATTACCCTTGCTTCACAATAACGAAGGGTTATGTGGCACGACATAATTAAACACCTTTTGGCTTATTTCATCGGACTTGGACTGCTTGTTTGGATTACAGGATCCAAGCCGCTCGGATTCAGGTTATTGTGGGCCTTCACGTTCGCCTTAGCGCTTTCGGTTCCCCTGGCTGTGTTTGAATATTTTCCAGAGTTGGATAAAGGGTGGGTTAGTTTGGCTGTTGTCGCTGTGATTGCTTTAGCCGTTTCCTTTCCATTTTCGTGTTTGGCAAGGCGTTTGATGAGGAAGAAGCGGACGTTCAATAACAGCACTTATGACAAATCTGCAAATTATACACCGTGCAAAGCTGGCAATTCGCTTCTCACCGTTGTTTTTCTGTGGCGCAATGGCTATGAGTTTAGCGACATATTATTGTTATCCCGTCCCGTTCCCATTTTTGTTGGCCTGTATCGGACTCGGAATCGTTTTGGCTACCATTATCGCTTTGCTGTGGAGAGAACGTAGCAAATTGTTAAGGTTCGTTTTTATATTTTTGATTTTTAGCCAATTTGTGCTTTGGCATTACTTTGGAGACAACCAGGATATCGGAGTGCCACAAGGATGCTTTATTACATGTACCGTTACTTTCGGTTTGA
>JBKQUF010000275.1:0-4302 GCA_052140285.1 Limisphaerales bacterium | reverse complement strand
ATCTGGCCGATCGCGCGCGGGGGATATTCTCGCCGGAATTGCTGGAGGCGGCTTTCCGGGATGTGGCGGGCCGGCTGTTGTTGCAATCGGGCGCATTGTTTGGGGAACTGACACGCATCGTGGAGAGCGCGGCCGCCGTGCTGCGGGAAATCGCGCCGGAGGAAGCCATCGCCGAAGTTGAGCCGCCGACCGCCGCGTTGCGCGAATTGTGGAAGCAGTGGGAGCAGGCGTTCATCGGTTACCTTTCCTGGAAACTCGAGACGAAGCTCGCGCTGGCGGATGACCCGATTGTGGACCTGCACTTCGCATGGCAACGATACATGGCGATCTTGAATCTGTTCGGGCCGGGCTTTGCGTGCGTTGCCGAGAAACGCCCGGATGGCGTCCGTCTTGCGTTGATTTGCCTGGATCCGGCCCGCGCCATTGCGCCGATTTTTCGGGCGGCGGCTTCAAGCATCTTGTTTTCCGCCACGCTCTCGCCGGTGGAAGTCACGCGGCGGACGCTCGGCCTGGACCCGGAGCGCACCGCGACGCTGTCGCTGCCGCCGCCCTTCCCGCGCGAGAACCGCAAGGTGATGATTCTGCCGCAGGTGCGAACCACCTTCGCCGCGCGCGCGAAAAACTACGGGACCATTGCGGGCCTGGTTGCCGAAATGTCGGATGCGCAAGGCGGAAACGTCTTGGTCTTGTTTCCCAGCTACGAATTTCTGGAGCAGGTCGCCTCCCGGATGCCGGGCACCCGCGCCGCGCTCGCCGTGCAACGTCCGAACCTGGCAGAGCGCGAGCGCGAGGCCATTTTCAAAACGTTGGCCTCTGCGCCGCGGGATGGAGTCCTGCTGTTTGCCGTGCTGGGTGGGATGTACGCCGAAGGAGTTGATTATCCGGGCGAATTGCTTACGGGGGTTTACGTCGTTTCGCCCGCGTTGCCGCGGGTTTCTTTCGAGCGGGAATTGTTGCGGCAGTATTTTGACGAGACGGAACAGGCGGGGTTTGAATACGCCTATTTGCAGCCGGGGATGACGCGTGTGGTGCAGGCGGCCGGGCGATTGATCCGCAGCGAAACGGACCGCGGCGTCATCGCGCTTCTCTGTCAACGGTTTCTCCAGGAACCTTACGTCAGCCGGCTGCCGCGCGATTGGTACGATGAAAGCCCGCTGGAATTGATCACGCGCTCACCTGCCAAGATGATTCGAGATTTCTTCAAGGACGCGAGCCATTCCTCCGGCACGATGCATCATGCGTGATGCCGTTTTTCAATAGACTTCCTCATGCGAACCAATGTTGATTAGGAGCAGAACTTCCGCGCCGGTTTTTGGAAGTTTCTCCCTCGCAAAAACAATCCGGCAATCGTAACCGGCTGAACAGGCGTGAAGTCCGGCCAGTCGCCCGCTTAAGTGATGCGTTTTCAGGCGGGAATCGTTGGGATTTTCCGCCAGGCGCCGCAGAGTCGTTTCGATTTGCGGTTCCAGCAACGGGTTCTTCCTGACCAGGCGACGGAAAGCCCGTCAAAACTTGGTCGTGGGAACAAGCCCGGCCTTGGCTCATTTGCTTTTGCGCAAGCTGGCGATGAGGCTTTCAGCCGACTGACTCTTGAGTTTGCCGGAGCGAAAAGCTCTGATGGCGCTCTTGGCCTCCGCCGCCGTTTCCCGGCGCCACGTTTCGATACGACGCTGGCGCAAAAGACTTTCGAGCATTTCCTGCTCGTCTGCCGGAAGCGCCTCGGCTTCGGTCAGGACGCGATCTAAAGTTGAACCAGACATAATATGTTCAATTCGTTGGTCCAAATTTCCACCCTTTGCCGAATATTGCCAAGTTATTTCGGGGCCTGATTTCGAGCCCGAATCATTAGTGATGTGCTTGGCGACTTGCCCAAATGGAGAAACCGCTAACGGCCAGGATGCCGTCGGCGGGACGCCGACGGACGCGGTCGGGACGACCGCGCTCGTGCGCTTGAGAATGAGCGTGCATAGGAGGGTGGAAGTCCCTCTGTGGCGGTGCTTCCCGCCACGAGTTGAAAGTAACTGCGTTCTGGCGACAGGGCGTGGAGAGCAACTGGAAACGAAAGGATAGTCCGTAGAACTGATGGGCCCAAAAGCCCGCGACACAAACTCGATACGGCCTTATGCGACTGACGAGACTGCGAGCAAAGAGCGAAGTCCGAAGAACCGCCGATAGCGACAGAAAGCGAATCGGGGGCCAAGCCCGCCCGGAGCAAGGAGCATCGCCGGAGAGCGGGGGCGCATGGGGTGGATGGAGACGGAATGTCTGGAAATGCACACTCGGTAATCAAGGAGACCTGTCTTGGAGCAGGAAGGAGCAGGGCAGGAGTCAGAGTCCCCGTAGTAGCGACGAAGCGGGTTAATGACCGTGGAGCCAAGGGGGACAGGAAGGTGGAGGCGTGAAGGAAGCACAATCGCAATGGCAACTGCCGGAAGTGCCCAAAGCTAAACAAGGCAGAGAAGTCCCCCAAGGATGGGAATGGACGGAAGCAAGCGTGTGGACGGAGCGCATGTTGGAAACCCTCGAAAGAGGAATCAAAGGAGGCAAGTGGTTCAGCCTGATAGATAAAGTATGGAAAATAGAAAATCTGCAAAGCGCTCTCAAAAGGGTTGTGGAAAACAAGGGCGCAGCCGGAGTGGACGGCAAGAAGGCAGAGCAGTATCTGAGGGAAAGCCCCCACCGACTGGAACAAGTGCAGGACATGCTGAGAAAAGGACAATACACCCCCCAACCCGTCAAACGGGTCTGGATACCCAAGATGGGCAGCAAGGAACTCAGGCCGCTGGGAGTGCCAGCGGTGGAGGATCGCGTCGTGCAAACAGCGGTGCGAAATGTGATCGAACCCATATTCGAGAACATCTTTGCTCAGCACAGCTATGGATTCAGGCCGGGACGCGGGGCCAAAGACGCGCTGAGACGAGTGGATCAACTGCTGGACACAGGCCGCGTCTGGGTGGTGGATGCCGACCTCAAAGGCTACTTCGACAGTATCCCGCAGGATAAACTGATGGAAGCGGTCGCCGAGCACATTGCCGACAGGCCCCTCTTGGAATTAATCCGGAGGTTCCTCAAGCAAGGAGTCATGGAGAGTGGCAAAGGATGGCAGCCCACAGAGAGTGGAACGCCTCAAGGGGCGGTCATCAGCCCGCTGTTAGCCAACCTCTACCTCAACCCACTGGACCACCTGATGGCCCAGGGCGGAGGGGAAATGGTGCGCTACGCGGACGACTTTGTCATCCTGTGCCAGAGCGAGAAGGTAGCCAGCGAGATGCTGGAACAAGTACGCCACTGGGTGGCGGGAGCAGGGTTGAACCTGCATCCGATCAAAACGCGGATTGTCAACGCCAGCCAAAAGGGCGGCTTTGAATTTCTAGGGTATCACTTTGAACGAGGCCATCGCTGGCCTCGCCAAAAGAGCCTGGACAAATTCAGAGAAACGGTGCGGCAAAAGACCGGGCGTTTAAGACCCGGCAGCATGGAGGACATCACCGGAGAGGTGAATCGGACAATGAAAGGCTGGTTTGAATACTTCAAGCACAGCATCAAGAGCATGTTCGAGAAAGAAGACGGATGGGTGCGTGGACGGCTCAGGGCGATTCTGAGAAAACGACACAAAGGACACGGACGCGCACGGGGACTGGACCATCAACGCTGGCCCAATGCCTACTTCGCCGAACTGGGGCTATTCTCCTTAGCCATAGCCCGAGAACAAGCGAGCCAATCTCGAAAGAGACCCCACTGACTGGAAAGCCGGATGCGGGAAACCCGCCTGTCCGGTTTGGAGGGAGGGGCCGGGTTCAATCCCCGGTTCCTACCCCTATCCCGGACCGCGTCTACGCCGGCGACTGGACCGCGCGCGAGGCGGCCAGATCGACTTTGCGCTGGCGCAGGCTCTTGAAAAACTCGTAGCCCTCGCGGCAGCGGCGCACAAAGATGTCCTTGTCCTCAAGCATCGTCTTGATGATGCGCAGAATCGGCTTGGGCCGGAGGTAATAAGCGCGGTAAAACCGGTCCACCGCCTCGAATATTTCGTCCTTGTTCAGACCCGGATATTCCAGCGAGCTTTGTTGAAAGCCGTCGTCATGCACGATGGCGGTCTTGTCCTTCTTGGAGAACCAACCGTTTTGCCGTGCCATCTCGAAAAGTTCAGTGCCTGGATACGGCGCGGCCAGGGAGACCTGGATGCTGAAAACGTCCAGCTCCATGGCGTAACGAATCGTCTGTTCGATGGTTTCTCTGGTTTCCACTGGCAGGCCAAGAATAAATGTGCCGTGAATCACCACTCCGGCTTTCTTGCAGGCA
>JBKQUF010000274.1:0-7295 GCA_052140285.1 Limisphaerales bacterium | reverse complement strand
ATCGAATACCGTTTCGGCTCCGGGCGCTCCGACCTCTCCGCCACCGAAGTGATTGAGCGCCGCCACGGAGTTTGCCGCGATTTCGCCCACGCGGCCATTGCGTTGTGCCGCGCCTTCAATCTGCCCGCCCGCTACGTCACGGGGCACTTGCCGGACATCGGCTACGTCGATCCCGGCACGCCGATGGATTTTCACGCCTATTGCGAAGTTTATCTCGGCCAGGAATGGCTCACCTTCGATGCACGCTATAATGTTCCGCGCATCGGCCGCGTCAAAGTCGCACATGGGGCCGATGCGGTGGATGGCGCGTTCGCGACGATTTATGGAGAAGCCCATCTAACTCATTTTGAAGTTTGGGCGTATCAGGTGAATCCGCAGCAAGTTTCCGTGGGTGACCCCGTGGATTTATCCAAACGCCTTGATGGCAGTCAAACGGTGCGACTCAATTGGTGAATCGGTCCAAACAATTCACGCAAGTTCCATTGTCAGGTTTGCGTCATTGCGCCTTGGTATTTGTTTGAAGGTTTTGCAAGTGTCTGTTACTTTAGAGAATGCACCGGAGTTTTTATGTGGAGCGAGATGGGCTGTCTTCGTCGTTGGTGACTTTTCCCCGTCACACTGCTGGAAATCGAAGGATGGGCGGATTATCAGGCTGTCGTTTCCCCGCCTTGGCGCTGATTGCGGCGTGCTGGATGGGGTTTTCTTTGCCGGCCGCGGCGGCGCCACAGGTTCTCAAAGGCCATGTGCCCCCGATCACCAAACAGCTTACCGCCACCGGCCGGCTGGATAGTGGCGCGCGCCTGGACTTGGCCATCGGTTTGCCGTTGCGCAACCGCGACGAGCTTACGAACCTGCTTCAAGAGCTTTATCAACCGGGCAATGCGCACTTTCGCCACTATTTGACGCCAGAACAGTTCGCCTCCTCATTTGGCCCCAGCCCGGAAGACTATCAGAAGGTGATTGATTTCGCCAAGTCCCACGGGCTGATTGTCAGGAGAACCCATCCAAACCGCACTTTGCTGGATGTCTCCGGCTCGGTCGCCGATATTGAGAAGGCTTTTCACATCCACATGCAGGTCTATCAACACCCGGTTGAAGCGCGCACTTTTTTCGCTCCGGATGTTGAACCGTCCCTGGACCTCGATACGCCCGTGCTGGCGATCAGCGGTCTGGACAATTATGTCACGCCGCGCCCGCCGAAACACCGGTCGGGATCGCTGGTCCTACCAACGATTCGTCCGTTGGGCGGTGGGGGTGGCGGCGGCGGTGGCGGCGGTGGCGGTGGCAGCAACACGGGTCCTTTCGAAGGCTATGACTTCCGCAACGCCTACGCCGCCGGCGTTTCGCAGGACGGCACCGGCCAGTCGGTCGGACTTTTTGAGCTTTTCGGGTTCAACGCCTACGATATCCAGGACTACGAAGACAATGTCGGGATCTCTCCCTATGTCAACGTGCAACCGGTTCTGATTGATGGCGCCAGCGGTAGTGATGACGTTGATTACTTTGATGATCTTGGATATCTTGATTATGCCTTCGAGGTAACGGGAGACATTGAAATGGCGATTTCCATGGCGCCAGGCTTGACCAACGTGTGGGTCTATGAAGGTCCGACACCGCAGGATGTGCCGCCGCTGGGAACAAACTATATCCAGGACGCAACAACGACTGCCCAAATCAATGATGTGCTGAATCGCATGGCCACAGATGACCTGGCCAACCAACTGAGTTGCTCCTACGGCTTCGATATTAATCTTTCAACAGTGCAAATATTTCAACAATTTGCCGCGCAAGGCCAAAGTTTTTTTCTGGCCAGCGGCGATGGTGGAGCATTTCCGGGGACCATTGACGAACCCGCCGACGATCCCTATATCACGGTGGTGGGTGGCACAACGTTGACAACAACCTCGGACGGATCATGGGCGTCGGAAACCACGTGGTTCACGCCGGCCGACCCGTCGCAGGGCACACCGCTGGAGGCCTCAAGTGGCGGTATCAGCACCGTTTATTCGATTCCCAGCTGGCAGCAGGGCATCAGCATGACCGCGAACCAAGGCTCGACCACTATGCGAAATTTGCCGGACGTCTCGCTAGTGGCCAACAACATAACCATTTATTGGGGCAACACTCTCTTTGGAATTGGAGGAGGTGGAAACTCATTGCCCTTTGCAGAAGGGGGGACCAGCCTGGCCACCCCGCTATGGGCCGGTTTCATGGCGCTGGTGAACCAGCAGGCCGCCGCCAATGGCCAGCCTCCAATCGGCTTTGCCAACCCGGCTCTTTACGCCATTGGGAAAAGCACCAACTACCTGTCCTGCTTTAACGACATTACCACCGGCAGCAACACGAACAGTTCGAGTCCAAACAATTACTACGCGACGGCCGGTTACGACCTCTGTACCGGTTGGGGCACGATGATCGGTGGGAATCTCCTGCAGGCGCTGCTCTCCCCGCCATCGGAAAATCTGGTGGTCACACCGCCCTTGGGCTTCACGTCTTTCGGACCTGGCGGCGGACCTTTCACAGTAACTTCCCAAACTTATATGTTGGAGAATATCGGCTCAACGCCATTGAACTGGAGCCTGTCCGGTACCCCGAACTGGCTCACCGTTTCCACCGCCTCCGGCAGTTTGAACAGTGGGGCCAGTTCCACAGTCACCATTAATCTCAATGCGGCAGCCACCAATTTTTTGATCGGCAGCTACAGCGGCAATGTTTTGTTTGCCGACAAGACTGACGGCACGTTCCAGGACCGGCAATTTGATCTCTCGGTCGGAAATGGCGGATTTGAAACCGGCGACTTAACCGACTGGACCCTTGTCGGCACCAACAACCTGGTTTTTGCCTTGGCCGCCGACGACCTGGACATCGCTGGAGAGGACGCATTGCCAGGCGAACCCGACGAGTTGTTCACGCATTCGGGGCTTTATGGCGCCTACCTCGGGGAGTGGGCCAGTCCGTATTTAACGCCGGTTCCCCCGGCGGTGGGTTCTCTCTCGCAGGCAGTGGCCACGACGGCTCAACAACAATACCTGGTTTCATTTTGGCTGACTTGCGTTCCCGACAGCCTGGGCGAGACGACCAACAACGAGTTTGCCGCGATATGGAATGACTCGGTGCTCTATGCTCAAACCAACCTGCCCGCTTTTGGTTGGACCAATCTCCAATTCGTCGTTCCAGCCACAAGCACGAGCACTACGCTCGAATTTGATTTCAATAACATCCCGGGGGCATTTGGGTTGGACGACGTCGCCGTGGAACCCGTTCCCGCGCCGGTTCTTCAGTCTGTCGCGTTAGCGGGCAGCGCAATTCATCTCACCTGGAGCAGTTTTCCCAACGTTTCTTATCAGATTCAGTCGGCCGGCAGTTTGAGCAATCCTACTTGGACGAATGTGGTCATGGTAACCGCCTCCGGAAACCAGATGAGCACATCTGAACCGGTTGGTTCGGCCCCGAGGCAGTTCTATCGAGTGATCCTGCTGCCAAATCCCTGACGCGTACCCCACAGAAAGTCAATTCCGCGCGGGGTTGATCGCCAACTCCAACGGTGTCACCGTCAGTTTCAGTTTCTCCGTATGGCGCACCACCGTGAGCTTTGATTCGATCCCGATTGCTTTCGCAACCATCTGGCGATGCAGGTCATCAATGGTGGCAATCGGCTTGTCGTTGAATGCCACAATCACATCGCCCTCGCGCAATCCGGCTCGCGCCGCCGGGCTGCCGGGTTCGATGCCAGCGACCAAAACGCCCCGCTCCGCCGGCAACCGATGGAACCGCACCACCCGCCGATGGATGGGCACGTTCTGCCCGGCAATGCCAATCCAACTGCGACGGATGACCCCTTCCTTGATCAGCCACGCCGTCACGAATTCGGCCGTGTTGCTGGCGATGGCAAAGCAGATTCCCTGCGCGGGAAGGATGATGGCCGTGTTGACACCGATGATTTCGCCGCGCGAATTGACCAAGGGGCCGCCGGAATTTCCGGGGTTCAGCGCCGCGTCGGTTTGAATGACGTTGTCAATCAATCGCCCGGACTGCGACCGCATGGAACGGCCCAGCGCGCTGACCACGCCCGCGGTCACCGTCTGTTGAAATCCGAAGGGACTGCCGATGGCAATGGCGATTTGACCAACGCGAATGGACGCCGAATCGCCAAAGGTGGCGTGGACCAGATCGGGGGCGTTGATTCGGATGATCGCCAAATCCGTTTCGGGGTCGTCGCCCACCAGACTGGCTTCATAAACGCGGCCATCGGCCAGCGAGACTTCCATCCGCACCGCGCCGTGGACCACATGGCTGTTGGTAAGGATGAAGCCGTCCGGCGCCACGACAAATCCCGAACCGCTGCCGCCGGCCTCGCTTCCGGGCCGGTCATCACGACGTTTGCCGTGGACACGGATGTTCACGACCGCGCCGCCCACCTTGGCAATCGCATGGGTGACGGCCTGGGAATAGCTGTCCAGCAGATCATCATCAGTTAATGACAACCGGTTCGACGGTCCGGTGGCGACCGCCTCGTTTTCGCCAAAGGCCTGGACCCATTCCACGGCCTGGTCGTTCCGCAATGTGTTGATCGTATTCATTCTCGGTGAACCTGTTTTGCAGTTTGCCGTCTTACACCGGCGCCGCGAGTTTTTCCAACCGGGAAACAATCGCGCGCTTGCCGTTGACGCCCACAATTTTATCCCGCAGTTCCCCGCCGGCGAAAACCAGGAGGGTGGGAATGGCCTGGATGCCGAATCGCGCCGCCAACGCCGGATTGGCATCCACGTTGACTGTCGCGACCTTCACTTTGCCGGCCTGTTCGGCGGCAATTTCCTCCAGGACCGGCGCCAGCATTTTGCAAGGTCCGCACCAATCGGCCCAGAAATCCACCAGGACCGGGAGGTTTGATTGAACAACTTCCGTTTCAAACCCGGTTTCGTTGACTTCAACGGTTGCTTTCATATTGATTCCTTTATTTATGTAACTACTGTAATTACATCCTCGCATACGGGGTGAATCCGTCAAATTTTATTTCGAACGCCCGAAGCCTTCACCCTCCCGATCACCCCGGCCAGGGTGGTCTTCGCCAGGTCCTGCTCCATCGCTCGCTGGGCGGACGCAAAAATCCTGTCCAAAACATCGATAATGCCCTGGCCGATGGGGCATTGAGCATTTGGTTTTCGGGAAAGCATGGCAAATGATTCGGCAACTTCCACGGAACGAAACACTTCGGCCAGATTGATGCGGCGCGGCGAACGGCTGAGCCGTGATCCGGCCCCGGCCCCCTTGCAGGTGTCCACCAATCCGGCCTTTTGCAACGAAAGCAGGAGACGCCGGATAATGACGGGGTTCGTATTCACACTCCCGGCCAGCGCCGTCGAGGTGACCCGATCCCCCTCGTGATAGGCCAGCACGGCCAGCACATGCACGGCCATCGCAAAACGGCAACTCGTCCTCATGCGCCGATTCTGTAACAAATGCCATTACAATTGCAACCCATTTCGTGACGAACGTTCAGCAAGTTCAGTATGCGGCGACAGCCGCGGTCTGCTGCAGCCGATGAATGTCGCCGAGGGCGTTAGGATCGGTGACACTTGAACTGTCCGCAAAATAGGTGGTGGCCGGCAAGGAACTGCGCCATTTCCAGTACTCCTCGTGCCCGTCGGCAAACGCCATCGTATCGCCATTGGCATGCCGCCAGGAAGGGACATTATACCAGGCATCAACGGTGTCCGAATAGAGGAAATGCCCGTCGTCAATCGTGGTATCGTCCTCATCAAGAAACGTCAAGGCGCTCGATGAATGAAGAATTTCGGTGCTGTGATGGACCGGCCTGACATTCCAGTTATCGGTGTCCGCGTGCGGTCCACCCATGAAACAGCTCAAGGAATAACTGCGCAACATGAGGACGCCGGCGCCCGACACCAGGCCGCGATCCGTCGGGCAGCGATACGACGGCAGGCTCTTCACATAGGGATAAATCGTGCCGGCGGTGATGTCGGCCGGGCTGGTGTCGAGGGTGGCATTTCCCAGAACCCAACACCCCGGCGAACTTTCCGCGATGGTCGCGGAGCGATAATCCCAGTCGTTTGAAGCGAGAATGCCGTTGTCGTCGTCGGCATACAATTGCCAGCCCAAGTTCAGTTGTTTGAGATTGTTGAGGCAACTGATGCGTTGCGCCCTTTCCCTGGCCCGCGCCAGGACTGGCAATAACAGGGCCGCCAGAATCGCGATGATAGCGATGACCACGAGCAATTCGAGCAAGGTGAATGCCTGTTTCCCACGCGTGTTTGGATGAAACGCTTTCATGGCAAATTCATTCCGTTACCGATCTTTCCCGACCCGATACCTGTTAATGTCCGCACCGCTCCAAAAAGGGACATTTATTTTCAATAAAATCATGTGCATCTTCCGCCCAACCCAACGCCCGAAATGATAATATAATCATTGCTTAACCGGCAGCGAAAAAATGTTACAATCTTTTATCGGTTTTTGAATTTTATCGGCACCCGACCGCAAACGGCCCACGATGCCGCGATTCACAAACGATTCACAAAAAGCTGGCTCATTTTTGTTTCCTTGCGTAAGATGCGCCCAGGATTTGCGGGCGTAGTTCAATGGTAGAACGGCAGCCTTCCAAGCTGCACACGTGGGTTCGATTCCCATCGCCCGCTCCATTCAACTTTTATGACTTGCTGGGTTACATCGTTTTTTCCATTTTCGTTAATAGCGGGTCGCGACATGCCCCGGAAGCAGGAAAAATCGCAAAAATGCCAATAACAAAATTTGACTCATTCCTGTTATTCGTGGCAGAATGCAGTGAAGTTAATTATATGAGGCTTCCAGCATGAATGTATCGTTGACGCCCGAATTGGCGAAGTTTGTGGAAAAAGAAGTCGAGAGCGGCCTGTTTCAGACCGCCAGTGAAGTTGTCCGCGCCGGTCTCCGCCGTCTCAAGGAAGACCAAGCCGTGCGGCTGCCCCGAGCGCCCAAGACCGTTGAGGAACTGGCAACGCAGTTGCTCCAAAGCATTGACCGCCTTGACCGTGGCGAAGGCGTTGATGGCGGGAAAATGTTTCGCCGCCTCCGCAAACGGATGAAAGAATCATGCTCTAATGCCTAAATGAATCGTTGATCCTTGCGTCGAGGATGAACTTTGGGGCATTTGGCATTTCATCGCCCAGGATAATCCCGATGCCGCGACGCGCGTCATCGAAGCGGCCCATGAGACGTTCAAAATGCTCGCCGCCAATCCCGGCCTCGGCAGGCCGCGACGATTTCGGAGTCCCAAGCTCCGCGATGTCCGTTCCTGG
>JBKQUF010000273.1:0-2958 GCA_052140285.1 Limisphaerales bacterium | reverse complement strand
GCGCGAATCTTTCGGGGGAATCTCACCCCGGCCCTCTGCACCTGGAGAGGGGGAGTAGTTCGCCGCTTTTTTTGAAATGGGATGGGCGCGGACGCACAGAAAAAATAGAAATTCGAAAGCAGAAAGCAGAAATTAGGACACAAAGAAAGCTGAAAAGCTGAAAGCTTAAAATTCATTCCCGGTTCTTCATTTCCCCGCGCAGTTCGCGGACTTCACCCAGAATTTCATTGATGCGATCGTGGACGTTTGCCACGCGCTCTTCATTGGCCTTGTCGAGGCGCCGTTCCAGGTTCGGCAAATCCAGACGCAGGGTGTCCTTGAGCTTCTCAATCTCGGCGCCGTGGCGGTCGGTGGCCACTTCGAGCGACTTGAACCGCTGCTCCGCCGCGTCATGATTGTAGCGCTTGGAGATTTTTTCGATGCCGAGCGGCTGCGGCAGAATCTCGCGCGGGCGGGGTTCGGTGGCGGCGTGGGCGTCGCGCCGTTTTTCGAGGTGGTACTGGAGGAAGGTGACGAACGCGCTGGAGGCAAACGACGCCACGGCAATGACCGCGATGATGAAGATGAGCATGTTCTTCAGCCAACCGGCGGGCAGCGAATTCACATCTGCTTGGGCTAAAATCGGCATAAAAAATTAAATACTGAAAGCAGGAAACGGAAGGGGAGCGCCGACAGGTTGTCGGCTTGGGACTTTCGGATGCCAAAGCCGGTTGTAAACCGGCGCTCCGGCCTGGCAGATGCGAGATTCCGGGTTAGACATTGGTCATTCCCTGTAAGAGCGGGAGGTAGTCGTTGTCGAGGGCGTGAAATTTCAAAATGAAATCCAAATCGCCACGGCTCATCGCGCGGATAGCGCGCCATTCATCGCAGAGAATTTCCCAGGCGTGATTCGGCTGGATTTTAATTTCAGCTTTCTGTTTTCCACTTTCTGCTTTCAAAAACACTTCCGTGCCCGCGTGCCGGTAGCCGTCCAGCAAGCCGGGCACGAGCGGCACGAGGTCGCCCGCCGCCGCCACGCGAAACGTCTTTTCTCCCAGCGTTTGAGGAGCGCGGGCGTCCCGCCAAAAACTTTCCTCAGTCCCATTATATTCCCTTCGCCAGGCCACATCGCCCACGCGCGGCGAGGCAAAGGTGAACACCGCCCGGATTGGATGGCCGCGCCGGCAGAGAAAATAAGCGGCCAACGTGGCCAGCGCCCCGCCCAGCGAGTGCCCGGTGATGAGCAACGGTTTCGGCGCGCCGCCCATGTCCGGCCCCTCCAGATAGTGGACGATTTTGGGCAGCAACGAATCCATCGCTCGCAGAAATCCCCGGTGAACCCTGGGCGCGGGAGACGACCCCATGAGCCGCTGGGTGGGGGTGATGGCCGGGTCGGCGTCGCCGATTTCTTTCAACAGGAAATCGCAATCAATCAGCCAGTCGCGGATGTTTTTGGTGCCGCGAAAAGCCAGGACAATGGCGTCGCCGACATCCGTGACAAGCACGCGGGCATTGGTGAGCGGATCAAAGAGGAGGGCAGGGGAGGTGGGATCAACAATGGGACTGATAGTGACGCCGGTTTGTTTTGCGGGAGGGCTAATATAATTCTCACCCCTCACCCTCAATCCCTCTCCCCGTTGAGGGGAGAGGGAAGAAGACAGGCGAGGCGCGAGGGCCGGCGCTTTTCCGGCGTCAACGTCGTCATAAGCTTTGCGGGAGAATTCGGCCATTTGCCGCGCCAACGCCAGGTCAAACTGAATGGGAAGTTCCGGGGAGCACGGGCGTCCCGCCGGCAATTTTTCGCATCTTGCGGAAAATCCTTCCCCCGCATCAAACTGAAGCTGCGGCATCATATACCTTTCCCTTTCTGCTTTCTGGTTTATTTCGGGATGACCGGTTGGGTGACGAGCGCGCTGTTGGTGGCGCCGGGTTGCATGGTCTGGTAGTTGCCGCTGGCAATGTTCTCGCCCACGCCCAGGCTCAACGCGCCCGCCTGGTTGAAGTCGAACGTGTTCGCAAAATTCGGCGAATAGGTCGGCGCATTGGTGGAGTTGGGTTCAATGACCACCGCCGAGCTGAAGAACCCGAATTTCACCTTGGGCGATTGCGTGGTTTCGTCCGTGGCGGTCACTTCCAGGCCGATGCCGCGTTCGGTGATGGAGACGATTTTGCCCTGGGGCGTGTTGATGGTGGTGGCGCAACCGGCGGCCAACAGGCCAAAACCGGCGGCGGCAAGACAGGGAAGGTTGTTTGTTTTTTTCATGGTATTTATTGGGTGGCGTCCAAAATCCGGGCCGGCCGGGGTAATGAGACCGGGATGGTTTTCCGGGCCGGACTTTGAACTGTTTTTGTTCATAACGCCGCCACTTAACCACAGAAATCGGAAAGTGTAATGTTGCTGGGAAACATGAAATGAAAGTGGAAAACAGAAAGCAGAAAGCGGAAAATCGAGAAAGGAATGAAAAAAAGCGGAAATAAACACCAAGCAAACGAAGTGAACGAAGATCAGCGCGGAGACATGGCGCGGCTAAGGTGCAGCCACGCGAAGACCACGGCAGTCGCGGTAGCGTCGTGGAGTGCGGCGGGGCAGGGGGCACACGCCGCTTTGGGGAAGAGGAAAAACATCGAACACCGGACATCCGATGTGAGAAAGCGGTGTCAGCCCTATTCCCCGCCAGCCACCGCACTCCACGACGCAAGCGAGTTCGGACGCAACGCCAATTCTTTATCAGAAAAAACAGAGCGTTTTGTTTTTCAGCGTTTCTTCGGGACGCACCGTCCGGGGGACGTTGTCCCCGGCTAATCACCGTCTATCGCTCCGCGACAATCACGGTGGGACATCGCCATTGGCATCACCTCTTGCCCGCAGGTTCTTTATTGCCCCTGCGGCCAGCAGCACAACAAATGCCGGCACAAAATAGATCGCTATGTCCCGATAGTTAAAAAAGTTGGCGAAAAACCATGCGTCAGGGCTCAAGC
>JBKQUF010000272.1:0-6615 GCA_052140285.1 Limisphaerales bacterium | reverse complement strand
CTAGGCGCGTTCGCCTGCTACCTGACCGCCGTAGCTTTGGGGATGGCGTTTTCCCTCGCCGCTCCCATCGGATGGGTGGGGTGAGGGCCCGGGTGTGGTGTGGGTCCCCCCGGGTTCATGGGACGGAAAGAGCGAGGGTAAAAACTGTGCCACAATCCTTTATGGTTGTGCCATTGCGGCGCATTGGCGCTATTGGCCATTCTTCGGGAAAACGGTAAAATCTCTCTATTTGCCTTATTTTTCGCAATTTTTCCATTTTCCCGCGAACGGCACTTGAATTGCACTAGGAAGCGAAAGGCAAGCGAAACAATTTAACCAAGCGATTTTTTATGGCAAAAGTTTTAGGCATCGATTTAGGAACGACCAATTCCTGCATGGCGGTCATGGAAGGCGGCGAGCCGTTGGTCTTGGAAAATTCCGAGGGCAAACGCACGACGCCGAGCGTGGTGGCGTTCACCAAGAGCGGCGAACGCCTGGTTGGCGAGGCCGCCAAACGGCAGGCCGTCACCAATTCGCGCAACACGGTTTATTCCGTGAAGCGCTTCATGGGCCGCAAATTTGAGGAAGTGGGCGAAGAAATCAAGCGCGTGCCCTACAAGGTGGTGAAGGCTTCCAACGGCGACGCGGCCATCGAAGTGGAAGTGGACGGCAAACCGAAGCAGTTTTCCCCGCCCGAAATTTCCGCGATGATTCTCGCCAAGCTGAAAGCCGACGCGGAAACGCGCCTCGGCGAAAAAGTCTCGCAGGCGGTCATTACCGTGCCCGCTTACTTCAACGATTCCCAACGCCAGGCCACCAAAGACGCCGGGCGGATTGCCGGCCTCGAAGTGCTCCGCATCATCAATGAACCCACGGCGGCATCGCTCGCGTACGGTCTCGACAAGAAAAAGGACGAAAAGATTGCCGTGTACGATTTGGGCGGCGGCACCTTTGATATTTCCGTGCTGGAAATCGGCGACGGCGTGTTTGAAGTCAAAGCCACCAACGGCGACACCCATTTGGGCGGTGACGACTGGGACAATAAACTGATGGATTGGATTCTGGACGAATTTAAAAAGGAATCCGGCATGGACTTGCGCAAGCAGCCCGACGCGCTCCAGCGCATCAAGGAAGAGGCTGAGAAGGCGAAGATCGCCCTTTCCAGCGCGCAACAATACGATATTAATTTGCCGTTCATCACGGCGGATGCCAGCGGGCCGAAGCACATCCAAAAAACTTTGACGCGCGCCAAAATGGAACAGCTCACCGACGACCTGTTCGAGCGCACCATCAAGCCGGTCAAGGCCTGCTTGAACGATGCGGGCATCGAAGCCGCGAAAATTGACGAGTTGGTGCTCGTCGGGGGCATGACCCGCATGCCGCATGTGGTGGAAGTGGCAAAAACTCTCGTCAACAAACAGCCGCACCAGGGCGTGAACCCGGATGAAGTCGTCGCCATCGGCGCCGGCATCCAGGGCGGCGTGCTCAAGGGTGAAGTGAAGGACGTGCTCTTGCTCGATGTGACCCCGCTGTCATTGGGCATCGAGACGCTCGGCGGCGTATTCACAAAATTAATCGAGCGCAATACGACGATTCCCTCACGGAAATCGGAAATTTTCTCCACCGCCAGCGACAACCAGCCCGGCGTGGAAATCCATGTACTCCAGGGCGAACGCCAGTTTGCCAAGGACAACAAGACCATCGGCAAATTTCATCTGACCGACATTCCGCCGGCCCCGCGCGGCGTGCCGCAGGTCGAAGTGACGTTCGACATCGACGCCAACGGCATCCTGCACGTGGGCGCCAAGGACCTCGGCACCGGCAAGGAGCAGAAAATCACCATCACCGCCAGCAGCGGCCTCTCCAAGGACGAAGTCGAGAAGATGCGCAAGGACGCCGAATCGCACGCGGACGAGGACAAGGCGAAGAAGGAAGAGATTGAAACGCGAAACGAAGCGGACAACGCCGTATATCGCTCCGAGAAAATGCTCAAGGACAACGCCGACAAGATTTCCGGCGACGACAAGGGCAAGATTGAAGCCGCGGTCAACGCGGTGAAGGAAGCGCTGAAAGGCAGCGATGCCGCGGCCATCAAGTCCGCCGCGGAAAAATTAAACGAAGCCTGGCAGGCCGTGAGCGCCGAGATTTACAAAGCCGCCGCCGCCAAGGCCCAAGCCGACAAGGCCGCGCAGGCTGGACCGTCGGCCGGCAGCCAGCCGCAAGGCGAACAGCCGAAGTCTGAAGGAAAGAAGGACGAAGGCGTCATTGATGCCGAAGTGGTGGATGAGAAGAAATAGCCAAAAATATGGTAAATAATCTAGACACGATTATTGCAAAGCAAAAAAAAACTGCCGCAATTCATAAGGTAGTGGAATTGTCGGCCAAAATGAAAAAGCAATCATTATGTCCTTCGTTGGATCTGGTGATCCCATACGATGTTTTTCATGCGTTTTTAGCTTTGCATGGAAATACAGCTGTCAAAGAAATTATTAAACAATGCCGAATTACGATCGAAAGCGGAGCGAAGGTTTATTTTGTTACCAATTTTGTAAATGCTCCCAGGCAAATTAATCATATTTTTCAGACACAAGCTGATGTGGATGTCTGGGAATCACAAATGATCACAGTTTCAAAAGGCCAAGACCACATGAAAGACAGCGAACTTAGAGCAATTGTTTTAAAGCAGTTTTATGAACGCCGTCGAGATATCACACCTAAATGGGGTGAACGCTGTGTTCCACAAGGCATTGATGCTCGCGATTTTTTTCTCATTTGTAATCAGCTCAGCGATTACAATTTGATTAGTTGGAAACCGTACGAGAAATTGCAAAATGGTATACTAGGTGGAATCGGAACTATTACTGCATTTGGAGTAGACGTCGTTGAAGGAACCCAACGTTCGCCAATTACCATTACATTTGATCAGAGCATTAAAATTGAGAATTCTAGTAATGTGCAATTAGGAAATAACAATGCCATTTCGACGATTATTGATATAGAGAGATTAAATGCAGCAATTGGCCACTCTCGTTTTTCCACGGCAGAAAAGCAGGAAGCAAAAAATCTATTAAACAAATTTTTAGAACATCCACTTGTTACCTCAGTTCTAGGCGGCATTTCGGGTGGATTAGTAGCGAGATCACATGAATTTATTGCAGACAGATTTAAAATTGGGGAGCGCGCGCGCCCAGCGCGCACTGGTGAACGTCTCGTTCGCCAGCCGCACTGCGACGGAATTTCATTTGTTCGCGGACGCCTCAAATGTCCGCCGCGAGACGCGTCGGACGGCGACCGGGACGGTCGCGCTCCCCGAACATTGTTCGCGCGAACCAATTTTCTCATCGCGGGTGCATGAAAATTTCATAAAATAACATTTGCAAAATGGCCAACGAAGAACAACTGAAACGGATCGCCGCGAAATTGATTTGGTGGCAGCCGCCGGAAATTTCGCTGCAGGACGTTCGGCGGTTGGTGGCGCAGATCATGGATTTGGGAACCTGGGAAGACGTGAAGTTTGCGCAAGAACATTTCGGCTTGGTTGCGTTTCGCGATGCGCTGGAACACGCGCAGCCGGGATGGTTTGAAATGGGATCATGGGTCATCTGGCACAATGCGTTTGAATTGCCTGTGCCGGATTTGCCGCGGCGCAAAGTACTGGGCGACGCGCGGCCCTTGAATTGGAGGGGACGATGAGTTTCGCGCCGCGGCTGGACATTTTGCCCGCGCCGCAGCGGGCATTGTGGCCGGAATTAAAACAAATTCCGCGGCATTTTGTGCTTTACGGCGGAACGGGATTGGCGGTGCGAATCGGCCATCGACAATCGGTTGATTTTGATTTTTTTACGGACAATTTTTTTTTGCCTGAAGAATTGCTGGCACTGCCGCTTCTGAAAAATGCGGAAGTGATTCGCGGACGACAGGATTTGTTGTCCGCGATTGTGAATCGGGGCGGGGCGGTTAAACTGGAATTTATCGGCGGCCTGCCAAACGGTCGAGTGGGCGAACCGGACTTGACGGACGATGGCGTGGCTTACGTGGCGACGTTGCATGACATCGCGGGGAATAAAATGGGGGCGATTTGGAATCGCTCGGCGGCCAAAGATATGCTGGATGTTTACGCCCTGCTGAATCACGGAATGCCGCTGGCGGAAATGCTGGCCGCAGCCAGGGCGATTTACGGCGAACAATTTAATCCGATGATCTCGATAAGAAATTTGGGAAACTTTGTTGACGGCGATTTGCCAAACGTACCGGGTGAAGTCCGCAGCGTTCTCGCCCGCGCGGCGGGGCGGACGTCCGTGGAACATTTGCCGGTTTTTGAACGATTGCCCGGCGGAATTTCGCCGGCGAAATAAACGATTTTTAAAATTTTCTCATCGCGGGTGCGATGGGATTTGATTACAGTAAACAACTCAAACATAACCAAAAGACACAAACTATGGCACTAAACGTAAAGCCGATTGGCGACCGCATCCTGGTCGAACCAGTCGAAGAAAAAGAAGTAAAAAAGGGCGGCATTATCATCCCTGAAACCGCCAAGGAAAAACCCCAGGAAGGCATCATCGTCGCGCTCGGCACGGGCAAGACCGATGACAACGGCAAAAAAGTTCCGTTCGAAGTCAAAAAAGGCGACCGCGTGTTGGTCTCCAAATATGGCGGCACGGAAATCAAGATCGACGGCAAGGAATACAAAATCCTTTCGTCGGACGACATCCTGGCGGTCCTTGAATAATCCAAAACTAAAAAATTAAAATTTAAAACTGATTAAAATTATGGCAGCAAAACAATTGATATTTGACGAACAGGCGCGGCAGGCAATCTTGCGCGGCGTCGCCAAACTCTCCAAGGCGGTCGTCGCCACGCTCGGTCCCAAGGGCCGCAATGTGGTGATCGATAAAAAATTCGGCTCCCCCACGGTCACCAAGGACGGCGTGACGGTGGCCAAGGAAATCGAATTGGAGGACCCTTATGAAAACATGGGCGCCCAAATGGTCCGCGAAGTGGCCAGCAAAACCAGCGACACCGCCGGCGACGGCACCACCACCGCCACGGTCCTGGCCGAGTCGATCTATCGCGAAGGCTTGAAATTTGTCACCAGCGGCGCGAACCCCATCGGCATCCAGCGCGGCATCAACAAGGCCGTGGAAGCCGCGGTCACCCAGTTGGACAAAATCGCCAAAAAGGTGAAGGACAAGGAGGAAATCAAGCAGGTCGCGGCCGTTTCCGCCAACTGGGACTACGACATCGCCGACAAGATCGCCGATGCGATGGATAAAGTCGGCAAAGACGGCACGATCACCGTGGAAGAGGCGAAGTCCATCGAGACGACGCTTGAAGTGGTGGAAGGCATGCAGTTCGACAAGGGCTATTTGTCGCCCTACTTCATCACCAACGCCGAAACAATGGAAGCGAAGCTCGAAGACGCCTACGTTTTGATCTACGAAAAGAAAATCAGCAGCCTCAAGGACCTGCTCCCGATCTTGGAAAAAACGGCGAAGCTCGGCAAACCGCTCCTCATCATCTCCGAAGAAGTCGAAGGCGAAGCCCTCGCGACTTTGGTGGTGAACAAATTGCGCGGCACCATCAATGTCTGCGCCGTCAAGGCCCCGGGCTTTGGCGATCGCCGCAAGGAAATGATGCAGGATGTCGCAGTGCTCACCGGCGGCAAATTCATCAGCGAAGACTTGGGCATCAAGCTCGAAGGCGTTGAATTGGCCGACCTCGGCCGCGCCAAGAGCGTCGTTGTGGACAAGGAAAACACGACCATCGTGGAAGGCAACGGCAAGTCCAGCGATATCCAGGGCCGCGTGAACCAGATTCGCCGCCAGATCGAAGAAACGACCAGCGATTACGACCGCGAAAAATTGCAGGAACGCCTGGCGAAACTCGCCGGCGGTGTGGCCGTCATTAATGTCGGCGCCGCGACTGAAACCGAGATGAAGGAAAAGAAAATGCGCGTGGAAGACGCCTTGCACGCGACCCGCGCGGCCGTCGAAGAAGGCATCGTGGCCGGCGGCGGCGTGGCGTTGATCCGCTGCATCGCGGCGATTGAAGCCGTCAAAGGCGCCAACGAAGACGAAGCCATCGGCATCGGCATCGTCAAACGCGCGGTGGAATCCCCGCTCCGCTCGCTCGCGGCCAACGCGGGCGTGGAAGGCAGCGTGATTGTGGAAGCGGTCAAGAAAGCCAAGGGCAACGAAGGTTACAACGTCGCCACCGGCGAATACGAAGACCTCGTCAAGGCCGGCATCGTTGATCCCAAGAAAGTCACGCGCAGCGCGTTGCAGAACGCGGCGAGCATTGCGGGACTCTTGCTCACCACTGAATGCCTCATCACCGACGCGCCGGAGAAGGATAAACCGGCGCCTCAAATGCCCCCGGGCGGCGGCATGGGCGGAATGGATTACTGACCCACACCGGTTGGGAGGAACTTAAAACGAGCGCGGCTGGAAGAAATTTCAGCCGCTTTTTTTGTTTGTCGAAGTCGAATTTATCCAAAGAAAAAAGGTTTTCTTCATTTGACCGCCGCGCCGGGATGAAGGATGATAGTATCTGCCCAATGATGGGGGCGCACTGGTTTCGACCTGATGAATGCGCCAGAGGCGGCATGCCGGGGATGATTGTTGGCCCCGTTAA
>JBKQUF010000271.1:0-13073 GCA_052140285.1 Limisphaerales bacterium | reverse complement strand
CGGCTTTGTTCGGGCAACTGAAGCCCGAGCCGGTGCAGGAGTTCGGCCACCATTCGTTCTGGACGTGCCACTGTGCGCAAGCGCAGTTCGGTCTGGCCTTCAGCGCTCTTGACCGGCAACAAGATGTCCAGCGACTTGACGGTGGCAATTTCACCCACCAACTGCCGCGCGCAGGTTCCCAGTCCCTTGCCGCGTAACACTTCTTGCGATTTTAACCTTGACTAAAGCATTGCCAAATCGCGCTTAATTGTCAAATTATTTGTAAAGCTGACTGATGCTTGAAATCAGCTTTGCCCCTTGCCCCTTCACCCTGCAAGCCACGGCTCCCCGCTACTCGCCGCCAACCGCCAAAAGTCAGAAAGCGCGCCCCGCGCTGCTGCTGACAAGTTGCCTCACCGACAGCACCGGTTCGACAAACCTTGAACCATCAAAAAGTGCCAGCAGCAGTGCCAGCAAACCGCATCGGTTGAGAGTAAAATGGAGTTAAAAAAAGTTCGCTACAGTTATCCTTGACATAATGCATAAACGCCTTTATTTTCAGGGCAACGATGATGATTTAGACCGTTGATTTCGAGTGGCTTGTGGAAGGCGGGATGCGTCCGATTCCGACCCTCGCCTCCATACGCAAGTGGCTGGCCGAGGAAAAGTTGGGAAGTCAGGCCGGCCAAGTGTGTATGAAATTATGCATAAAATCAGCCCGTTGAGCACAAGGCAGTCAAAAGACATCCACCAAGCCGCCAGAAGTCGCTAACAAGTCGGCACGGTTCTATGGGAGGCTCGTAAACGAAGACGAGCCATGAAACAACACTACCAAATTTTCCGTCGCGAGAACGGAATTTATTATTCCCTCGACACCCCTCACCAAGAAACGCCAGAGCCTCGAGCAATTTCCGAGACTGCGAAATCGTAACATTCTTCGCAGGCTTCGCGGCACCACATTTGTCATCACCCGTGTTCGATGCGCGGGATGTCCGTTGACTCCAGCAGTTCGGCCATGGTTTTTTCCGTCAACGCCCTCAGTGCTGGCGTGAATTCAACTTCCCGGCGGCGTTTGCTGTCCGCGTGAAATACCGCGCCGCGCGGAATGGCGGTGTGAAACATTTCCTCCAGGCAAAGCGCTTGGGCGCAAAGGACCGAAAGCCGCGCACCCGGCGGGAGTATTGCGCCAGGCCGGCGGCGTTTTCAAGGCGCGCCGGGGAAATTACTTTCATCATCACGCTCCCTGCGTCATCGCATAAATATAGATGTTTACCACCATTTGCATGCAGGCCACGTCGGTTCCCGCCGACGCGGTGCTCGCATACTCCGTCACAAGATCCCAGCCGCATTGCCATCCACACACGCTGATTATACCCGCCAGGCGCGAACCGATCATCAAGCCGTAAAGCCCGTGCGCCGCTTTTTTCGCGTCATAAACATTAGACATAAACGTATGTGGCGGATGGCCGTTTGGAATCTGGAAGTGACAACGGTAAACGTCATGGGTCGCCGGCAGCGTGACCACGCGCGCCCCGGGCAGCGCCGCGGAGTAAAACTCGATTTGCTGGCGCAGGAACTCGTCAAAATCCGGCGTGACATGGATATCGTGGCAGGCATCCACCAGCACGAATCCGCCGCGCCGGATATATTCGGCGATGTCGCCCTGCCCAACTTGCCCGGTAATCACCCCCACTCCTTGCGAAAATAGAAACGGATACTGGCATAGTTCGCCCAGGTCGTTCGCGTCAGCCACATACCAGGTCGGATCAATGTTAAGCGTGGTCTCGTCCCGGAAGAATTTCATCAGAATCGGATCGCCACCCGCGTGGCGTTTCCAATTTGGGCTGGGGGTTTTCAATCGCGCCCAGCCCACGCGGTCGCCGCGCAAGCTGTCAACGCCGCCCATCGCTGTCAGTCCCGGCGCGAGCGCCGCGCCCGCGATCAGGGTGCGTAAAAAATGGCGACGGCAGATTTTCGGCATTCTATTCATAATAATTTGTAGCATCTCCGCGTGATTAATTCCGAGGCGTAAAGTCCCAACATCACCAACAGTAACAGACCGGAATTCCACAACGGTTCCGGCGTTTTCGGCGGCGGCGTGACGGTCGTTTCCATCGCCGGTTGAAAATCCGCCGCTTCCTGTACCAGCGCGCCGCCCGTGCTTTCGGCCATCTGTTTCATGCCGGCCAAGTCCGTCGGCAGATTCAGCAATTCCGCCGAAACCGGCTTTTTCCCGACCGTAAACATCACTCGCGCCTGCCGGCCCGCCGCATCCGTCGCCCGCACCTCCCATCGGCCTGTCGTGGTGGGAATGAAACTCGTCTGCCACGCCGGGCCATCCGCCGTTGTTGCATCCGTAACCATCAACTGTTGATGCGCGCCGGTTGGAGACACAGCTTCGAGCGTCGGCGATTTGTCTCCATTCACGGCAAACAGCGCCGGGCTATTGGCCACTGGCAATGGCGTGAGTTTCACAACGCGCAATCCTTCACCCGTCGCGGGCGCCAGCGACAGCAGCAATTGTTGCCAGAATTCTTCCACCGCATGGCTGCTGCTCGGCAGCGACAACTTCCAGCGCCACAACAAATCCGTCGTCAATGCCGCCGTGAAGCCGTTGCCAAACTGCTGCCGGGCCAGCAACACCTCCGGCGCGCCAGCGCCGCTCACCGCCAGAATTTCCGCGCCGGGCTTCACCGCGCGCACTTTCGCATTCGTCGCGAATTGCGGCAGCGCCGCGTCGTTGGCGTCGGAAAACAAATCAGTCGCCGCTGAACGCTGCGCGCCCGCCGGCGGCGCAAACGGTTTCAACCTAATCGCTTGGCTGCCGCCCCCAGACAGATCGTCACCCGCCTGTGCCGCCGGCCAACGCGGCGCAGGCGGCGCGTTCGCCGGCCATTGAATTTGCATCGGCTGCACCGCGGGGGCCGGATTATTTCGCGCGGCGAAAGCCACCGGCAGCATCTGCTCCAGCGCCGTGCCGGAAAATCCTTCCGCCGCCTCCGTGTCCGGCGAAATAAACAGCACCCCGCCGCCATTTCGCACATAATCCACCAGCGCCTTCTGCTGCCCTGGCGTCAATTGGTCCGCAAAAACATGGGCCAGAACCACGATCTGAAATCGCCGCAATTCCGCCGCGTCCTCCGGCAAATCCGTCAGCGCCTCGCCGTTCGCCGCCGTGAGTTGCACTTGCAACGCCGGGTTCAAAATCGCCGTGAGCCGGAAGCTCGGATCGCTCTCCAACGCGCCGCGCAAAAACCGGTAGCCCCATTGCAGCGCCCCCTGGTAATAAAGCACGTCCATCGTCGCGCTCCCGACCACGTCCGCCACACACGACGCCGCCTGGTCGCCGGCTCGAAATTCCACCGTCAACGTGCCCGGTTCGCCCGAATCCACCTTCACCGGCCATGACAACATGTTCCGCCCCGAATGTTCGGCCAGCCGCGTCGCCGCCGCTTTTTTGCCGTTGACCCAAAGTTCCACCGGCAGTTCCTGATCCTGCGCCACCACCGTTTCAATCACCGCCGTCGCCGTGAACTGTGACTGCCGCAGCACGCGCGCCGGCGCCTTGACTTCTCGCAATGTCAGGCTTGCTCCCGGCAAAAGATGATTTTCACCGGGCACAAAATAAATCGGCACCCCGCGCGCCTCTGCCTCCGCCGTTAATTTCCCCGCGTCATCCTGGCTCGTGTCCAGGCCGTCCGTAAGGCAGACGATGGCCGCGGGATTTTTCGCCAGCGCCTGCCGCAACGACGCGAATAAATGTGCTTCGCTGCCGGGCGGGCCGGCGTTGACCGCGTCGTCCAGCGATGCCGCGGGCTGCAGATCGCCGGCAAATCGCCAGTAATTCAGATTCGCGAAATTCTGCTTCGCCGCCGGTTCCACCTCCCGCCAGCGCCGCACCGCCGCCGCGAGACGCGTGTCGCCCCGATAATCCGGCGCGCTCATGCTGGGCGAGCGGTCCACCAGCACCATGAGCGTGCGCGACAGATTTTTCGGCAATGCCGTGTCCTCCACGCGATCCGGATTGGCCAGGCACAACAACAACAACAGCACCACCGCCGATCGCAAACCGGCCAGCCACCGCCGCGCCAAGGGTGTCAGTTCGCCCAGCGTCCGCCGATAAAACCAGACGACGTAAACCATCCCCGCCACGCCGAGCGTCGCCAGCAGCGCCATCGCCGCCGGCTCGGGCCAGCCGCGCAGACAGCCGCCAAATTGCCATTCAATGTGAGTCATCGGGTTCGTCTTTGACCGGCTGGTAATCACGCGAAACCTGCTCGAAATAATCCGCCACCGCGGCGCGATACGCCGGCGGGGCCGGCGCGGTTTCTTCCGACACCAATTCGAACTGCCGGCGCATTCCCGCCAGTTCTGTTTGCAACGAGTTGATCAAACCCGTCAACGGCGCGTCCATCTCCGCGGCCAATGGCGCGAAGTTGTCCGGGTCGGTCGCCGGCATCTCCGCCGCGGAGCGCAGTATTTTGTCGAGTTGGGCGGCATAAATCATGCCGGACGGCGCGCCGCTGGCGTCCATGCTGTCGAGCCGCAATTCGTCTAACAATTGCGCGCCCTCCGCCCGCTGCATGTCAGCCCGGCTCATTTTCGCTGCTCCTGCCTGTGCCGGCCCGCTCGGCGCGCCGACGCTGCCCGTGCCGGGAGAAGAAATGCCGGCGGATGAACCGGCCTTGCCGGGCTGGCCGGATGGCGACGCGCCGGGACTGGTGTATTGCGATGCCAGATAATTCAAGTTTGCTTGTGCGCGCTGCAACTGTTCCACCAGTTGCGCGAGTGCCTGGCGTGACAGCGGGCCAGGATTGCGCAGTTGCCCGGCGTGCCCGGCCAGTTCATCCAATTTCTGCGCGAGGGCCCCGGTCTGCGCGGCATCGCGTGGCGATGCTTGTGCCTGCGCCAGCATTTGTTTCAGCGGCTCGCCCTGCAACATATTCGCCAGGTCTTCGAGCCGCGCGGCGGCGTTGGTGGCGCCGTTTTCCTGCTGGCGCTGCGCTTCGGCGGCGAGTTGTTGGGCGGCTTGGCGCACGGCATCCCCGGTTTGCTTCAACTCCGCGGCGGCGGCCGCGTCCGATTTCGCCAGCGGCGCGCGACGCGCGTCTCCGGCGGCCGTGGATAGCTGAAGCAACGCGTCCGCGAGCTTGTCCTTCGCGGCTTGATTGCCGCCGGCGCGCAACGCGGCGGCGGTCTGTTGCAACTCGCGCGCCGCCTCGGCCGCCGGTTCACTGGCGGCGGCAAAATCGCTTTGGTCAATCTGCTCCTGCGATTCGCCGGCAAACTCATCACTGGATTGCAAATGTTTCAGCGCATCCCCCGTCATTCCCGGGTCGTTCAAAAAATCGCCGATCCGCACTTTGATCTTCGCCTGCCGTTCAGCCGGCGTGCCCGCGATGTCATTGGTCGGGTGATCTTCACTCGCAAGCTTGATGGTGGCATTCGTATTGCCGCCGGCCAGATCGTTGGCGAGTTGTGACTGCGCCCTGGCCAGCGCGTCAATTTGTCCGGCCCGCGTAAGCGGATGAGTCTTCAATTCCAGATTCTTCCGACTCTGGAACGGATCGGTGGCATTCGGCTGCTTGCTCGTCGAACTGGCAAGCTGGACGGCGTTTCTGAGGTATTTTTCCACCTCGGTGAGATCGGCCAGCGCCTGGCCTTGCGGCTGTAGCGCGGGTTGATTTTCCTGCCGCGCAATTTTCGCGCCCGCGTCGGACATCAACGGCTCCGACTGCCGCACCAGGCCAAGTATTTGTTCCGGGTAATGATTCGTCGTCATCACCGCGATGACTTCCCCGGTCCGCGCGGCCAGTTGGCTTTGTTCGCCGCCGACGCGGGAATTTTCGTCGCGCCACTCACTGTCGTCATGGCTGGCGTCCGGGTGGGCAAGAGCGAAGTTGTCCTTCATTAGTTGCAACTGCGCCGCCTTGAGCGCGGTGATATAGTTGAAATTTTTGCCCGGCTGATCGCCGCCGGCGCTGACGAACGTGTCTTGGCGCATCGGCTTGATCTCCACAAATTGCACCGAGGAAACCGTCGGCGGCATCGGGACGCCGGCGATGCGCTGCGCGCTTAAGTGATACGAGACGATGTCGTAAGCCTTCACATCCAACTGGTCGAGGTAAATGGAAGGCTTGAGTATGTGCGGCCCGGGCTTGCTCAAATCATCCGGCAACGGCTGTGACAACCGTGGTGTGCCGTTTACCTCGATTTCCAGGACGGCATTGCGCAAACCAGTCGCGGAATCCGCCTCGGCTTCCAGCGGCACTTCCTCAATGGCGGTCGCCGAAGTATCCGATTCAGGGGACCGCCAGTCTATGCTGGCGGTCGGCGCCGTTGGCGCCGACTTCTCCGCCGTCACGACTGCCGGCTGCTTCCTGGCGTTGGCGGTCCCTGGCCCGGGACGCGCCCAGCAAACCAACGTCGCCAAATGCGCGCAGGCAAGAAGTGTCACCAGCATGACCGGGACCCACAGCCGGCGGCGGCGCGAGACGATCCGGGTTTGCTGGAGAAATTGTTCGGTTTCGGCGCGCTGCGCCTTCGCCAATGCGTCTTGGGCGCCAAGTAACGCGGTTGCGGTTTCAAGGCGGTTGGCGGTCGGCAGCACGGCATCCATTTCCACTGCGCTGCGCAACATCGTCCGCCGCCGTGCGCGCCACAACGCCACTGCGCCCATGCTGGTGACCGCAAGACCCGCAAGCCAGCCAATTCCCATCCGCCGCCAGTCGGCCACCGGTGACAGCGACGGATGCGCAAACCAAAGCAACGCCAACGTCAGCGCAAGTCCCGCCGCGACGAGGTCCAGCAGCGGCATCCATAGTGCCGCGCGGTGCCGGCCTCGAACAAAGGATTCAGAATTGGGTTTGGTTGTTTTCATAATTTTTCCCTGGTTTTTTGCGGAACGCCCTGGCGCGCACGGAATAATGCGCCCTGCCGGTTGTCTGATGGTTTGCGAATTTCATCTGGAAGTTCGGTTGGCCATCGCTAATTCGGCGAGCAACGCGCAACCGCCGATGGCCAGCAGCCACCACCAAAGTCGCTGGCGGTTTTCGGCCGCGGCCCATGCGGTCAACGGCATGGCGGCGATGCGCACGCCGGCCGGCGCGGACGCCGGCGATTCGAGCGCCGCCAGTCGGTTCGGATTCGGCCACGGCGAAAGATCGGATTCTTCCACCGGCGTGTTCACGGCGAAAACCTGCTTTACGCCGTTCCCGGAAAATTCATACAAACCCGGCATGGTCGGTCGCACGCTGCCGGCCACGGCCAGATCTTTTTGCGGCGCCGGCGTATCGAGCGCGCGCCAGACGCCGGTGTTGTCGGACAATGGAATAGTGTCGCCGACACGCCAGTCGGTTCGCTTGTCCTTGAACGCGCCCAGCCAGCGCACCGCGCAATGCACGAACGGCACAAACGACGGCTGCATCGGCCAGTCCGTCGCCGCGCGAGTGAGGGGAAATCCCGCGAGCAACCACCGCTGCCCGCCACTGTCAAGTTCGGCAATGGCCATTTTCCCGTCCGGCCAGTTGGCGATCGGCGCGAGCGCGTCGCCCGCAAGATCGAAGCCGCGATAGAATTCCACATCGAGCAGCGGCAACAGGCTCTGGCCTGCGAACGCCGCCAGCGCCGGATGCTCAGGGTCCCAGTCGCGCAAATGCCAGGGTTCGTCAGCTGCCAGTCGCGCGGTTACACGGATACCCTGGTGCTGCAGCCAGTCTTTTTGCGCCACACTGCCATCCACAAAAATCCAAACCGCGCCTCCAGCTTCGCGGAACTGGTTCAATCGCGCCAGGGCCGCGTCACGGAACGACGCGTCGTTGCGCAATACCACCACCGCATCCAATGGCCACGCGTGATCGGGCAACGTGACCGGCTCAAAGGCTGCTCCCTGAATTTTCTGCGT
Organism: Limisphaerales bacterium; assembly: GCA_052140285.1. GTDB lineage: Bacteria > Verrucomicrobiota > Verrucomicrobiia > Limisphaerales > UBA11358 > UBA11358. The sequence goes on along the minus strand of JBKQUF010000271.1, from coordinate 5,191 downwards.
GGCCCGCAGCGCATGCGCGAGAAAATCGGTGTCGGTCGCGGCGTCCAGCAGCACGCGATTCGTCGCGGTTGTCGTGGCGGCGATCCATGCGGAATCATCCGCCGGTAAATCGTCCGCGTCCATCGAGACTCGCAAACCGGCGGCGGCGTCGGGCCAATCGCAGGCGATGGTCAAATTGTTGTCGCCGGGATGCAGCACAATGCTTTGTGTCGCGAGGACGCGGTCTCCGGCGCGGACGGTGAATTGCCGCCGGTCGGGCGTGGCGGGTTCAAATTGGCGAACGATGACATCGAGCGAATTTGAGGTGGTAATGGATGGATGCGCGGAGATGATGGCGGCCTGGCGTTGCGGCGCAGGCATGATCCCCATGAACCGAAAGATGATGCCGGGCGGGAGTTTTTCCGCGAGGTCGGCGCCGCGCCAGCCGGCGAGTTGTTCGTCCGCCGCCCACGCGAGAATTTTTGTGCCGGCCGCGGTCCCCGCCAACGTGTCGCCGGCGAGCCGCAACGGCGGGGCGTAACGGGTTTTGTCGTAGCCGGGCCGGGCCGCCGCCAGTGCGGCGCGAACGCGCGCCAGGTCGTCGGTCATCGGCACGAGCCAGGTCGGTTCCGGTTCCATGACCAGCAGCGCGGCCTGGTCGCCGGGGCCTAATTCGCCAAGCTGGTCCAGGCTCCAGCGCTGCGTTGCCTCCCAGCGCCCGCGCGCCTGCTGGCTCATGGAATTGTCGAGTGCGATCACTAGTGCGCGACGCGTGGCCGGCGGTGTCTTGCCCCAGAAGGGCCGGGCGAATGCCGCGCACAGCAACGCGATGGCGAGGCAACGCAGCAACAGTGTGAGCAGGCGCAACAACTGGTTTCGCCGCGTGTCACGCAATGCCGATTCGCCGAGAAAACGCAACGACGGAAACCGCACCACGTCGCGCGGTTTTCGCCGCAGCCAGTGCAGCACGACCGGCAACGCGATGACCGCCGCGCCGGCAAGAAAGCCTGGAAAAAGCCAGTTCATTTGCGAATAAGGAACATCCAACAATCAACATTCAACCCAAAAATGCGCCGGGCACCCGCCGGCAATTGAACATTGAGCGTGGAATGTGAAATGAATGTTTCCTAAAATTTCTTCATCTCGTCCGCTCCTTTCTCGCGGCCAGATAGCCGGCCAGGGCGGCGACAGGCGGTTGATCGGTCCGAAGCGGGACAAAGTCGCCGCCAATTGCGCGGAATTATTCCTCCAATCCGGCGCAGAATTGACGGAACCGTTGCAGATAACCGGCGCGCGCCGCCGGTGCGTGCAACGGCTGCGACGCGCCACTCTCGGCGTCCACCCAGATGCCGGCATGATCCACATCGAAATCCAATTCCAGTGGATCCAGCACGTGCAGGCCAATGAAGTCTTGGCCGTCATAACGCAGGCGGCTCAACGCGGATTCCAGCGCCGGCAGGTCTTCGTAAAAATCGCTGGCGATCACAACGAGCGAGTGCGCCGGGATGACTTCCGCCAGCGATTCAAGGGCGCGCGCCAGGGCGGTTTCACGTTGCGGTGAAAAATGTTCCAAGCGGCCGATGAAAGTCTGCCAGTGCGAAGTTGTCGAGCGGGCGCGGAGAAAATCCGCCAGTTCCGCGCCGACGACGCCGAGGCCAAAGGCATCGCCCTGGCGTTGCGCGAGCGTGGCGATGCCCGCGAGCGCGAGCCGGGCGAAATCCAGCTTGCTCATCGCGTTGCGCCGCGAGCTGAAATCCATCGAGGCGCTCGCATCCAGCACGGTGAAGACCCGGAGCTGCGCCTCATCCTCGTATTGTTTGACGTACAGCCGGTCGCTGCGGGCGAACAGCCGCCAGTCCACGCGCCGCAAATCGTCCCCGAACTGGTAGTCGCGATACTCGGCAAACTCCACCGACGAACCTTTCCACGGACTGCGGTGGCGTCCGTTCAGGAAGCCGTCCACCAGACAACGCGAGCGCAGCTCCAGCGACGGCAATTCCGCGAGCAGTTGCATGTCCAGCGGCGCGATGCGCGGCGGCGGGCGAAGCAATGGCGATGTCAGGTTCATTTTATTTCACCACACCCAGCAGCCGGTCAATGAGCGCGTCCACGGTATGTTTGTCCGCCTCGGCGCGGTAATTGGTGATGATGCGGTGGCGCAACACCAGTTTGGCCGCGCACTTGATGTCCTCGCGGGCGACGTTGAACCGGCCGTCCAGCACGGCAAAAACTTTTCCGGCGAGCGCGAGATATTGCGACGCGCGCGGGCCGGCGCCCCATTGAACGTAGCGTTTGATGAAATCCGGCGCGGTGGAACTTTCGGGCCGGGTTGCCTGCACCAACGCGACAGCGTAGTGCGCAACCGTTTCCGGCACGGGTACCTGCCGCACGACGCGCTGCAACCTGAGCAGTTCCTCCCCGTTCCAGATTTTTTCCAGCGGCGCGGTCTCGTCGCCGGTGGTGGTGAGCAAAATCTGCACTTCATCGGCGTGCGACGGATAATTCACGCGCAGGTTGAACATAAAACGGTCGAGTTGCGCCTCGGGCAGCGGATAAGTGCCTTCCTGCTCGATGGGATTTTGCGTGGCCATCACGAAAAATGGCGACGGCAAATCGTAGCCCTGGCCCGCAACCGTCACGCGTCGTTCCTGCATGGCTTCGAGCAGCGCGGCCTGTGTCTTGGGCGGCGTCCGGTTGATTTCGTCGGCGAGAATCAGGCTGGCAAAAACCGGGCCGCGCACAAAACGGAACACACGGCGGCCGCCCTCGCCTTCCTCGAGTATTTCCGTGCCGGTAATATCGCTGGGCATCAGGTCGGGCGTGAATTGAATCCGCTGGAAAGGCAGATCGAGCAGTTCGGCAAGACTGCGGATGATCAGCGTCTTGGCCAGGCCGGGCACGCCGATCATCAGCACATGCCCCTGCACGGCCAGCGCGACGAACAGGTCGCGGATGATTTCATCCTGGCCAATGATGCGGCGGTCGAGCGCATCGGCAAGTTGGCGATAGCGGCCAGGCACCTGGCGGAGCAGTTCCACGTCGGCTTCGGTGACAATATCGGACTTGGAAGCAATCGTTGTGTTCATGTTATTTTTCAGGGGCGGGTTGACTGGTGGCGATGTTCGCGCCAAATGGTGCGTCCAAGACTTTTCCGGTGGCTGGATCGGCAAGCTGCGCGTGCTCGGACTGCGCCATGTTGCCTTGCTTGTATTGTTCGCCCACGTCGGCGGCGGCGCGCGCGGCGATCTCGGCCGGCGGCGCCTTGGGCGTGGCGGTAAATTCCTTCACCCACGCGGGCAGAAAACGCGGCTGGTCCGGTTCGCCTTCGGCCAGCGTGGCGGCCAGGACAGTGCGGTTTGTGCCGCTCAATTCCGGCAGGAAACCGCCCGCATTGCCGGTGCCAATAAATACAAACTGGCGTCCGGGAATGGCGTCCAGCGCGACTTTCAAATCCGGCGCGGTGAGGCGCGGGCCGGCAACCTGAAACGCGGGAACGTCCCCCTGCGTCTTGCCGCATTGCCCCAGCAGCACAAGCCAGAATTCATCGCGCGATGAGCCGGCAAAGCGGCGGAGCAGTTGCAAAATTTGGCCGCGCGTTACGCCGCCGGAGAGAATTTTCACATGGTCCGCGTCCCAGCCGCGGGCGATGAGATTGTTTTTGGTTTGCACGGCGAGAGCCTCAACCGGTTCCGGAGCGTCGCTCGCCAGCAGACCGACGACAATGAGCGCGCCCGGACCGGGCGTGAACGGTGTCGCTGAGGGAGGATTTGTGCCCGGCGCGGCGGCAAGGTTGAGGGGCAACTGTGCCAAACCGGGCATGACGACGCCCAACACCAGCGCGGCGGCGCCAACGGAAAAAGCGAATTTGAATTTGTCCTGCGTCTGATGCGCGTTGCCAAGCTGGCGCAACCTTGCCGCATACACCAACCTGACAAAGCGTGAGACTATAGTGGCAAATGCCGCCCCCGATTGTTTGGCGGCATAAGCCCGGACCGAAGTCATGTCACCACTGGTCATTTTATTTGACATTTCCCGTTTGCCTTTTTGCCCACGACCAGCGTGGACCTTTTTCGTGAGTTTCGTCCTGCTTTGCAGGTTTGCAAGCCTTTTTTTAGATTGTTTTCCGGCCCTTCGCCCGCTCCATCTTTTATTGGAGTTAGATGCTTCTTTTTTCCTGCTTGGGCTTTTGGGTGAAAAGGATCTAAGCTTGGTAGCCGCATCGCGTGATGCTTTTGAGCGTTCCGCGAAGGCGGCAATGCCAATCACGCGAACACTCACCCCATCAATATGAATTTTCCATCCGGCCCCCCCGTGAAAGCGCAGTGTCAGACTCCAGCAGGGTGCTGGGGATCGCTGACTGGCAATTTGTCCGCGTCAGATTGTGCAATGGTTGCATAACGCGGAGCGGGAAAACCGACCCTCGCCTCTGGTCCAGTTAATGTTTTGCTTTCACAGGCCGGAATTACTCCATCCTGCGCCAGCTTAATGAGGATTTTCAGCTTCAGATGCTTCGGTAAGTTTCTCACGCCAAGTGTTGATGGCTTTCTCGCGGACCGCCAGATCACCCCAAGGATCGACATCGAATGAATCGCCAATTACAAGGTTAAGTGCATTAGCCGATTGGATTCGCACCGCAAGCCGCGAGTCGTTAAGACCATCCAGCAAAGCCGCCGGATCGCGCCTGGCTAGAGTTTTCAATCGAGTGGCAGCAGCTTGGACGATGTCGTCGTCGCGCATGGCGCAAAGGTTGAATAGTTCGACCGCAGCCAAATGGGCTGAATTGGTTCCGGTTGCGACCAATAATCGATCGACATCTGCCAGCGCTTGTTTGGAAAGCGCCTGCCGGACTACGGCTTCCTTCGCTTCTGAGACGCCGTTGGTAAGCCATTGCAGGAAATCGCCGGCTGGCTGAAAGCCGGTGGTCCGATCCACTTCATTCCCCGTCGGAGAAAGGAGGATGAATGTGGGCACAGCACTGATGCCATGCTGCGATGCCAGATCGGGGTGCTCGTCAATGTCAATTGCGACATGCTCAATGTTGGAAAACGTTTGTATCACCTCCGGGTTGGTGAGCGTGATACGGGTCATTAGCCTAACTTCCTAAAATTTTCACAAAAAGCCAATAAAAGCGCATTTGTGTAGCAAGTAATATATTCATAAATACACATATTTATCTTGCATTTATTGTTTGTGGTGGTTTATTATGTAGCTC
>JBKQUF010000270.1:0-10645 GCA_052140285.1 Limisphaerales bacterium | reverse complement strand
CGGGGCTGGGATCAATCGGAAAATCATCGCGCATCACGATGATCTGCTGCCAGGATTTTCCCGAGATGGTTTTGGCGGCATGGCGCAGCGCGTCGTCCATCGGCAAAAAACCGTAATTGATGATTCGACCGGAAATGAAAATGATGGTGGAAACGACAATTATCCAGATGAGCAGTGGGATGTAGCGCTTGAGCTGGTTCATGTTCAGCACAACCATTGTTGCAGTTACCAACCCAAAGAATCAAGACAAGGTGAGCAGAACCACGGCGCGAATTACCGCAAGCGCGGAATCGTGACAAGCCCCGCTCGCCAATCAACAATCGCAATGTTAGTTTTATCGTGTGAGTGCGGTCGAAATCATTGAAGAACTTCCAAAGCTGAACGCCGAAGAACGCGCCGCCGTTCGCCGGCGGTTGCGGGAACTCGAAGAACGGGACGAATCGCTATTCCTTCACGAATCCGCCGAAACCATGTTTCAGGACATGGACAATCAGGAAGCCGGATTCAAACCTTAATCCACCAGCCGTTTCGTCAGGTCGCCATAGGCATCAATGCGGCGGTCGCGGAAAAACGGCCAATGCGTTCGCGTTACGTCCACTTTGGCCAGGTCCACCGGCACGATTAAAATTTCCTCTTTTTCCACGGAAGCCTTCGCCAGAATCTCGCCGGAGGTTCCCGCCACAAAACTTTGCCCCCAGAATTCGATCCCCTCCCCGCCCACGCCGGGAATTTTCTCGTGGCCAATCCGGTTCGGCACAGCCACGTAGCAGCCGTTGGCCACCGCGTGGCTTCGCTGGATGGTCTCCCAGGCGTCGTGCTGGTTGACCCCGAATTTTTCCTTCTCCGCGGGATGCCAGCCGATGGCCGTGGGGTAAAACAGGATTTGCGCCCCCTGCAAAGCCGTCAGGCGCGCGGCTTCGGGATACCATTGGTCCCAGCAAACCAGCACGCCGATTTTGCCATATTTGGTCGCCCAGGCCTTGAATCCCAGGTCGCCGGGCGCGAAATAGAATTTCTCGTAAAACAGCGGGTCGTCGGGGACGTGCATCTTCCGGTAAATTCCGAGCAGCGAGCCGTCGGCGTCGATGACCGCCGCGGTATTGTGGTAAACACCGGCGGCGCGTTTTTCAAAAAGCGAGGCGATGACGACCACCTGGTGTTTCTTCGCCAGTTTTGAAAACGCCGCGGTGCTCGGGCCGGGAATTTTTTCCGCGAGAGAAAAATTTTTATGGTCCTCGCTCTGGCAGAAGTATTGCGAACGGAACAGTTCCTGGGTGCAGATGATTTGCGCGCCTTGTTGGGCGGCGCGCCCCGCCAGCGCGAGGGTCCTTTCCAGGTTCGCTTCCGGGTCGGCGGAAGCAGTGGTTTGGATCAGCCCCACATTGACCACCTGGCTTGCGGCTTTTTTCATTTTCAAATCGGGGTCTGGATTCGGACGGTTTGCTCGACCGAATCGGTGCCGATGCGAACGGCAGGGGCGGGAACTTCCTGTCCGAACAGCTCCCGCGTGAATTTTCCAAGGGTTTCGTTGGTCGGGCCGTAGCCCTGGTGATAGATGCTGTATTCGAGGTCATACAGCAATTCGCCGGCGTTGGCGTAGCGCCGGGCGGGGTCGCGCACCAAACAACGCTGGAGAATGTCATTGAGCCGGTCGTCGATCCGCGAATCCAACTTTCGGAAATCGGGAATCTCCATGCTCAAAACCCGCTGCCGCGAATCTTCGGCCGTCTCGCCCTTGAAAATGTTCCGGCCCAGGAGCAGGTGCGCCAGCACCACCCCCACGGAAAATAGGTCCGAGCGCTTGTCCGTAATCTGGAAATCCGCCTGTTCCGGGCTCATATAATCCGCTTTGCCGGCGACGACTTCGCCCTCCTGGTCGGTCAAAAATCCCCGCGCCTTGGCAATGCCAAAATCGGTCACCTTCACATCGCCCTCGAAGGCAATCATGATGTTTTTGCAGCTGATATCGCGATGCACAATGCCCAGCGGCTTGCCGTCCTTGTCCGTCTTGGCATGGGCGTACGCCAGCCCGCGCGCCACGCGGCTGGAAATAAACACCGCCAATTCCCTGGGCAACTGGCGCTTTTTGTCGTACAATTGGTGGGTGAATTGTTCCAGATTCACGCCGCGAATCAATTCCATGCAGATAAAGCAGACCCCCTTCGCCTCGCCCAAATGATAGGTTTGGACAATGTTGGTATGGATCAAGTCCGCGACCAGCTTGGCCTCGCCGACGAAGTTCTCGATGAACATCTTCTGGCTGGCAAAATTGGGACGAATGATCTTGATGGCGACGCGCTTGACGAAATCGCGCGCTCCATGTTGCTCGGCTTCAAAGACAATTCCCATGCCGCCCTCAAATATTTTGCGGACGATCTCGTAGCGGAAATCACTCTGAATGGTGAATAGCGCCATACCTCAATAGTCGGGAATTGACGGGCGAAGTCAAGCCCCACCCTCCCAAAACCAGGGAATTGCAAAATATTTTGTATTTTTTTGCTTGCAGGATTCCTCTGAAGTCCTTTAATTCCAGCCAAGTCACACGACTTTTTTAACCAAACAATAACAATTAACCAACCAACAGGAAGGACCGTAGTTATGGCTAAAGCACTCTCAAAATCTCAATTGGCCGCCGCAATCGCTGAAAAAGCTGAAATCTCCAAGAAACAAGCCGGAGAAATTCTCGAACACATCGCCGCGCTCGCTTACAAGCACGCGAAGGACACGTTTACGCTGCCCGGCATCGGCAAGCTCGTTCTGCGCAATCGAGCCGCCCGCATGGGACGCAATCCCAAGACCGGAGAAACCATCCAGATTCCCGCCAAGCGCGTGGTCAAATTCCGCGTCGCCAAGGCCGCCAAGGACGCCATCCTCGGTTCCAAGTAATTGAGTCTTTTCAAGCGCCCTGAAGGAATTCAGGGCGCTTTTTTTGCGTCCATGGTCCTGGGAAGGCTATTTTTCGCCACGCCAAATCTTCCAATAATCCCCAATCCGCTCGCAAAAACGCTCCGGCTGCTCCGTAAAGAATCGTTCCCCCCGCTTGAGTGCCTCCGAGCGCAGCGCCGTTTGCCGCGCCTCAATCAGTCCAACCAGATGCTTTGCTTCCGCCGTTCCTTTGAAATCCTTATTCACAAAACCCGCGAGCATGACCAGGTCATGATGGTCACCCAACAATTCCGCCATCTTCTCCAGTTCATCTGTTTTAGCGCGTAACTCTTCCGGCCACGTCCCGCAGAGCAGCCGCAGATGATGCCACAGGTCCTTCACCCGTTTGCGCCATTCGTGCAGCGTTTCCGGCGAGCAATCCTTCTGGACCGCCTGCAACGCCTCCCGCCCCCGGCCAAAACTCCGGGACAGCCCGGGACGGATCGCCTTCCATCCTTTTGAATCGGTCTGCAAATCGCCGGCGGCGCTCTTTAGTTCGCGCAGGATTTTGCGGACTGACGACGCCGACCGGCCTTTCAGAAACTTCTTCTCCTCGCCGTGGCGGTTCTCACGCAACGCCTCCTCGATTTCTGGAAATGGCCGTTTGGGAAGCCGGCGGCGGAAATGTTTGGTCAGCTCCTTGAAGGCATTCAAGATGACCTGGGCATCGCGCATGGCGGTCAACCCGCCGGCCGCGGCGCGCAGGGCTTGATTGTTCCGGCGATAAATTTTATGGCCAATCTCCCCGCGCATCAGGCGGAAAATCGCCCGCAATTTTTTGATCTCCTTCCGGACATTATGGACCGCTTCCCCCCGGTCGCCGTGTTCGAGGGTCTCCAGGGCGTCATCGAGCCCTTCGCAGCACATTCGCCGCATGGCTTTGGCGACCGGCTCACGCTTTTTGAAATGAAACGGCATCATACGGCAACGTCTGGCTCCATGGCGATTCGTTGACGTTTGAAAATGATGCCCTCAAATGGATGAATAAACCAGCTTGGAATATACGAAGATTGCCGTCGAATTTGCTTGATGGCTTGCCAATCCAAGTGTCGGGAATACAATCGCGGGTACGAGGGTTCAGATTGTCGGCGCGAGCCAACCCCGATAAATCGAGAGCAGGCGGCGACTGTCCTTTGAGATTTTTTTTGGAACAATCGGACGACTTGGAAACGCGGTCGCGCCGCCATCGTTTGTTCATGCTTAAACTGTTAAAAAAACCGGATTTTGAGGTGACGATTCACCGTTGAGCATAAACAGTTGACATATTATCGTTATGCGATAATATGCTTTGGTGATTGTCACCCTCGCTTGTGCGGAAACGGAAAGTATTTTTCGCGGGGAACGCTCGCGGAGATTGCCGCCGGACATTCAAAACACGGCGCGGCGCAAACTCGAATACTTGCACCGCGCACAGCGATTGGACGATTTGCGGATGCCACCGGGGAACCGGCTGGAAGCGTTGAAGGGGAACCGGCAACGTCAACATAGCATCCGCATCAATGACCGCTGGCGGATTTGTTTCGAGTGGCGCGACGGCGACGCAGAACAAGTGGAGATTGTGGACTATCACTGAAAATTTATGAACAAGCGAAATGACAGGTTGAATCCCGTTCATCCGGGTGATGTGTTGCGCGAGGATTTTATGAAGCCGATGAAATTGAGCGCCTACGCGGTGGCCAAAGCCATTGGCGCGACGCCCATTGCCATCAGCCAGATTTGCCGTGGCAAGCGGAGCGTCAGCGCGGAAATGGCCTTAAAACTTGGCCGCTTGTTCAATGTGTCGCCGGAATTATGGATGGGTATCCAGGCCGACTATGATCTGGAAATCGCCCGGCTGGACTCTGGAAAACGGATTGCGCGCGACATTCATCCGCTGGCGGAATTGCTAACGGCGGTGGCTTGAAGTCTCGCGCGGGGTTTTTCTTTTTTACCTCCATAAATCCGCGTAACCTTTGTGGAAAATGAAACCACGCGTTCGCTTTGCTCCCTCGCCCACCGGTTACCTGCACATCGGCGGGGCGCGCACCGCCCTGTTTAACTGGCTCTACGCCCGCCACACCGGCGGCACCTTCGTCCTCCGCATCGAGGACACCGATGCCGCGCGCAACTCGCAGGAGGCCGTAGGAGTCATTTTAGACGGCCTTCGCTGGCTTGGACTCGATTGGGACGAAGGACCGCTCACCGCCGACGCCACGGGCGCAAGCAAGGGCGGTTTTGCGCCCTATTTCCAATCGCAACGCCAGGAGAACTATCAGCGCCGCGTGGAAGCCCTGCTTTCGCGCGGGCTGGCCTACGAACACGAGGGCGCGGTCAAATTCAGAATGCAACGCGAGCCAATCCTCATCAAGGACCTCGTAGTCGGCGAAGTCGTCCGCAAACTGACCGACCGCGAGGAGGTGGACCCCGATTTCGTCATCCTGCGCTCAGACGGCCAGCCGGTGTTTCATCTCGTCAATGTCATTGACGATCTGGAGATGGACATCACGCACGTCATCCGCGGCGAGGACCATTTGAGCAACACCGCCAAGCATATTGCGCTTTTCAAGGCCTTTGGCGTGCCGCCCCCCCATTACGCGCACATCCCGCTCATCCTGAATAAGGACGGCTCCAAGATGAGCAAGCGCGACCAGGGCGCGTCGCTCGCGGGTTATTTGCAGGAAGGTTTCCTGCCCGAGGCCGTCGTGAATTATCTCTCCCTGCTCGGCTGGTCGCCCAAGGACAATCGCGAGAAATTGTCACTCGCCGAAACGATTGAGCGCTTCGATCTGCCCCAAATCCTGCGGCATAACGCGCGGTTCGATTTAGAGAAACTACTCTGGCTCCAGGGCGAGTATGCGCGCGAGTTGAACGACGACCGGTTTTATGAACTGGCCGTCCACGCCTTTGGCAAAGCGGGCATCGACACCAACAAATTCCCGCTCCCCTACGTCAAAGCCGCGCTCGATACCTGCAAAGGCAAGTTCAAGATGTTCGGCGAATTGCCCGCATACGCCGGATTTTATTTTCGCGACGACATCGCATACAACTCCGATGGCGCGAAAAAGGATTTCGTGCCCGAAAATAAACCACGCCTCCAAAAGCTTCACGATGCCTTTGCCAAACTGGATTCCTTTACCGCCGCAAATATCGAAGCCGGGCTGAAAGTCACCGCGACGGAACTGGGTGTAAAGGCCGGCGTTTTGGTACACCCCTGCCGCCTCGCCGTCACCGGCAATATCGCCGGCCCGAGCTTGTATCATTTGCTGGAAGTCCTCGGGAAAGAAAAGGCGCTGGCGAGAATCGAGGAGGCATTAGCGTCCTTTTAAACTATTAATGACCAACGCCATTTGTTTACGGTTTTGGCGGAGAAATACCCATCTGGAACCAAATAGGAATATTGGTTTTGCCATTGTCTATAATTGCATCCAATTGCAAAGCAGGAACCACAAAATCCATTGGCTGATCTCCCGGTTTTCGTCCATACCGAGGTATGGCGTTGGTTATGGTTAGCGTCTTAATTTCATCAAGCGGCCAACCCGTCAATCTTGGCAAGGGAGTTTGACCGTTCCGAATTGATTTTACGATTTGTTCAGGCTTTATGAAATTATCGTTTAGTTGATATGGTTGCAGATTTCGCCAGCTTAATTTCAGTTCAAAAATCTTGGCATTGTTTCCAAATTCAATGTAGAAATCTCCAAAACCGCTCCCCTCAATTCCATCAATGCGACGAGTGAAAAACACTCCAAAAGTAAGAACTTCGTCAATTTCTTTCTTGGTTTTGGGGTCAGTCCAGCTTCCTGTCTTTTTTGACCAATGAAGATCAAAATCACTTGAGTTTGGCTTTCTGGCAATGTCGTCAATATCAACCCCAAGCTGTTGCAGATATTTCAGTCCGAGTTGCGTGGTTTCTTCCTGATTTGGAACGCCAACGACAGGTTCGTGGACAAAATTCGTAACTGAATCTTTGACTATTCGCGTAAAGCCGGCTTCTGCCGTTTCATCCCTGTAATCTATGTAGCCAAGTGTCGGCAAAATCACCAACTCCTTTGTTTCATCCTTGTTATCGAAACGCATGGCATTTTTGTCAATCGCTAGCGCTTCGGGGGGCAATTTTTTCTTATCTTTCATCATGAACGAGCCGATGGCCATTGCATTTGAGATAACGGCATCGGAGAACTCCTGCGGAATTACTTTGTAAGACCAAATGTTATCCACAGGCCAAACATTGGTTGGAACAGCCCAAATGATTTTCATGCCTTGCGAACCGGCGGGACTCTCATTTGTGAAAGTCCCGCCGTTGACTGACGCCACCAGTCCTGCTGCAAGCACAAAACCAAGTGTATGTTTCATGGATAAACTTGTTGGTCTTCGTCGGTTAAATTCCCAGGAGCCGGGCTTGGACTTGTCGGAGCGGTATTGTTTTTCAATGTATCGTCCAGACATTCGGGGTAATATGCTACTCGAAAAACTATCGTGCCGGTTAAATTGGTTGCGTATTGGTATTGGTCATGCCCCGCATCATACCAAGCATTTTTGATTTCTTCCGGCGAATGGAAAAAGCTTCCGAACATTTTTTTGGCCCATAGCGCCCCGAAATCTTCCCCTACTGCTGAAATCGTTGTGGTCCCGCAAACCATGTGAGTTGTTTTAAGCGGAATCGCGCCTGCACTGGACATCCTGTCAAATGTGTTCAACGAATTACACGCCAGAATTCCCAACCATTTCAGATTGCCGCCAAAACCGATTTGGCACATGCGAAGCCAGCCATTATCTCCGCTATCGCTGCTGCAGCGAAAATAGGTTTGATATGACCCACTGCTTCCCGCGCTATAATCGGGGTCAGTTCCATAATTACCGTGATCCAAAAACAATCCAATTTCAGCGGTCGTAAAAAGTTCGCTGCCACCATAACCTTGATCGCTTCTTCTCATATCCTGAGCATGTAAAAGTGAATCAGATTTATTATATTCAACTTTCCAACCATGTTTAGACATTGTTTTGATGAAATTTGCGGCAAAATTAGGACCTTCTGGAATTGCGTCAAAATATATTGATGAGCCGCTGCCCGTGGTATCCAGATGGCAAACGCCTGTCAGAGGAGGTGTAATTCCATTTTTGGGAATACTGACCGTTTGTGGAGAAGACCAGTCAAAATAAGCCACGCCATAAGTGCCAGCGGCGTTTTTATTTGGAGAAGTGGGCGGGCGTGTTGGCGCAGTCGAAGATTGCCCTGACGGCCCAGAATAAGCTGGACTTACATTTTCTGTTTCGGATGAAACGCTGACAAACGAAGAACGCGCCATTTGCACTTGCGAAGGAGTCGCTGAAAAAATGGTCAAGCTATTCGTATCGAATCCCGGCGGATAAATTGCCAACGGCACAGCGTCGTTTCCATCTGCGGTCAGTGCCCACAATTCAGGAGAGGTAAAATCTGGCGAAGGTGGACTACCTCCACCGCTGCCGCCTGACCCGCCGCCCACAATTTCATCAGCTTGGCCATTGGTTTCGGCTGAAATGTAGTAATAATAAACGCCATCCGGTATATTTGTTTCACCGTCTCCAGTTCCATCCCAATCGAATGTCATTGAATTTCCACTACCAGAAGCGTTGCGGACAACATTGCTGTCTTCATCTTCAATTTGAAGCGTCCAATCACAGTTTGCGGCAAAGGTTGCGGTGACTTCCTGTGTTTCCCCCAGAGATGGTTCAAAAAACGGCTGGCTAAAAGCGATTCTTGAAATCAGGTTGCTGAACGTTACTGGTAAATATGACGAAACGCCATGACTCGTCGAAATTGGAAAACTACCGCTCGGGCCAGATAACGAGGAGCGTGCAGTAGCAACGGCAAAAAGAGTGTGAGGGCCATTTGGCCACTCGCAAGTGTTAATTACATAATTGCTTCCATCGTCGCTTTCATTCATTTCTTGGCCGTCCACGGATAATTCTGTGGTCACAATCGGTAGATTGCTACACGTTGCGACGACCGAAACGGTGATTTGCCCTGTTAGAACATCGCCATTCGTAGGCGATGTAATTGTAATGGCCGGAGTATCGGTGGAATCGTTGTCAGCGCCTTCATCAACAACTCGATAAAACCGCATCGAACCATACTTCGGATGGGGTATCGCGGGCGTTACGTCATAATTTCCAAAGTCGCCAATAAACGTATTTGTGCCCTGCGATGGGTATTGGTCGTAAAGCGTATTCCAAGCCGTGCTGCCATCAGCATTTGTAGCCAATGCGTTCGCGTATTGAATGGCGTAAAGCTCATGGTTCGTGCTTGTCCAATGGAGTTGAATTGCGTTTTCCGGCGTAGCATTAACGCTGGTAAATTGCAAATTGGTTTGTGCTTCAAGTTTCGAGGTCAGGCAGAGGGCAACAATGCAACCCAGAGTCGGCCTCCCGATGAGGAATTTTAATTTCTTCATTTTTCAGCCTGCTGTTTTCGTTTTTGTCCCTGTTTTGCAGGGACTCGAATCCCCCGCCGAAATTTTGGAAGGAAGGCGCGCCCAGCGCGCCTCCATCCAGGCAACCACGACCAAGCGGCGCCCTCTGAAAGGCAACGCCAGGACGCGCGATTGCTCGCGCGTCGAGGCAAACTTTCAGAGCGTGCCCTTTCGTGCTTGGTAATTTTGGTCGTGGTTTTCGGATGGAATTCGAGTCCTCGCAAGCGCAAAGACTCTATGCCGAGAAAAACAGCATCCCGGCGCTGGAAAAGAACCGTCACAAACCTATCAAATCGCGTGTGACAAACAAGTTTCATTCAAGAAAAAAAATCACTTGGATCGCTCGATCAATTGTTGTCCGCTCGCCAGCAAAAAATGGCTGCATGTTGCATACGTTTTTAACCGTTACGAGGCTGAAACCTCGAAACCAGCAGCTTTCAATTCCTCAATGATGCGTTTGCGCAGGTTTGGATGCACTTGGAATTCGGTATCACCGCTAATTTTGTCAGCGAACAATCCGCAGCGAGAATGAAGCCATTCGGAAGCGGGGCGGTTCTGCGGCTGAAACAACGCGGTCTGATTGGCGTGGGTCACAATCACGTCAGGACTCTTTTTTCGAGCCGCTGGCCGGAGTTTTTCTGTCGGCAACTGATTCATCTGCTCGTGTTACGAAAATATTGTTAGGATTTTCATGCGACTACTTCGGTTTGCCTGACGTGAGATAAAAGTCTCGGCGCAAATTCCACGCCGAATGGTTTGACGATGAAATCCACCGCGCCGACTTCGAGGACACGCGGCCTGTCGTTTTCAGAAAGTTGACCGGACACAAATACAATCGGCGTAAAGCGCGAAATGTGTCTCTGCTTCAATTCCGCGCAAAGCTTGAACCCGTTGATCACAAACAACAGACTGAATATTATAAGATTTTGTTTCATCGTTTCTGAAATATAAAACTATCTTTCTCCGGCAAAGATTTATGTAAAGAAAAATCCCCTGTCTCTTCGCGTCCTTCACGCAACAAATCTGCTGAATGCGTAAAACAAAAACAGCGCCGGATGACTCCGGCGCTGTTCGCGTTTTACTGTATAAAATTACCGCGCTTCTTTCTCTTCCCCCATTTCCTTGTCGCGGTCTTCCATGGCGGCTTTGCGCGAGAGGCGGACACGGCCTTTTTCGTCAACGCCAAGGCATTTGACGGCGATTTCGTCGCCAAGCTTGACGATGTCCTCGGTCTTTTTGACCCGGAAATTCGCCAGTTCGCTGATGTGGACCAAGCCGTCCTTGCCGGGCAGGAA
>JBKQUF010000269.1:0-24666 GCA_052140285.1 Limisphaerales bacterium | reverse complement strand
CTGCCGGCCCAGCCGGTCGTAGGCGTAGCCGACAGTCGGCGTCACGTTATCACCGTAGGCCACATTGGTCAGGTCGCCGCCCGCGCCGTAGGAATACCTGGTGGTGATGCCCCGCGCCCAGAGCCGCGTGGCCAGCTTGCCCGCAGGGGTGTAGGTGTACGACGGGCCAATGCCATTGGTGTAAATCTTGCTGGTCAGGAAGCCACGATACTGGTCGTAGTTCCACGCGGTGGTGGCCGCGCCGGTCTGGCTGGCAAAGTTTTGCCAGGTGGTCATCGTCTTCACTCGCCCTTGGGCATCATAAGTGTATTGCACTGGATATGTGCGGGAACCATAGGTTTCGCCCAACAAACCTGTCTGCAAATAAATATTTGTCACACTCGTGCCATCAGGTTGCACCACATTAGTGGCCTGAAGCATTTGATTGTAACAAGTGATCATGGTTTCAGCCGAACCGCCTCCGCCGGGAGTGGGAGTCGTGTTGGTGGTTACCTGATCGTAAAGGGGTCAGCCCGCAAAATTTATAGCAGTTGCAGTTCATTTTGGCTGATTGCGTTTTCATTTTTTCGTTGTGACCTTCGCTTGGCTCTGCGCCCGGGGGTCAACGTAAACAGGTGAAAGTGGTTTACTCCTCCCGCCAGCCCGTGTCAATACTGCGGACTGACTCCTGCGCGGTTCTCCGCCATCCGTGTAAAGTCGTGTAATCTGTTTTTAAATATTCCCCTTCCAGCACGTTGTCCGTGGTCCATGGTCCGTGGTCTGCTTCGTTTGCTTGGTTTTTATTTCAGCTTTTCGGTTTTTCAGCTTTTCAGCTTTTGTCTTCCATTACTTTACGCTTTCTCCGTTTTATGCTTAAATCGCTGTGATGAGAGCCAGCGCAACAAATCTGGAGAGCGGGCGCAAAGCGACATTTCTGCTTTCTGCTTTCCTTGGCCGCCGTAGCCTCGGCGAAGGCGGCTGCTTTTCGCGTCTTTCCCCCCGGCGACAGCGGTTCGTTTTTGCGCGTAGGAACGAGAATTGGCGCGACGCAAATTATTGTGTTTTTAGGCGATTTTAGGCGATGGACACGAAATAACGCGAATTAACGTTAATTAACGCAAATTAACATGTCACCCTGCGGAAGACAGAATTCCCGATTCGCCATCCGCGATTATCTCCATTATCGTTTTGCGCATGGACAAGAATGCCCCCGGGGAAACGACGGTCGCGGTTTCCCCGGCGATTCCCCTCGAAACGGTAAAGCGCCTTCTTCCGTGGCTGGTCGCGGTGGCATTTTTCATGCAGGCGCTGGACACGACCATTCTGAACACGGCCGTGCCCGCCGTGGCGCGGGCCTTGCGCGTGGCGCCGTTGAGCATGAAGGCGGTGCTCTCCAGCTACACCCTGAGTCTGGCGGTGTTCATCCCCATCAGCGGATGGATGGCGGACCGCTTCGGCACGCGCCGGGTGTTCGCCTGGGCCATTGGCACGTTCACGTTCGGCTCATTCCTGTGCGGCCTCTGCAACAACATCCATCTCCTCGTCGCCTGCCGCGTGTTGCAAGGATTCGGCGGGGCCATGATGGTGCCGGTGGGACGGCTGACGCTCGTCCGGACCTTTCCGAAATCCGACCTCATCCGGGCGATGAGTTTTGTGGCCGTGCCCGGATTGATCGGTCCGATGCTCGGCCCGGTGGCCGGGGGATTCATCGTGGCGTACCTCAACTGGCGCACGATATTTTTCATCAACCTGCCCATTGGCTTGGCGGGGCTGTACCTGGTTTTCAAATACCTGCCGGATTATCGCGAAGAAGAATCCCATCCGCTCGATATCATTGGACTGATTCTCTTTGGCGGCGGCATCGGGCTGCTGGCCTATGTGCTGGAGGTGTTCGGCGAACACACCCTCGGCACGGGGGCCATCGTGGAACTGCTCGTGGCGTCCGGCGTTTGCCTGGCGCTGTACGGCTGGCGCGCCAGCCGCATCCAGTTTCCGTTGTTGCGCTTAGAGTTGTTCCGCATCAGGACCTTTCGCGCGTCCGTGACGGGCAGTTTGTTCACGCGATTGGGCATCGGCGGCATTCCGTTTCTTTTTCCCTTGCTGTACCAGGTCGGGCTGGGATTTACGCCCATTCAATCCGGGCTGCTGATCATGCCGCAAACGGTGGCGGCGTTGAGCCTGAAGTTCATCCTGCGCGACATTCTCCGGCGCTACGGTTACCGCCGGGTTTTGATTTTGAACACGGTGATGCTGGGCGTGATGATTGCGCTGTTCTCGACCATCGGCGCGAGCATGCCGGCTTGGTTGATTGTGCTGATGGTCTTCACTTTTGGAGTGTTCACGTCATTGCAATACACGAGCATGAACACGCTGGTTTTTGCGGACGTGACGGAGGAGCAAGCCAGCGGCGCCAGCGCCATCACCAGCACCGTGCAACAGATGTCCATCAGCTTCGGCATCGCCACGGCGTCGTTGCTGACGGCGTGTTTTGTGCCCAACCAATTTCACACCACCGCGCCGGACATGATCCACGGCATCCATGAAACGTTTCTGGCGCTGGGCGGCTGGACCATTTTGTCGGCGCTCCTCTTTTCCCAACTTAAGAAGACCGACGGCGATAAATTGAGCCAGCATCAGGCGCTGCAACATCCGGGGACATAAATTTTCAATGGTTCTTCGATGTTTGTTATGCACCCCCCAGCCAACCCGACGGCGACAGAAGATTTGCCCAACCATAAAAAAATGAATAAGGTTGAAAAGATGCGCTTTGAGAAACCGCCCAGTTTGGACGCCTTTTATGCCGCAATTTCGGCACGGTTGCGCAAAGAAGGAGTTCCGTGCGCCATCACGGGAGGGCTTGCCTGCGTTGAATTTGGCGTTACCGACCACACCGAGGACTGTGACTTGATCTGTTCAGCCGATCATGCGGAAATACTCCTGAAAGTGTTGAATGCGTCATCCTACGGCAGCAGCGGTTGCCAATATCGGAGAAGCAGTCCGCCATTGGATGGCCGCTGGCTTTCCGGGGGATATACGGCTCATTTTCATTGGCCAACCGCCGGTTCCGCAAAACCATTCCTTGATGTGTTCAGCGTGCCTCCGCGTGTGAGTTCACCATGGGAAAAGGAAATTATCGGTCGCTTTGCCGGCATGCATACTGTGGCGGAAATGAAACGCACCAGCCGGCGAAAGGACTGGGATCAGGCCACGGCGCTCGGCTTGGCGATGCTTCAAGGCGGAGATCCGAGAGGCTGGTTGCATATTTTTGACGCCGCCGTATTGAGGGATTTATTGAAGAATCAATCCCCCGACCCGGCGGAATTTAATCAGAGACCAGCCCTGCAATTGGCTCAAACTGACAGCCCGCTACTGGAACGCGTCATCCAGACTGAGGTTGAATTCTGGTCTCATTTGGACAAAATTCGCCTTAAGATTTATCAAGAAAACCATGAACCATACGGTCGGAAAGCGCTCAAGATTTCATCCGCCAAATCTGTCAGCCTTCTGGCTCAACACGCGCAGCGCGTCAAAATTGCGGAAAAGTGCCTGCCGAAACTTCCATTGGAGGGTTACGGCATTGATCGCATGATCAAGGAGGCCAGACAAGCCACTGCGGTGGGGCTTGATCCGGTTATTCTTCAATTTCTGCCCGAAGTGACGTCTCATTTTCAAGATCCAAACCGTAATAGTTAATGCGCACACCAAAATCCAGTTCACACCAAAGAAAAGAAATCCAGGCCATCGCTTTGGAGTTCCACAAGCGCGCTTTTGGAGAAGAGACGGCTCGCGTCAATTTTCTTACCGTTGGCGAACGCAAAAAATATTTGAATCGCATCCGGCAAAGAATCGGTGGACACGCCGCAAAAAGGAAATGATTTCCGTTAAGATTCATCACCATGCTCTTTGATACTGCGCGGGCACGGTCAACGCATCCTTTTGTTTCAAGGCGTTGGCGGCGCGGAGGGGCCAGTACGGGTCGCGCAGAAATTCGCGCGCGAGCAGGACGATGTCTGCGCGGCCGTTGCGGATGATTTCGTCCGCATGAGTGGGTTCGGTGATTTGGCCGACGGCGGCGGTGGCGATGTTTGCCTCCCGGCGGATGCGTTCAGCGAACGGCACCTGGTAACCCGCGCCGACCTTGATCTTGGCGTGGGGCATGTTGCCGCCAGAACTGCAATCGATGAGGTCCACGCCTTCGGCCTTCAACTGCTTCGCCAGGGCGATGCTGTCCTCAATCTCCCAGCCGCCGGGCATCCAATCAATGGTGGAGAGGCGGACGGCGAGCGGAAATTTGTCCGGCCAGGCGGCGCGCACGGCGCGTACCGTCTCCAACAACATGCGGCTGCGGTTCGCGATGTTGCCGCCGTACTGATCCGTCCGCTGGTTGGTGAGGGGCGATAGAAATTCGTGGATCAGATAGCCGTGC
Source organism: Limisphaerales bacterium (assembly GCA_052140285.1). Taxonomy (GTDB): domain Bacteria; phylum Verrucomicrobiota; class Verrucomicrobiia; order Limisphaerales; family UBA11358; genus UBA11358. Next base: position 20,261 of record JBKQUF010000269.1, on the reverse strand, counting down.
GCGGCATGAATTTCCAGCCATTCAACGCCGGCGGACAAGGCGCGTTGGGCTGCGGCGACGAAATCGGATTGGACCTTATGGAGATCAGCCACCGTCAGTTCGCGTGGAATTTTGGGCAAATCGCCCCCGAAGGCGATGGCGCTGGGCGCGACGGTTGGCCAGCCGCCCTGGTCATCGGGAAGATGCGCGCCGCCTTTCCAAGGCAGTGCGGCGGAGGCTTTGCGTCCGGCATGGGCGAGTTGCATTCCGGGCACGGCGCCGTGTTGTTTGATGAACCGGTTGATGCGCGCCGCCGGTTCGAGATGTTTGTCCGCCCAAATGCCGGCATCGCCGGGCGTAATGCGCCCCTCCGGCGAGACCGCCGTGGCTTCGGCCATGACGAGGCCCGCGCCGCCGACCGCGCGCGCGCCGAGATGGACGAGATGCCAGTCAGTGGCGACGCCGTCCTGCGACGAGTATTCGCACATGGGCGAAACGCCGATGCGGTTGCGGAGAGTGACGGAGCGGAGAGTGAACGGTTGAAAAAGATGGGACGAATTTGTATCGCTCATGCGCGGAGAGGATACGAAGTGATTCACCGAAAACCAGCAGGCAGCCGGCTTTTCTTTTTCCTTCGCCTTTTTTACCCCAGCCCATTTTCTCCCGGCGCCGATTCTGCGGAGCCAACCACCGTCAGTTCCTCAGGGAACGGGCGCAGCATTGGGAGGATAGTTTGGATTAGGCGGCGTGGACATGGTCGCGGGCACTCCGTTTTGCACCCATGCACCGTTCGTGTTTGTGTTCGGCGGTGGATTATGAAAGGGCGACCCTTCATCCGCGCCGTAATCGTGCGGGGTGTTACAGCCGGTTGCGACGAGTGCAACTGCAACCATTACTGGCAATAGTGTTTTCATACGATGCTGGGCCTAAGGCGTGCCGGGGGAAGGCGCTGGTCCCGCCGAGGGCACGGGCGCGGGGGCAGGCGATTGTTGGCTGGCCGGTTGATTGGCTGAATTCATGTTATTATCACCCGTGCTGCTGCAGCCGGCGTCCGCCAGCGCCACCGCGGCAATGATTAAAAAGGTTTTTTTCATAAGCGTTCCATTTTATTCCAGCTTGGGGTGTGCCGGGGAGATTCGATAATTAATTCCATGAAATTCGGAGGACGGCATTGCAAAACGAAACACCACCGGATTTCCACTTTGCAGGTTGCAAGGCCAATTCGCCTCGATTCCGGTTTCTCATGGAGCCGGAGTTTTCGGCAATGTGGTCAAAAAATGCGAAGTATTCGCCAACGGAAGTGGGGAACGGCAGACCTGCTTGAACCAGACTTACTGCGCGAACATAACCAACACACAATTAATTTATGGCTAAAACATCAAGCACCTCGAAATTTGTTTATTTATTCGGCAACAAAAAAGCCGACGGCGACGGCTCCATGAAGCCACTGCTGGGCGGAAAAGGCGCCAATCTCGCTGAAATGGCGCGCATTGGCCTGCCCGTGCCTCCCGGCTTTACCCTCACCACGGAAATCTGCACCTATTATTACGCCAACAAACGCACCTATCCCAAAGCTCTCACCGCCCAAGTCGAAGCCGGAGTGGCGGCGATTGAGAAAATCATGGGCACAAAGTTTGGCGATAAAACGGCGATGCCGCTGCTGGTCTCGGTCCGGTCCGGCGCGCGGGATTCGATGCCCGGCATGATGGACACCATTTTGAACCTCGGTTTGAACGACGAAACCGTGCTGGCGCTGGTCAAAGCGACCAACAATGAGCGTTTCGCCTGGGATTGCTACCGCCGGTTCATCCAGATGTACGGTGACGTGGTGATGGGCGTCCAAAAGAGCGCCAACGAAGACCATGAACCGTTTGAAGTGGTCATCCATGGACTCAAACACGAACGCTACGACGCGGACATCGAAGACACCAAACTGACCGTCGCGGACCTGAAGGAACTGGTGCTGCGCTTCAAGAATCTCATTAAATTGCGCGCGGGCAGTGAATTTCCGCAGAATCCGTGGGAACAACTATGGGGCGCTGTCGGCGCCGTGTTCGGTTCTTGGATGAATGACCGCGCGATGGTTTATCGCCGCAAATACAATATCCCCACGGAATGGGGAACGGCGGTCAACGTGCAGGCGATGGTCTATGGCAATACCGGAGATAAATCCGGTTCAGGCGTTGCGTTCACCCGCGACCCGGCCACGGGCGAAAAGGTATTTTACGGCGAATTTCTGATCAACGCCCAGGGCGAAGACGTGGTGGCCGGCATCCGCACGCCGGAACCGGTCGCGCAGTTGAAAAATCACATGCCCGCCGCGTTCGCGGAATTGGAAAACATCCGCAAGACGTTGGAATCGCATTTCAAGGACGTCCAGGATTTTGAATTCACCATCCAGGAGGGCAAGGTATTCATGCTGCAGACCCGCAACGGCAAACGCACGGGCCTGGCGGCGGTCCGCTTTGCCATCGAGATGGAAAAGGAAAAGCTGATCGACTGGAAGACGGCCATCAAGCGTGTCCCCGCAGACCAATTGGACCAGGTGCTGGCGCCCGTGTTTGACCGCAAGGCGGTCAAGGCTTCCAAGGTCATCGCCAAAGGCCTGCCGGCCGGACCCGGCGCGGCTTGTGGAAAGATTTACCTGAACGCCGACCGCGCGGCCGCGGCGGCCGCCAAGGGCGAGAAAGTGCTGCTCGTTCGCAGTGAGACGACGCCCGAAGACTTGCGCGGAATGATCGCCGCGGAAGGCATTCTCACCGCCAAGGGCGGCGTCAGTTCCCACGCGGCTCTCGTGGCCCGCCAGATGGGCAAAGTCTGTGTTTGCGGCGCGGGCGCGTTGAACATCGATTACACCACCAAGACGATGTCCGTGAACGGCGATAAATTCAGCGAGGGAGATTTCCTCTCAATCAGCGGCACGGCGGGTGAAGTTTATCCCGGACGCATCCCAACCGCCGCGTCGGAAATCGTGCAAGTACTCATCGAGAAGTCACTCGACGCCAAGGACAGCGCCACGTTTGAAATGTTTCAGAAACTGATGGATTGGTGCGCCAAGGTGAGCAAACTCCAGGTCCGCACGAACGCCGACACGCCGGAACAAACCAAGAACGCCCTGGCGTTCGGGGCCACCGGAATCGGCCTCTGCCGCACCGAACACATGTTCTTTGAAGGCAATCGCATTGACGCCATGCGCGAAATGATTCTGGCCGAGAATCTTGAGGAACGCAAAATCGCGCTGGCGAAATTGCTGCCCTACCAGCGCGGCGATTTTGAAGGCATATTCCGCGCGCTGAAAGGCCTGCCGGCAACGATCCGTTTCCTGGATCCGCCGTTGCATGAATTCCTGCCGCACGAAGACAAGGCGCAGCAGGATTTGGCCGCGAAAATGAAAGTGCCGGTCGAGAAGATCAAGTTGCGCGTCAAGGAATTGCATGAATTCAACCCCATGCTCGGGTTCCGCGGCTGCCGGCTCGGGATCGTTTATTCGGAAATTTCCGAGATGCAGGCGCGCGCGGTGTTCGAAGCCGCCGCCAACGTTCAGAGCGAAGGCATCAAAGTGAAACCCGAAGTCATGATTCCCCTGGTCGGCTTCAAGAAGGAACTCGACCTGCAGGTGGAAGTGGTCCATCGCGTGGCGCAGGAAGTGATGAAAGAGAAGAAGGTGAAGCTCAGCTACATGGTCGGCACCATGATTGAGATTCCGCGTGGCGCGCTGACGGCCGATGAAATCGCACAGACCGCCGAGTTCTTCAGTTTTGGCACCAACGACCTGACGCAAACCTGCCTGGGCATGAGCCGCGACGATTCCGGCAGCTTCCTGCCGCCGTACACGGAATTGGAGATCGTGAAGAGCAATCCGTTCGCCACGATCGACCAGACCGGCGTCGGGAAACTCATGCAGATTGCCGCCGAACTCGGCCGCAAGACCCGTCCCAACATCAAGATGGGCATTTGCGGCGAACATGGCGGCGACCCGAACTCGGTGAAGTTCTGCCATAAACTCGGCTTGACCTATGTGAGTTGCTCGCCGTTCCGCGTGCCCGTGGCACGATTGGCCGCCGCCCAGGCCGCCTTGGAAGATGAAGCCGCCGCCAAAGCGAAGAAATAATCAACCCCAAAAGAAATAAATATGACAAAAACCAAATCATTCCTCAGGCTCGGCACTGCGCTGGCGATATTGTTCGGAGCCGGCAGCGCCTTTGCCGGCGATGCCGACATTAACCTGCCGGACTTGAACGGCGTGACGTTCTTCAAGGGCGCAGTCTCCGGTCCCACCCTGCTCTATCTGGGCCTGGCCGCGTGCGTCATCGGCGCCATCTTCGGGTGCTGGGAATTCGTCCGGTGCCGTTCATTGCCCGTTCACAAGTCAATGAGCAGTGTCTCGAATATGATTTGGGAGACCTGCAAAACCTACCTGGCGCAGCAGGGGAAATTCCTCGTGCTGCTCTGGGCGATGATTGCAGTGTGCATTGTCTATTATTTCCTGGGTTTACAACATAAATCCATCGGCGCAGTCGCCGTCATCCTGGCCTGCTCCATCCTGGGCATTCTGGGCAGCTACGGCGTGGCGTGGTTTGGCATCCGCATCAACACGTATGCCAACAGCCGGGCCGCGTTCGCCTCGTTGAAAGGCAATTCACTGCAAACGCTGCTCATCCCGCTGCGTTCGGGCATGAGCATCGGGCTGCTGCTCGTCTGCGTGGAACTGGTCTGCATGATCTCCATCCTGCTGTTCATGCCGCGCGAACTGGCTGGACCGTGCTTCATCGGTTTTGCCATCGGCGAATCGCTGGGGGCGGCGGCCTTGCGCATCGGCGGCGGCATCTTTACCAAGATCGCCGACATCGGTTCCGACCTGATGAAGATTGTCTTTAATCTGCCGGAGGATGACCCGAAGAACCCCGGGGTAATCGCTGACTGCACCGGCGACAATGCGGGAGACTCGGTTGGTCCTACGGCAGATGGATTTGAAACGTACGGCGTCACCGGGGTGGCGTTGATCTCGTTCCTCGCCCTCTCGCTGGGCGCGACCGCGACCCAGGGCATTTGCGCCAAGTTGATTGTGTGGATCTTCGCAATCCAGAGTCTGATGGTGCTGGCCTCGCTGGTTTCATTCTATATTAACAAATTTGCCAGCCAGGCGCTCTACGGCGGCAAGAAAGATTTCAATTGGGAACAACCGCTGACGAATCTGGTCTGGTTCACCTCGATCGTCTCCATCGCCGCCACGTTTGTCGCCAGTTATTTTCTGATTGGCGATTTTACCGACGCGACCGGCCAGGCCGATCCGAAGCTATGGTGGGTCCTCGCTGCGATCATCAGTTGCGGCACCCTCGCCGGCCCGTTGATCATGGAGTTTACGAAGATTTTCGTGAGCACCAGTTCGAAGCACGTGCGCGAAATCACCACCGCTTCCGGCCAAGGCGGCGCGTCATTGAACATCCTTTCCGGATTTGTCGCGGGCAACTTCTGCGCGTTCTGGATGGGGTTGGTCATCATCGCCTTGATGGCCGGCGCGTACGAACTCTCGCAAAATCCGGCGGTGCTGGTATTGATGCCCGACCAATTCAAGTTTGCCGCGCCCATCTTCGCCTTTGGCTTGGTGGCGTTCGGTTTCCTGGCCATGGCGCCGGTCATCATCGCCGTGGACAGCTTCGGTCCGGTCACCGATAACGCGCAATCCATCTATGAATTGAGCCGAATCGAGGCGCGGCCCGGCATCCGCGAGGAAATCCAAAAGGATTTCGGCTTCAAACCCGATTTTGAGAACTCCAAGTATGAACTGGAAAAAGGAGACGGCGCGGGCAACACCTTCAAGGCCACGGCCAAGCCGGTTCTCATTGGCACGGCGGTGGTTGGCGCCACCACGATGATTTTCGGCATTATTATGCTGCTGCAAAATAATGGCGCCCAAAAAGACCCGAACTTCAGTGTTATCTCGATGTTGAGCCTGGTGCATCCGCAGGTGATCCTGGGTCTCCTGACCGGCGGCGCGGTGATTTATTGGTTCACCGGCGCGAGCACGCAGGCGGTGGCCACCGGCGCTTATCGCGCGGTGGTGTACATCAAGGAACACATGAACCTCGACAAGGCTGAGGCATCTATCGCCGACAGCAAACGCGTGGTCGAAATCTGCACCATTTACGCGCAGAAAGGTATGATCAATATCTTCATCGTGATCTTTTCGTTCGCGTTGGCGCTGTCATTCTTTAATCCCTATTACTTCGTCGGCTATCTCATTGGCATCGCCTTCTTCGGCTTGTTCCAGGCCATCTTCATGGCCAACGCGGGTGGCGCGTGGGACAACGCCAAGAAAATCGTCGAAGTGGAATTAAAGCAAAAAGGGACTGAACTCCACGCCGCCACTGTCGTCGGCGATACCGTGGGTGATCCCTTCAAAGACACTTCCTCTGTCGCGATGAACCCGGTCATCAAATTCACCACGCTCTTCGGGTTGTTGGCGGCGCAAATCGCCATAATGATGACCAATGAAACGTTAAAACGGACCATTGGATTTGCCTTCTTCCTGCTGGCGCTGGTGTTTGTGTACCGCTCGTTCTATGCGATGCGCATACCGGTGGATAAACAGAGCAATGTGAAAGCGGCATCGGAAAATTCAGAGCTGCGCAAAGCGGCCTGATTTGTCCCAAATCAGATTAGGGTCGGGTAGAATCGAAATCACCAATGGCGATTGCCATTGGTGATTTTATTTTTGGGCACATCCGCTCCCGTGGCGCAAGATTCCAAACCTGCCGTATCGCGGGATTCCAAACCCGCAAACACCATGGCTGTTTGCCGCCCTGCCGATTTGGAGATCGGCGACACAGCAGGTCAATCCGCAAAGCGGGATGCGCTGCGGGCAATGCGCGAATGCCATTTTATTTTGGGTCCGTTCGCAGCATTGACATCAGGCCGCGAGGGGAGTAAACCGATTCAGCAGTTGTGCATAAGCGTTTGAACGTGTGCATCTGCAAAGGCAAAACTGATGGTAAATTAGCAAATTATAATCAGAGTATTACAAACCAACCGGTGAGTCGGGCAGAAGCAGCCAGTGACCCCAAATGACAAGTCTGTTACGAACACTTCCCAAAACGAAGCAAAGATTGCCGAACGAAGCGTTGAATCATTTCCGGGACCGCTCGGTCAGCCGCGGAGAGGTGACCGATAATAGCCCACAGTTTCAACTGCGGGTTGTCGGCAAAGAACGGATAAAGCCCCGGAAAGACGATGGAAGCTTGCTTCCAACCGGCAGCCAGCCGTTTAGTCCAGAAGGGTCGGTCAATCATAGCAGGCGCATTTTACGTTTAGACGGCTAAAAGTAAAGTGTGGTTTCAAACCCGAACCGCCAGCCTTGTCGTGCCCGACGTGGCTTAAACCAAACCTTCGAGGACATGCGGCAGGCCGTCCAGGCTGCGACGCAACGACGCCCGCGCAATCGCTTCTCCGGCGTCGTGCATATTGGGAAACAAAATACGCCAGCCCGAGGCCTGCAAACAATGCTCGTGGGTGACCTCCAGATAATTTCCGCTGCACCCGATTTGCGCGTTGCGCATCAACAAATCCGCAATTTGCACCGAGGCGACGATCAATTGGTCGTTCGGCGCTTTTTCCGGCTGATGATGATAGCGCACTGCGCTGATCATGAGTTCCGGCATCCGATGGCGTTCCAGATAAAGCGCGCCCAGTTCGCCATGATCGATGCCCAGGGTTTCATTTTCCAACTCCACCAAATCGCGCTTTCCCGTCTCTGCCTGGCGATGGATTTCCGCGAAGTGATCCGGGAAAGACCAGGCCATGATGATTTTACCCACGTCATGGACCAGGCCGGCCACGTAATCCGATTCGTCCATCGGTGTCTGCGCCATGCTGATGACCTCATGGGAGAGGATCGCGGTGCCGATGCAATGTTGCCAGAATTGCCGCCAGGGGAACACGCATTGCCGCGATAGTTTTTGAAAATCCTCGATAATGGGTGTCACCGTCGTGAGTTGCCGGATCTGGCGCACGCCGAGATAAAAGACCGCTTCTTCGATGCTGTTCACCGGAGTCGCCAATCCATAATAGACCGAATTCACCAGCCGCAGGAGCCGGGAGGTGAGGCTGGGGTCGCGCCGGATGATTTCCGAGATGTGAGAGGAATAGCGTTGTTCGGCCTGTAATAACCCCTGCAACGCCTTGTTGATGCTGCTCAATGAAGGCAGGGAGGGGCATGCGGCCAGCCGTTTATTGATGTCGGTATGGGACAACCGGGTTAATTTCTCGGATGCTGTCATTTGAAACACTGTGACTTGATCATTATCGGCGGTTTTTTGAGAGACTTGAACAATTATGAAGAGCAATAGGCTATTTTTTCCTCAAGAATGGGAAATTTTTGCCGATTGAGAAGGTGACGAAATGTCCTGTGGTGGTTGCAAGAGGAAGCGCCGGGATGGCGTTGAGATTGCTAAAATATGTCGGAAAATCACAATTGTGGCCTGTTTGCGTGGCTTTTTAAGTATTGCCGCTGTTGCGCAATGCTTATTCCGCTCGCGCCAGTCCTCCACAGCGGTCCTTATCTGGCGCTGGTGGGGCCACCACCGTTGCGATTTGAATCGCCGATCCAATACGAAAATAATTTTACCGGGATGCCGAAACCCGAACCCGCGCCGGTAATCATTGCCGAGACGAATGCAACAGTTGTAACCGCAACAACATCAAACACTAACTCTGTTTCCGCTCTGTCAGGGACATCTCAATCACCGGCATCGACTACATCGTCACCGGAAAATCTTTCCACAAATGCGATAGCTCCGGCCAGTTCGGCAAACGACTTGCTAGTCGTGACTCCTGAGATGCTGGTAGATTATTTTAAGCAGAACGGCGGGAGCACAAATTCGAACAATGTTCGAGTGGCGGCCCCGGTGGATTTCACGCCACCCCCGCCTGCTTCAAATCCTTCCAGCCAGGCGATTTATCAAAGTCAATGAGCTGTTTCCAAGAGATAATTTTTATCCTCTGGAAGAATCAGAAGTTTGCGCGGAAATCGGTGTTCTGTGTGACTACTGTTTTCTTTTTTTCAGGATGGCAGGCAATTTTTGCCCAGACGAATGCTGCGCCCCCGCTTCTCTCCAATGCAGAACCAGTTTCAAACACTGCCAGCGCTTCAACGGACAGTTCGTTCATTTTGCCGTCCGGACAGTCCACAAATTTCGCCAATCCTCCGACGAACGCTGCCAGTGCTTCTGCTCAGTCTGGCGCCATCGCGATGGCGGCTAGCAACGCCGTTGCTGTTACTGGCACGAACTCTCCAACGACGGTGGATCCGTACATGGAGAAGCTGGAGACGGCCCGGTACCTGATCAAGGTGAGGCAAACCAAGGATGTCCAGGAATTGCTGGTGTCGTTGCTCGGCGATCAAGTTCCCGAAGAGGTCCAAAAATTGGCTTTGCTGGAGATGGCGAAGTTTGCCGAGGACCAAGACGACCTGCCGCGGTCCCAGCAGATTTACGAACAATTCCTGAATCGCTGGCCGGACGCTCCACAGGTGCCTGAAGTGCTTCTTAGCCAGGGTCGTAACTTCCGGCGCATGGGCATGCATGATCTGGCGCTGACCAAATTCTATGCGGTAATGACGGCGGCCTTGACGTTGAAGAGCGACCAGTTGGATTACTACGAACACCTCGTGGTCCAGGCGCAGATTGAAATCGCCCAGACCCACTACAGCCTTGGCGAATATTCGGATTCGATCCGATATCTTTCGCGTTTGTACAACCAGAACAGTCCGGAAATCGACAAGCCGGAAATCCTTTACGAACTCGTCCGCTGCTACAGCAGCATGACCAATTACGAGGAGACCGTGGCCGGCGCCCAGTCATTCATCATTCAATACCCGAAGTCCATATACGAACCGGAAGTTCGTTTCGACCTGGCCACCGCCCTCAAGGAGTTGGGACGCAACAACGATTCGCTGGAACAGGTTTTGACGCTGTTACAGGAACAAAGCTCCCTGGCGCCGGGCCGTCCGGACGCGTGGGCGTATTGGCGGGAACGGGCGGGTAATCTGATTGCGAACCAGTTTTATCGCGAGGGCGACTATCCGCGCGCGCTCGACGTTTACACCAGCCTTTCTCAACTGGACGCCTCCCCGCAATGGCAATTGCCGGTCTGGTACCAGATTGGCATGACCTACGAGCACCTGATGCAACCGGGAAAAGCCATCGATTATTACAACCAGATCATTGCCAGCGAGACGAATATGGGAACCAATGCGCCCGTCAATCTTTCGTCCATTGCCGACATGGCGCACTGGCGCATCGGATTCATTCAATGGCAGACCAACGCGGAAGTGGTGGCCCAGCACTTTGCCACCACCAATGCCATCTCCGCCGCAGGCGCGGCCCAACCGATCAACCATGACTGAGACCGCCTCCACCACCTTTCCGGCGGACATGCTGCGCGACCTGCGGGCCTTCGAGACCTTTGGGCGGGAAATATTGGCGCTGGCGATTCGCGAGCACCAGGCGTTGGACAGCGCCGAGGCATATGAGCCGTTTGAATTTTATCAATCAAGAAAAGTCTTGCTTGACCGCCTGAACCGGTTGATTATCAAGGTGAAACAATGGCGGGGTTATTGGCAAAAAATCAGCCCCGTTGAACGTCTCAGGTATCCCGACATAAAACTTGCAATGCAAATGGTTCAGGACTTGATTGTTAAGATCCTTCAGTTGGATCGCGAGAACCAGCAGGCCCTTCTCCGCCGCGGCCTCGTTCCGGTTCGACACGTCTCTTCCTGCGCCGTTCCGCCCAATAATTACGTCGCCAACCTCTATCGCCGCCACAACCCCTGACTCACACTTATGGCCATCGAAAAAATCATTGTCCTGGAGGATGACGAGATCGTCCGCCGAAACCTTGAAACCCAATTGCGCAATCGCCGTTACGACGTCGCCGCGGCCGAAACCATTGCCGAGGCGCAGGATTATTTGAACCGCGACAATTTTGACATGATTTTTTTGGACGTGCGGCTGCCCGATGGCGACGGCACGGAATTGCTGAAATCGCTTCAATTACGTCCGCAAAAACCGCTGACGGTGGTCATGTCCGGGTTTGGCACGGTTGAATCGGCGGTGGATTGCATGAAAAACGGAGCGTTTGATTACATGATCAAGCCGTTTTCCGCCGAGCAGCTTGGCGTGACCCTGAGAAAAGCCGAGGAATTCACGCAACTCGTGCGTGTGAACCGGTTTCTGACCCAGGAGAATGACGATGCCAGTTCCGAACTGTTGGGCCAGAGTCAAGCCATGGAAAACCTGCGCCAGCTCATTCGCAAAGTCGCCCACACCCAGGCCACGGTGCTCATCCAGGGCGAAAGCGGCACCGGCAAGGAACTGGTCGCGCGCGCGCTTTACCGCGCCAGCACGAGGGCCAATGCGCCGTTTATCAAGGTGAATTGCGCGGCCATTCCGGAAAACCTGATTGAAAGCGAATTTTTCGGCCATGAACGCGGCGCTTTTACCGGCGCGATGAACAAACGCGAGGGCCGGTTCGAGCTGGCCCATGGCGGCACCATTCTGTTGGACGAAATCAGCGAAATTTCCCCGAACGTCCAGGCAAAACTTCTTCGGGTGTTGCAGGAACGCGAACTCGAACGCGTCGGCGGCAATCGCACCCTCAAAGTCGATGTCCGGGTCATCGCCACCACCAACCGCAAGTTGGAAGAGGGTGTTGAAAAAAAGGAATTCCGGCAGGACCTGTTCTTCCGATTAAACGTATTGCCCATCCACGTGGCGCCCTTGCGGGAGCGGTTGGAAGACGTGCCGTTTTTGGCCGAGGATTTCACGCGCCGTTTCAGCCGCAAACATGGCGCACAGGTCCACGGCCTCACCCCCGAAGCGGTCCGCGCCCTCCAGACGCATTCGTGGCCGGGCAATGTCCGTGAATTGCAGAACGTGATTGAACGCGCGGTAATCCTTTGCAGCGACCGCACCTTGTTGGAGCCGGAGCATCTCGGACTCCGGCCCACGGCCATCGCCGCCCCAATTTCGTCCGCCACGCCGGTGGCAACAGTCCCCGTGGTGACGGCGCCGGCCAATGGGACCAACGGGCATTTCCTCTCCATGGCGGAACTGGAGAAACGCCACATTCTGGCTGCCTTGCACCATTGCGAGGGCAACCGCGGCGACGCCGCCAAGATACTCGAAATCAGCGTCCGCACCTTGCGCAACAAATTGCACGAGTACAACGACCAACCAGTGGCGGAAAAAGTTTAAACGGCAGCGATTTGCTCAACCCGCCGAAAGCAGTTCCTTGGCGGCGTCATAATCCCGGGGAGAGACTTGGATTCGGACATATCCAAAGGTGTTCAAATTTCAACCGGTCATTTGCATCAGTGACTCATCGGGATGAAGGTTTCGATTCCGGCGGCTCGCAACCGGCTGGCTATCACATCGGCCTCCGCCAGCGTCCCGCACCGCATCAGTGTCACGAGGTCCAATTTCTTGTCAGCTTCAGACAATGTCGAAGGTTCGTATGGCGCCTGCTCGGTCTTGAAAACGGATGGTTTGACCGGCGGATCGAGCGGCGTGTGATCGGACGCGCACAGGGTCGCATCGTCAGGATACTCGGCGCCACAATAGGAGCAGGTTTTCATGATTCACGGGACGTACCGGCTTGGAAATAACTTCCTCCCGATGGCGGCCACGGGCAAGTTATTTTTCGTCATCCAACCACGGCAATAGCGTCGGCACCAGATCGGGAAAGAAATAGGTCAAGGCTTCGTGGGTGGCCTCGGGCACCACGATGATTTTGCTCCCGGGCGCCGCCAACGCGTAGAGCGTCTCGACGTCGCTCGGGGGAGCAATGGTGTCGGCGTCTCCGGCAATGAACAGCGCTTTGACCGGTTTGCGCCGCAACACGGTCGTAGTGTCCAGTTCAGCCGCGGACGTGTGGAGGACGGCGGGCAAGTCTTTGATTCCCGATTTGAGGATGGACTGGGGGAACCAGCCGGCGTAATCGCGGCTGATATTCAAAACCGAATTGGACAAACTGGCGTAGGGCGCGATGGCCACGACCGATTGAACGCGCGGCTCGACGGTTTTCCAGCGCAACGCCAGCGCCGCGCCATAGGACTCGCCCATGACATCCACCGGTCCGGCCAATTGCTTGTCCCGCGCCAGGGCATCGAGCAATTGGCTCAGGTCGTTGGTCTCGACGAGTCCGAAGTAAATCCGCGCGCCGGTTGATTTGCCGTGCCCGCGCAGGTCCACCAGAACGCAACGCCAGCCGTCCTGGGCCAGCCGGAGCGCCCATGGCAGCATGGAAAATTGGGCCAGGGCATAACCGTGCAACAGCACCACGGTGCCGCGCGGCGCGGACGTCCAGGCGTTGGTTCGCGCCGGCATGGAGGCACGGAAGGCGAAATCGTATTCGCGATGCCGCCGCCCCGGCCAATTGGTTTCCGTCACTTTCAAATCGTAATTTGCGGGCGGGACGATGCGATAACACATGCGCGCCGGCGGCGGGCCGACGGCCAGATATTGCGCGGGAAAATTCGTGAGCAATTTGGGATTGAAGGCGAGCGTGACTGGAGCGCTGGGCGCGAGCCAGGTGGGATAGCGATTCGGGGCGCGGGTGATGGAATGGGCGATGAAGGTGCCGCAACCGGTCATGCTCAGTGCCAGGATGAGTAGCCCCAGCAGACGGATGAGATTCGCGCGGTTCATTGCCTTTGCCTGTTCGCGCCGGCTTTTTTAGCGCCGCTGAAATACGAAGTTTCGAGACGCTCTCTTTGCTTCTGCGCCCAATCGGAAAGCGCCTTGCGTTCATCATCCGATAATCTGGATTGGGGATGGAACTCCAGGTACGAATCCGGCGGCATGGCGCGTTCGGCAACCGCCTGGCTTATGGCGGTCAGAGTCGCCCAAACATAGGCGGGCCGATAATGCGCCCATTCTGACAGGTTCAAGGCGTTTCGTCCGGCATTCACGTTGCCAATCATCCACCACGAAATCGGGGCGACATGGCCGGCCAACGGCCAATGTGTTTCGTAGGAATGGCAGTCCATGCAACTGCGGTTTAAGAGGCCGGCCACGCGCGGGGGAACCGGCAATTGGCTTTGAATGGTATGGGAGGGAATGACGGGCGGATTGAGGCGAACCGGTCCAAAAAATTGAATGGCCAGAAAAACAACGGCCAGTCCCTTAAGCACGAATTTTCGCCTCGTTGACATTTATGCGCTTCGATATGTGCGGAGAAGGATAGCAATTGTCGCGGCGACTTGCACGTCTTGACGCTTGAATTGGTGAACGAGGCTCAGGCTTTTGACAAGGTCAAGGTGTGGATGACGCCGCTGGTGCATCCGTGGGCTGAGTTGGAGGAGGCGGGGAGTTGGAGGCGCTGTTGGACGGGGAGGTTTCCTGCAGAAAGTCGTTCAGGATGGCGAGGTAACTGTCGATTTCGCCGCTGTCTTCATCGCCCAGGTCCTTCTTCATCGAACGCAACTGGTCGGCCTCGGATTGGGCCTGTTGTCTCAGACCGTTCATGTCGATTTTGCCCGTGCTGAGGCCATCCAACAAATCGTTGAATTGTTTTGTGGCGTCGGGACCGGCCGAACCAAGGATTTGCGATTGCACCTGCTGAACGAGGTTGGTGTCATTGCGCAAGTCCCGGAGCGCCTCTGACAGGTCCGTATTGGTCGGCGAGCCGGCGGAGAGCGGCGCATTGGCAGCTGGAGCCAGAGGGGGCTTCGTCGTTGCGGGCGTTCCAAACGTGATGGTGGAAACCTCGCCGCGCGGCAACGCAACGTCACCGAGATTATCATCCCGCAAAATGACCAGATTGGTGTTGGCGGACAAAACGGCGCCGTTCAGCACGTCGCCATTTTGCATGACCACCTGGTCGGCGCGCAGGGAGCAGATTGCAAAAATGCCTGAAAAAGCCGGCAACCAAAATTTCATCATTAGGGAAACAGTAATCCACCGCGGGCGGGTCTGCAATCGGGCGGTTGCGGCTTCTTTTACGCTCTTGGCGGAATGGCCGGTGGTTTATTCTCCGGCTTCAACGCCCATTGACGATGCGCTTTGATTATGCTCTTGCGGAGAACGTCTCGTGAAATGCCGGGATGCCGATTCATCGCTTCGTCAAGTTTCGCCTCAAAGATTTGCAAGGTTTGCTCCGCTTCCACGTCCCGTGAGGCGGACACGGCTTCGTAAGCGAGAATGAGCGCCTCAAGTTCCTCGTTCATTCCGGGAAAACGTCATGGAGAATCTTCCCGGCCTGTGCGTCTGAAAGCGCTGTATCGTGGAACGTGTCGTATGCGTCCTGTAATTGTTGGATGCGGACTTGCAAGCGCACCTTTAATTTCGGCTCATTAAAATCCGGGTCGGCAATCAGAGCGTTGAAGAAAAGACAGGTTCGGATGCCATCCTTTAAAAGCCTTTTGTGCGCTTCAAGTTGAATTGGCGAGGGTTCGCGAAACACAAAATTGGCGCGGTGAATATCCAGAATGTGATCCATCCACGCAAACCATTCCTGCATTTGCCGCCGAATCATCGCGCGCGGCTGCGCTTGAACGTCTGAAATTTCTTCACTGGCAACGACCATGCTCATATCATAAAGGAATACCACCTTGACGGCTTTAGCAAGTCGTTTTCTGGGATTCAATTGCTCGCCACAAGCCGCGCCCAGCTTTGCTACCGTGTCCCTGCCGCGCGTTTGATTATGCCGCCGAGGCAATGGACTACGCCATGCGCGGATTTCATGCCGGACGTGGAAACCGCCATCCATGCGCTTTAAGAATCTCGCGCTGTGCCGACGCGGGCAGGTAATATAGGTGCGTTTGTCCGCTCGTGTGGTGCCGCCCGCCGGTCCGCTCTGGCGGGCGGTTTTTGAACAGAGAATGCTACGATTCCGATTTGCTCGCTTTGGATTTCGGCTTCTCGTCTCCTTCAGTTAATTGAAGAATTGGATGACCCTTTAAATTCATAAACTCCATTTGTTTGGCGGCTCCTTGAATAATCTCAACATTTTTTGCCGTCTGTTTATGTTTTTCACTTTCTCTTTCTGTGTCATCTTTAGGCGGTTCTGGCGGTTGAATCCTAGCCATGCTGACCGGGCTGCGGCAGATTCGTCACTTTATCAAGCGCGTTACAGAGCTTTCCGATATTGCTCACAATGCCTTTATCCACCATTTCTTGGCGAAGAACCAGTGCGATCGCATGTAAACGTTCTGCATTCATAATAATTTCCCTTTCGTATATCTGAATTTTGCCAACCGCTGAAAATTGAACCGCTGCCGATAAAAACACAAGGCTGAATTTGGCTTCGGGTTCGCTCGCCAAAGACGCCGCCGCGCTTCGCTGGCGTGCGCGTGGCGCAACCAAATGCGCGAACGGCATGGACTGCGCCGCATTGCTGGCGAAGTTTGCCGGTCCAAAACAAGGCCAAAATCTAAACCGCTTTTGGTGCCGTTTTCGCCAGATTCATTTTATCCGCTTAAACATTGGTGGGAAAGTGGTGGCAGGACCCGGAATTGAACCGGGGACACAAGGATTTTCAGTCCTCTGCTCTACCAACTGAGCTATCCTGCCAACATATTGACAACACTGCGTTTAATGAGGTTTTTCAAGCCTCTGTTTTCGCATTGCATCCCACCATTGTATCCCTTATAGTGTTTCTGTCATGAATGCACTATCTGAAACCACAACGGCGGGAGCACAAAGCATCCCGAAAACAAAACGCAACGACAACTTGTCCACGGACGGCAAATGGAGATCGTTTCCGAAAGTTCCAAATCTACTGCAATACGTCGTTGCAGGGACATATTACGCGAGGTGCAAGGTCAATGGCAAGCCCGTTCGCGCTTCGCTTGAAACAGATGTCTTCACCACCGCCAAAGTCCGACTCCCCGACAAACTCAAGGAACTGCGGAAACCCAAAGCCCTGGTCGGCACGTTTGCGGATGGACGGCTCAAATACGAGACGGAAACCAGCAACGGCTACACGTCGCGTAAAAACAGATTGGTGAAGCTTGCCCCCTTGAGCATTGCTTATCGGTTGCGCTGTCTCGAATGCTTGAGGCGTTCACTGGTTGAGTGCTTGTTTCATCCCAGCAAGACGTGGAAAGAATTGAGCGAACAGACACGCACAAAGGCGTTTGCCGAACTAGATGAAATAAGCGCCAGCGATTTCACCAAGGAACGCTGCGAAACGTGGCAGGCCCTATACTCGAATCAGTATTCGCCATCGGTTTTTAACAACACCGTGAACACATTCCGCCGCGTTCTCGAATTGGCAGGACTTTCGCGGGACGCTAATCTGGCCTACAAAATCGGGCGCATGGACATTCTCGAAAAACCAATTCGCCTGCCAAGCCCAGAGCAGTTTGACCTGATCATTACCCTGGTCGAAACATCTGGCGCAGGACAGGCGAAAGACTGCGCCGACCTTATTCGCTTCTTGGCATTCACCGGGACACGAATCAGCGAAGCAAAACAGGCGGTATGGACAGACGTTGACTGGCAGGAAAACACGCTGCAAATCCATTCGGTCAAAGTAAGGGGCGGACACAATCAGGACGTGACGCGGAAAATTCCGCTGAATCCGGCTTTGAAACAACTGCTCGAAAAATTAAAAAACGAGCAAGACCAAAAGCCTACAGGCCGCATCTGCAAAGTTTCCGAATGCCAGCGCAGCCTCGACCGCGCTTGCAAACTCGCAGAATGCAAGCGACTCACTCATCACGATCTGCGGCATTATTTCGTCACGAAATGCCTGCAAGCCGGCGTTGACGTTTTCACGTTGGCAAAATGGGTTGGACACCGCGATAACGGGAAATTGCTTCTGAAAATTTATTCGCACTTGCAGGCGGAACATTCACAGGCAATGGCGACGAAGGTAACATTCGGAGCCAGCAATGAGAGTCAGATTTCTCCATGACGAGATTCCCGCAGAGACCAGCACGCGCTGGTCTCGGCTGCGGCCCCGGCTGGAGGTCTGGCGCAAATCCGTATCTCCGCTGGGCCTTTGGTGAGCCACGCCGCATCTGCGACGTGAACCGCGACAGCGGAACTGACCGCGACAATAGGCGTTAGATGCCATGATGGGTTGAACGCGGCACCACTCGGTGCCACGCTGTGAACGTAGTTCAAACCATCAACGCTTAAATCAATGAAAGAATACATTCTCAAACCCATCACGACACGCCCCACCGTAGCCCTGACACCGAATCCTGACAAGTCCGCAGTGGTGCGGAACCTGCCACCGCGTCAACCGTTGCCCACGGCGGTGATTGATCCCGCCAAGCCCATGCTCAAGCTTGGTCTCGACGTGCATCTCGAATTCATCATGGCCGTGGCCCAGAAAGACCACGCCAATCCGCTCGCCCCGCGCAAGTTCACCCGCGAGCAACTCATTGCCCAAGTGCAGCAGTGGGTCGCCGAAGGTTTCCAAGTTTTCTGTGTGCAGGAAAGCTGCGGCTTCGGCTTCGTGCTCCATCGCGAACTGCTGGCGGCGGGCGCGCAAAGTTTTCTCATCACCCCCATCGCCCTCAATGGTAAGCGCAAGACCGACAAGCTGGATGCCCGCGCCCTGTGCCTGCGCCTCTCCCGCTGGCTCGACGGCAACCGCGATGAACTCGCTCCCATCCGCATCCCCTCGGAGAAGGAGCAACACCAACGCGAAGGCACGCGCCGCCGGAAGTTTCTGGCCGGGGCCATCCGCAGCCTGGCCAATCGCGGCCACAGCCAGGTTTCCGAGTATTGTCATGTCCAACTGCCGCACCGTTGGTGGGGTCCGCGCAACTGGCAGAAACTCGCCACCCTTGATCCGTGGGTGCTAAACGTGCTGGCCAAGCTGCGCGAACTGATCGTGGCCATTGAGGGGCAACTGGTGGCCCTCCAAGCCGAACTGCTCACCCGCGTGAAAGATGAAGTCGCGCCCAAGGGGCTGGGCGGAATGACGCTGGTGACCCTGGACGGCGAGGTGTGCGACTGGCGGCGTTTTAACAACCGCAAACAGGTGGGCAGTTACACCGGGTGTTGTCCCGGCGAACACAGTTCGGGCAATAAACGCCGCGTGGGTGGCATTGACCGGCTGGGCAACGGGCGCGTGCGCGCCTTGCTGGTCGAGGCCGTGTGGCGCTTCCTGCAATGGCAGCCCCACTGGAAAGCGGCGAAAAAAATGAAAACCAAGCTGGGCGCGGGCACCGCCATGAAGAAGAAAACGGTGATCGCACTGGCCCGGCAACTGGCCATTGACCTGTGGCGCTGGCGCACCGGCCGCTGCACGATGGATGAACTCGGCTGGCTGCCGGCGTAACCTTTAACCTTTGATTTGATTTTGTCGGCTTCCCGAGAACAGAGCGTGAGCGAATTTGCGACCGGACGGTTCCTGCCCGCAGCCGGAGCTGGTGTGGTGCAAACCCACCCGTGCGTTAGAAGGGGCGGAACCCCCGGTCGCCGCCGTCACACAAGTATGACACCATGGGCGTTGGGCCTCGTCCCAACTGTCCGGATAGGAGCTGGTGCGTGGCGACCTAGCCAGGCATGCATTCAAGCGGCGACACCGGTCGTTCATACTCACGCAACAAACTCAGGAATGAACACCGCCACCACGGCGGGGAAAGGAACTACTTGGTAGAGGAATAAGTGACCAGCGCTTGAAGCCAGCCGACAGTGTTTACAGGTTGGTTGAATTTCATCGCTTCGCGCCCGACTCCGCTTCACTCCGTTGCGCTCCGCGTGACGAATACCTCACTCAAAAAATCTTACTCGAATAACTCACTTCCAGTTGACAACCCTCATAGGGGCTCCGGCGACTTGTTAGGCAGCGTGGTCATGGCCATGCTTGCGGCGCGAAATAAATCCATAACTGGCAACTGCCCAGAAAATAACAGCAGCGCAAAGCGAACACCAAATAAGTCTGTCATTTGTGGGAACTGGCCCAACTGCTGTAATCACGGCTAACGCCTGCCAATATACAAATGCGGCAAATGCAGCGCATAGAGTGCCGATAACCGCCGCGATGATGGATGTGGTTTTTATTTTCATATTTTTGTGATGTGTGCGAACGCTGCCTAACAGTATTATTCACCCGAACTCAACCGCTCTTGTTGGGACGTTTGCCGGGTGATTCATTGCACAACTTTCGACCTTGATTTCCATGGTGTCAATCTTATTTTCAATGGATTGCGTGTGTTCAGGCCCGGTTTTCTGCCTTGGTTCTTAGCAGATTGAGCTTGTCATAACAGATTTCTAAACCTAAAGTGAGTTCCGTTTTGCAAAACTGTTCTATGAAGCCTTTTT
>JBKQUF010000268.1:0-9329 GCA_052140285.1 Limisphaerales bacterium | reverse complement strand
AATGATTTTGCCACCATCGTTTTTGGCATGACGCCGCAAACCCCCGGCAACCTCGCGGTGGCCGCCAGGCAACAGGGGCTTACGGTCGAAACGCCGGCGCCTTTTTCCAAACAATACGGGCCTTCGGAATTCGTCGCGCCGGACACCTTTATAAATGCAGCCTTCGACCTCACGCCTGACGATCCCTTTGCCGGGCCGGTTGAAGGAACCTACTCCTTTTACGTCGTGGCGCTGGACAAGCAACTGCCCACTGAAATTCCACCGTTCGCCGAAATCGAAAGCCAGGTTTCGCGCGATTATCAGAAGCAATTCGCCGTCCGGATCGCCCAGAGCAGCGGCTCCAATTTTGTGGCCAGCCTGAAAGCAAACGTCAAGGCCGGACAAAATTTTGCGACGGAAGCCGTCTCCCTTGGGTACACCCCTGAAATTTTGCCTCCGTTTTCGCTGAGCACCCAGGACATGCCCGAACTGAAAGACCGGGCCAGCCTCTCCCAAATCATGGAGGCGGCGTTTCCTACTCCGGTGGGTTCTTCCAGCGATTTTGAGCCGACCGATGACGGCGGCTTTGTCATTTACGTCCAAAAACAACTGCCGGTGGACGAGACAGCCATGAAATCGGATCTGCCACAGTACGTGGCCAAGCTCCGCAGCAAACGCGCCTTTGAAATCTTCGAGGATTGGGTCAACGTCGAGGCCAGCCGCGAATTGAGGAGCATCCCCGCCCTGCTCAAACCGGCGGCCCCCGGCGCCAAATAGTTTCAGGTCCAGCCGCGACGATCCGGCTTTGATTGCCGGCGATTCGGATTTACCATGTTGCCGTGAGCGTCATTAAACTTTCCTCCCCCGCCCGCGAATTTTGGGAAATGCCCGTGTTGTTCGAGGATGCGGACCTCCTCGCCCTCGACAAACCCGCCGGATTACTGACCTCGCCGGACCGTTACGATCCCTTGCGTCCCAATTTAATGAAATTGCTCCACGCTGGAATCGCCGCCGCCAAGCCGTGGGCCAGGGAACGCCAACTGGTTTATTTAAGCAATGCCCACCGTTTGGATTTCGAGACCAGCGGCATCATCCTTCTCGCCAAAAACAAACCGGCGCTCGTTGCCCTGGCCAATCTGTTCAGCGCCGGCAAACCGCTCAAACGGTACATCGCATTGGTCCAAGGCGAAGGTCTCCAAAATAAATTCCAAGTGGATGCCAAGCTCGCTCCGCATCCCGTCAGGACCGGCGTGATGCGAGTCGATCCCAAAAACGGGAAAAGATCGGTGACGCAATTTGAAGTGCTGGAAAATTATGCGCGTTTTAGCTACGCCTTGCTCCAATGCGAGCCGCTGACCGGGCGCACCCATCAGATTCGGGTCCATGCCGCGCACGTTGGTTTGGCGCTGGTTGGCGACGAACTTTACGGCGGCAAACCGCTCTGGCTTTCGCGCTTGAAAAAGGAGTATCGGCTGAAACCGGGCCGCGAAGAACGCCCGCTCATGTCCCGCGTGGCGCTCCACGCCGCGGAAATTCAATTGCCTCATCCGGTCACCGGTGAATTCTTGAAAATCACCGCCCCGTGGCCCAAGGATTTAAAGGTGGCCGTTAAATATCTCCGGCAGTTTTCCCTGAACGGAACCCCGCCGTAATCCTCACTTGGCGACCGCCCAATTCAGGATCGCTTTTTGCACGTGCAGCCGGTTTTCCGCCTGGGAAAAAATGGTCTCGGCGTTCTTCTCGAAAGTTTCCTCGTCGATCTCCTTCCCGCGATAGGCGGGCAGGCAGTGCATCACCAGGGCATCAGCTTTCGCCAGTTTTACCAGCTTTTGGTTGATCTGGTAATCCTTCAGGATTTTCAACCGGTCGGCTGATTCGGCTTCCTTGCCCATCGAAACCCAGACGTCGGTATAAAGCAAATCGGCGCCCTTGGCGGCCTTTTCCAGGTTGTCGGTGCAGACAATTTTCACACCGGCGCGCTCCAAAACTTCCGGTGAGGGCTGGAATTTTTTTGGCGCGGCAATTCGCAGTTCGAATTTCAGCTTCGCCGCCGCGAAAATCCACGACCGCGGCACATTGCACGCGCCGTCCCCGATGAAGGTGACAACCTTGCCGGCAATCGGCCCGCGCAATTCCTTGAAGGTGAAAATATCCGCCAAAATCTGGCAGGGATGTTCGTCGTCCGTGAGGGCATTGATGGTCGGGATTTTCGAAAATTCCGCGAATTCCTCCACGTCGCCCTGCGCAAAGGTCCGGATCACCGCTCCGTGGATCATCCGGCCTAAAACCCGCGCGGTGTCCTTGATGGGTTCGCCGCGGCCCAGTTGGATGTCATTCGCATTTAAAAACATCACCCCGCCGCCGAGTTCCCGGATTCCCGTCTCGAAAGACACCCGCGTCCGCGTCGAGGACTTGGAGAAAATCAGCGCCCAGGTTTGCCCCAGCAGCGGCTTGCGATCCACTCGCGCCCGTTCGCGTTTGAAAATGGTGGCGTCGCGCAGGACTTTTTCAATGTCCGCCAGCGGCAATTTTTCCAATGACAACAGATTTTTCATTTCATTTATAGGCATTCCCGACCAAAGGGAAGTTTGTAACCAAAATCGCGGCGCTCGTCACTTCTTTTTCTTCATCGCATTCGCCGCGCACCACAGAAACCACGACGCCGTCGTCCGGTGCGGACGCCAGATTTCACCGTAGGCGAGCAATGCTTTGGGCGTGGGAAGCTCGCGTTTTTTGTACGCATGGCGGAAGCCGGTGCGAACGCCAAAATCATGCGCGGGCAACACGTCGAATCTGCCCAACTGGAAAATCAGAAGCATCTCCACGGTCCATTGGCCGACCCCTCTCACCTGCGTCAGCCGTGAAATGATTTCGTCGTCGGTCAGCCTGGCGATTTCACGCGACGTGGGAATGGCGCCGGACAGGGTTTTCCCGGCGATGTCGCGGATGGCCCTGATTTTGGCGAAGGAAAAACCGCAGGCGCGCAACTGTTGGTCCGTGACCGCCGCCAGATCTTCCGCCTTGGGAAACCGTCTTCGCGGGAATAGTTTTTTGAAGCGTCCCAGGATGGTGTTGGCGGCAGTCCCATTGAGTTGCTGGTGCGCGACTGCCTGGACGAGCGATTGAAACGGCGACCGTCGCGTTTCCGGAACCAGGCCGCACCGCCCATGCTCGCGGATCAGGCGGCGCATCACCGGGTCCCTGGCTGACAAATGTTTGTGCGCTTCGGGGGTCATCGAATCAGGCGAGGGACTTGATAACGTCCTCCATTTTTGAAACGCCTTCGCCCGCTTCCAGGGGTTTGAGATTGAGCGGTGGCAACAAACGGACGGTCTGGGTTCCGGCGGGGATCACCAAAACTCCCGCCGCTTGCATCCGGTTTGTAAGTTGCACCGCGGCCGATTTCTCGCTTCCGGCAAAAGCCGGAATGCTCTCCTTCTCGACGAGTTCAAGCCCAAGCATCAGGCCAAGGCCGCGCGCGTTTTTGACCACTGTCGGATACCGCTTGCCCCATCGGGTCAATTCTTCAAGCATCCAATCCCCCAGCCGGCGGCCACGGTTGGCCAGGTTTTCACTTTCAATGACTTCAAAAATCCTCAAGGCGACCGCGCAGGCCAGTGGCGTGCCGCCAAAGGTCGTCGCGTGCGTGCCCGGCCCAAGCAGGTCCGCATACGGCCCGCGCAGCCAAAATGCGCCAATCGGAAAACCGCCCCCCAATGATTTCGCCATCGAAATGCCATCCGGTAAAAATTTTTCGCAGCCGGAGATTTTTTCCAGAATCCGCTGGAAACTTTGGAATGCTCCGGTGCGAAAATGTCCGTCCTGCACCGCGTCCATAAACAGCAGCAGGTTCTTCTCATCGCACAAGCGCCGCAAACCGAGCAGATATTCCGGCGTAGCCGGCGTCACTCCGCCTTCGCCCTGGACGCCTTCAATGAGAATGGCCGCCGTCGCGGGCGAAAGCGCGTTTCGCGCGGCTTCCAAATCATTGAAGGGAATATGCCGGAATCCCGGCATCATCGGTTCGAACCCTTTTTTTACCTTCTCCTGCCCGGTCGCCGCGATGCCTGCCAGTGTGCGCCCGTGAAACGAATTGATCGCCGTCAACACTTCGAAGCGGCCTTCATCATGGCCAAATTTGCGCGCGGTCTTGAACAAACCTTCATTGGCTTCGGCGCCGCTGTTGGCAAAGAAGACTTTTCCCGCGCCAATCCGTTTCACAATTTCCGCCGCCAGCCGCCCCTGTGGCTCGGTATAGTACAGGTTCGATACGTGCATCAATTTCCGGGATTGCTCGGTGAGCGCCTCGGTGATGGCTGGGTGGGCATGGCCCAGACAATTGACTGCGATGCCGCCCCCCAGGTCCAGATATCGCCGACCCTCCACATCAAATACATAACTGCCCGTGCCGTGGCTTAACGCCAGATCGAAACGGCCGTAGCTGGGCACGACGTTCTTCGCAAACAATTCCTGGATGGCCTCGAATTGGTTGCGGACAATCGGCGGCGGCGATGGAAAAATTTCTTTCATTTACGATTCACCTAATCGTAAATCGTAAATCGTAAATCACAAAACAATTTCCGTCCCCACGCCTTCATCGGTGAAGATTTCCAACAGCACGGCGTGGGGCACGCGGCCATCCACAAACGAAACTTTCTCCACTCCCGCCTGGATCGCCGCCACCGCGCTGTCCGCTTTGGGAATCATGCCTTTGTCGATCACGCCGGATTTCTTTAACACCGACACTTCGGAAGTTTTAAGGTGCGGAATCACCGATTCCGGTTTTTTCGGATCGCGCAGCAACCCGGGCACGTCGCTCATGAAAACCAGCCGTTGCGCCCTCAGGGCAATCGCCAGTTGCGCCGCCGCCACGTCCGCATTGCAATTGTAAATCTTCCCGTCTGCTCCACGCGCCGTCGGGCTGATGACCGGCGTGAACCCGCACCAAATGCTTTCCTTGATGGGCGCCACGTTGACCTCCACCACTTCTCCCACGTACCCGATGTCAATTTTTTTATCAGGGTCACCCTTGTCATCGAGCAACAGTTTCCGGCACTTGAAAATATCCGGTCCGGCGAACCCAACCGCGTTGCCGCCCAGGTCATTGATCGCCTTGACGACTTCCGGGTTGATTTCACCCGATAAAACGTCGTTTGCGATCCTGGCCGTGGCCTCATCCGTGACGCGCTGGCCTTGGATAAAATTCGCCGCCAACCCGGCCTTTTCCATGGCCCGGGTGATTGCCTTTCCTCCACCGTGAACCACCACCGGGTTGATTTCGACGGCTTCCAGGAACACAATGTCGCGCGCCACGCTGGTGCGGATCTTTTCATCCGGCGAATCCATGAAACTGCCGCCATATTTGACCACGAACGTCGCGCCGCTGAATTTTTGGATGTACGGCAACGCTTCCAACAATGTGTCAGTTTTGGCGATAAGGTCTTGCACACCCTATTCCTAAAAGAATTTTGCGCCAAATGAAAGAGCGATTGTTGGCGCCCGGCATTTACGATATGCGATTTACGAGGTTTCACGAAATTCGAAACGTTGCGTAAAATCGTCCATCGTAAATCGTTCAGAGACTCCTTACGTCGTCTCCTACGAAGGAAAAGCCGCGCAAATCGAAAGTCCGCCAGAAAATTCTGATTTTAAATCCCAATGGAGACGACTTTAATTTAAACTTTGCCGCGATGTTTGAGCTTCTCAAGACGGATTCGCAGACCAAGGCGCGCCTCGGCAAATTGCGCACTGCTCGCGGCGTGGTGGAGACGCCCGTCTTCATGCCCGTGGGCACCCAGGCCAGCGTCAAGGCGCTCGACCCGCGCGAGCTTTTGGAGATGGGCACCCAAATCATCCTCGGCAACACCTACCATCTCAATTTGCGTCCCGGTGTGGATATCATCCGCGCCGCCGGCGGCCTGCATAAATTCATGAACTGGGAAAAGCCGATCCTGACCGACAGCGGCGGCTTCCAGGTTTTCAGTCTCGCCAAAATCAGAAAAATCAAACCGCACGGCGTCGAATTTCGTTCGCACCTCGATGGTTCCCTCCTTTTTCTCGGCCCCAAAGAAGCGATGGAAATCCAGCGCGCGCTCGGCTCGGACATCGCCATGGTCTTCGACGAATGCCCGCCGCATGACGCCCCGGCCCGCGAGCAAAAACTGGCCGTGGAACGCACCATCCGTTGGGCGCGGGAATGCCGCGAACAACCCCGCGCCGACGGCCAGCAGGTTTTTGGCATCGTCCAGGGCGGCGCCAATGCCGCCTTGCGCGGGGAATGCGCCCAGGCGCTCGTGGCCATGGATTTCGACGGCTATGCCATCGGCGGCGTGAGCGTCGGCGAGCCGGAACACGAAATGTTCAAGGCGGTTGAATTGACCGTCCCGTTTTTGCCCGCGAACAAGGCGCGTTATGCGATGGGCCTGGGCACGCCCGCGCAGATGCTCGAACTGGTGGCGCGCGGCGTGGATATGTTTGATTGCGTCCTGCCGACGCGCGTCGCCCGCAACGGCACGGCCATAACCCGGTGCGGCGCCTTTGGCCTCAAGGGCGGCGGCTACAAGGCCGATTTCCGGCCCATTGATGAAACCTGCGATTGTTTTGCTTGCCGGCATTTCACCCGCGCCAATCTGCGGCATTTGCTGAACGTGAATGAAATCCTCGGTCTCCGCATGGTCAGCGTCCACAATTCGCACCTGTTCCTGAAAATCATGGCCGACGCCCGCGCGCACCTGGCTGCCGGGACCTTCGCGGAATTTTACCGGGACTTTATCGCCAATTATGTCCCCTCCCAAAAAGTCCTGGCCGCGCGCAAAACAGCGGATAAAGAGCGGTGAAATTACGACCCGCTTAATTCCTCTTTCGCCAACTCACGGTTAGGTTCCAGCATCAACGCGACGGCTTCGGCCAGATTCGCGCGCGCTTCTTCCAACGTCGCGCCCTGCGTGTTGGCACCCGACAATTCCTCGACAAACGCCGCGTAACCTTCGGGGAATTT
This sequence comes from Limisphaerales bacterium, assembly GCA_052140285.1. Classification (GTDB taxonomy): domain Bacteria; phylum Verrucomicrobiota; class Verrucomicrobiia; order Limisphaerales; family UBA11358; genus UBA11358. The sequence continues at coordinate 2,353 of JBKQUF010000268.1, read as the reverse complement.
ACGGAAAACTGCCGTGAATTCTGATTTCACAAATTCATTCGATTCAAAGGAGGCATCAGGTTTTTATTTTGTCTGGCACGACATCCACATCTTGAAAGGCAGCATAATCCAAATATGTTTTGTGCAGCAGGTCGCGTCTCATGGCAAGGACAATTTCACCGACTGCTTTACGGCCAGCTTGAGAGTCGGGTTGTGCCCCTTTGTTTTCGATGACGAGGCGGACCATTGAATTTAAGGATTTTACAACATCATCAGAAGCATAAAGCCAAGATTGATATTGTTCTTCAAAAAATTCCCTTTTCAATTGAGCAGACGTAGTAGCCCCAACAAATCCTTGAAGTTTGACAAGGAGTTTGGCGTATTTTTCTTCTTTGAAACGCGTGATTGACTCTTCGCGCCTTGAACGATCTGTAAAAAGGTATGTCAGCAAAGCACCAACCGCTGCACTTGCCAGCGGAACAAGAGCTATTAACCATTCTTTCATAAAACTTTTTGGCCGTGCTGCAATCAAAAGGAAAAAACTTATTGATTCTAAATCGGATGGAAGCTGACTCCATACGCATGGCGCGTGATGGGAAATCGAACCTCGACCGACGCGCCATCAATTCAAAGCCGTCCGCGAACACCCGACATTATTCGCGATAAATCTCCCGCCGATTACCGATTGCCAACAGATAAATCTCTCCGCGAGCGAAGCGAAGCGATAAATGACGCGATAATCGCCCACTCGCAACCTGTATTTGTCCGAGCCGGTCATACGGTAATGCGGGAACGCCGCCAGCCGCAAACTCATGGAATCAATTTTCTTTTGAACCAGCGCCTGAACCTGTTGCGGCAACCGGAAAAAATCGCTGTCGAATTCCCGTGAATCGACTTGAGTTGCCGCGCCGTTCATTGGCCGGCTTGTGCCTTGTGAATGCGAACGCGGCCTTCCCGAATGTCCCGCTCACCTCGCTCAATCTTTGCCTTGAATTCATCGGTGAATTCGAGTTCGTCCTCCAGCATATTTTCCAGCCAGTCGCGCAAAGCCTCCTGGTCGGTCCTGGGCAACTGCTTCACTTCATTTTCAATTTTTTCCAGCGTCGGCATATCGTAATTAAAACCAAATTGCGGCGATTTGCAACATCATGATTTCCGATCAGGCCACCGCCGTGCAAGGATTCCTTCCCGGCCAAACCGAAAGGCGCGCCCATCCCGTCCGGCACTGAAATATCGAGCGGATGCTTCAAAACCGGACTTTTTCACACTTGCCGATGAACCGGGGTGCATTATCTTTTCGGCATGAGCACAGCGACGGCGCAATTGCTTGAGGAATTCGAACGGCTGCCTCCCGGCGAGCAACGGGAGTTCAGACGCGCCATTCTTCATCGCACGGCTCAACTTGATTGTGCCGCGCCCACGGACGAAGAGTTGACCGCCACTGCCGCCAGCGTCTTCTCCCTCCATGACAAGGAGGAAGATGCCACGGCGCGGTGAGGTTTGGCTGGTTGACCTTGGTTTGGCGCAAAAGATTCGCCCCGCCTTGATTCTGAACATCCCAAGTCCATCCGTGGTTAAACAATTTGCCCAAAGCATTGGCTTGTGGCACTTTATTGCCACAGGAAAAGCAATTTTTACAAAACTATGAGCAAACCGAAAATCATCGCCTATTTGAAACCCACCTGCGGCTGGAGCCAGGGCGTCCGCGCCGTCTTGCGCAAGTATGACCTTCCGTTCGAGGACCGCGACATCATCAATGACTCGCTGCAACGCCAGGAAATGATCGAGAAAAGCGGCCAGATGCTGAGTCCGTGCGTTGAGATCAACGGCCAGATGCTCGCCGACATCAGCGGCGAGGAAGTCGAGGCCTGGATGCTCGCCAATAACGTCGTCACCCAAAACGACCGCACCCCCGATGCCCCCATCAATCAGCCTTGCGCCCACGAAATGCCGCAAAGCGAGCCGGTGAATTTTGTGCGCCGATAAACGAAACCTTTCGTCCTAAATCCATAGGTTCAACATGAATCTGCGGATTTTTTATTTGGCAGGGTGATTGTCCCCGCGAGCCATAGTGGGAGTGTGCGCCTCGCGCGTTGTTCGCGGCGTTCGCCGCGAATCCCGAATGTTTGACGCGAGACGCGTCAAACGGCGACCGGGACGGTCGCGCTCCCCTGAAAGTCGGCATTCGCGTTGCTTCGCGACCATACGCAGTTTAAGTTTACTCGATGCAAATCGTTAAAACCGTTGCCGCCATGCAGCAGTTCGGCAAGAAATGGCGGCGTTTGGGAACCAAGACCGGTTTCGTGCCCACCATGGGTTACCTGCACGAGGGACATTTGAGTCTGATGCATATGGCTCGCCAGCAAGTCGGCAA
>JBKQUF010000267.1:0-17466 GCA_052140285.1 Limisphaerales bacterium | reverse complement strand
GAGAAACTGAAAGTCGCGCGTGTTGGGCTGGTCCACACGCGGGTAATAGATTTCGTTGACGATGCCGTGGCTGATCGTGAACCAGAGCCGGCAACTGGTATGGTAGGCCGTGCCCACGCCTTCCTTGGCGCTCGAAGTCCAGCGCGGCTTGATTCCCGGCGCGCCAAATGCCACGTGATTTTTTGAAAGATTCATTCTTGAGATTCCAGTTTTGATCCGGCCACCCTTGGCTTGACGTTGGCCAGGCGAACGTCAGTCGTGACTCTGCCGTCCGCCGTCGGGGAGATGGAGTTGGTTTCTTGCTGCCAGCCGCCGCCTAAAGCCTTGTAAAGTTGAACAAGGTCGGTGGAAACTGCTTGATCGCTTTGCACGAGGGTATCCTGTGCCGTATAGAGCGAACTTTCCGATTCCAACACCCGCAGGAAATCCGTCAAGCCGCTCTTGTAAAGCTGTTCCGCTTGTTCCAATGCCTGCTGGTTCGAGTCCACCGATTCTGTCAACGATTCACGTCGCACCTGCTCCCGTGCATAGCCCGTCAACGCGCTCTCTGCTTCCTGCAAGGCCGTCAGCACTGTCTGTTGATACCCGTCCAATGCCTCCTGCTGCCGGGCATTCTGCACATGCACATTGGCCACAATGCTCCCGGCCTCAAACAACTCCCATTGCACCGTCGGACCCGCATCCCAATACCTGCTGGCATCGTTAAACCAGTTCCCCGCCGAGACGCTTTGCAGCCCGGCAATGCCCGTCAATGAGAACTTGGGAAATAAATCCGATTTGGCCACCCCAATCTGCGCCGTCGCCGCCGCCAGTTCCCGTTCGGCTTTTTGCACATCGGGCCGGCGCTGCAACAATTCCGAGGGCAATCCCACCGGCACCAAAGGTGGCGTCAGGGGAATGTCTCTCTTGGCAGACATGACCTCCATCAATGTCCCGGGCGTCCTGCCCAGCAGAACGGACAATTCAAAGACCGAGTCATCAAAACCGGTTTGGAGCGACGGCACCTCCGCTTCGGTGGCCTCCAGCAACGCTTTGGCCTGCACCACGTCCAGGTTGTTGCCCAGGCCGCTTTCAAATCGGTTGCTGGTCAGGTCCAGGACATTCTGCTCCACCCGGATGTTGTCCTGCGCGATGGCCAGGCGCTGTTGATATGCGCGTGCCCCGATGTAATCCCGCGCCACTTCGGCCAGCAATGAGACCAGCACATCACGCCGGCTGTATTCAGCGGCGCCGATTTGGGCATTGGCCGCTTCCACGGCGCGGCGGGTGCCCCCAAAGACATCCAGTTCCCAGACGGCGTCAAAGTTGGCGTCGTACAGGTTAAAGTCCAGCGGAACGCCCGGCAGGGGAGGAAAGCCGTTGGCGCCGTAACGGTTGCGGCTATAAGAGCCGGAACTGCCCAGGGACGGCCAGAAGTTGGCCGAGACAATGCCTTTCTGGGCGCGGGCCTCGCGGACATGAGCTTCGGCCACTTTGAGGGTGAGGTTGGACTGGATCGCGGCGAGCATCAACAAATCCAGATTGGTATCGTTGAAGCTCCGCCACCACTGAGCCAGATTGACGGGACTGTTGGTTTCACCTCCGTTAAGAGGTGAGGTCCATTGGGCGGGCGTGCTGGTTTTGGGCGGCTGGTAGTCGGGACCCACCGCGCAGCCGGACAGCAATCCGAAAAGCAGTGCCGCGCCCAACCCAAACAGGCGGAACGATCGGGCAGATAAAATATATTTGTGGATTATCGACATGTGGGAGGTCTTAGAAAACGTGTGGTGAGGATGCGGGCCAGCGCTACCAGTGGAAAGGCCATGATAAAAACCAGGGCCAACGATTCGAAGCACCCATTAAAGGCAATACTGGCCCATTGGCGGTGCGCTTCCTGCAACATCAATGCCGTGGCGGCGGCCGGAATTTGTGGCGGTTGCGCTCCATGGACCGCCAGGGCCTGTTGCGCGGCCTGGGTATAATGTATCGCATTGGGGCTGGTCCAGGAAACCGCATTGCCGAAGATCGTTTGATTGCCATCGGTCTTGTGCTCAAGGAGTGTTTGCAACCAGGCGATGCCGCCCAGCGCGCCTATCTGCCGGTTAAAATTAAACAAACCCGCCGCCGCCACATCTTCATGGGCTGGCAGGCAGGTCAACGCCAATAATGTCAGTGGGATAAACTGGCAACCCAGGGCAAAGCCGCGAAGGATGAGCCAGGAAGCAAACCCTTCAAAATTCAGGTTGGAAGGCGCCAGGCCGAGATTCCACATGGACGTAAAGAACAACACCATGCCGGTGAGGATGATAAAAACCGGCGGAAATTTTGTGAACCGGAGAATGATGCCAATGCTCAAAAATGAAATGATCGAAAAGGCCGTGCCGGAAAGTTGAAGCAGCCCGCTGATTGAAACCGGATAGCCCAGCACCCCGTTGGCAAACCCGGAAATAACGTAACCACTTCCCAGAAAGGCGACCCCCGCCAGCACCACGACGCACATGCCAAAGGTGAAATTGGCATAACGAAAGGACCCATACGGCAAAAAGGTCGGGCCGCCACTGGTTTCGATCAACGCCAGCCCCACGATGCAGGTGGCCGCCAGCAACAACGCCCAGACGATGGGCGGATATTCCAGCCAGTCGTTGCGGTCGCCCTGTTCCAGGATATAAACAATCGCAAAAAGCGCGGTGATCATCAGGATGATTCTTACGGGCAAAAACAACGTGGGCGAAACGGAATCACTCAATAATTTTCGCTTCCAAACAAGCCATCCGCAACCGGCCAACCCGAACGGCAGGATCCCAAGATAGGCATCCCGCCAGTCGAAGTTGTAGGCGCAACCTCCCAAAACCTCCGGCACGACCAACGACGGAAACATGACCGCCGCCAGCGCGTAGGCGCCCTGCACCAGCGATTGTTCACGGCGCGGGAAAATCATCAGCAACGTGCCCTGGCCCATCGCCAACATTGCGCCGCCGGCGCAGCCTTGAACCAGCAGCACCGCAAGGAATAACAAATAATTGGGAGCACATGCCCCGGCGGCGGTCGCCAAGACCAGCAGGATGGACGCGGTCAGGAATGCCCGTCGCTGCCCGAACCTCTGCTGCAACTTCGCCGCCAGCAGCAGCATGTAGAGTTTGCCGACATAATAAAAAATCGCTCCCCACGTAATCTGGTCGGCCGTCGCGGAAAAACTGCCGTTCAAATATAGCCGCAAGGTCGAACACATGGATCCGTTGACTCCGTCCAGCAAAACCAGAAAACTGACCGCGATCAGAAATCCGATTTTTTCAAAGCAGAAACTGTCGGCGAAGGATTCCACCGGTTGATCGATGGCTGTGGCGGCATCACTCATGCGTCATTTCCATGTTGTGGTTTTCCTGAACGGTTGTTGCCGCGGAATCACTGGCGAGATTCGATAGCGCCTGCAAATTGGTGGCCACCAGGCCTTGCAATAGTTCATTGGCCTGGATCCATTCATTCGAATAAATGTCCGTGGCGTAAACCGGTTGTGTGGAAGGCACCTGGGTTAAAACCGCCCCGCGGTGATCTTTGGTGTCTATCGTCACCCGCATGGACAGGCCAATCCGGAGCGGATATTTTTCCAGTTGATTGCCGTCCAGAACGATGCGCACCGGCACCCGTTGCACGATTTTAATCCAATTGCCCGAACCCTCATCGGGCGGCAATAGTGAGAAGGCGGCGCCGGTGCCGGGGGCCAGGCCCGCCACATGGCCCTTGTATTCGACGGAGTCGCCATAAAAATCAGATTTTAAACGGACCGGCTGGCCGATCCTGACAAACCGCAATTCCTTTTCCTTAAAGTTCGCGTCCACCCAAATTTGATTGAGGGGGATGATGGCGAGCATCGGCGTGTCGGGCGCGACCCGCTGACCCACCTCGACGTTTCGTTGCACGATGTATCCCGTTTCCGGGGCATTCACGGTGGTCCGTTGCAACGCCAGGTCCGCGTCCAGGACATTGGCTTCGGCCTGGAGCACCAGGGGATGGTGCGCCAGGTCTGTGTTGGCGACCAGGGCTTGGGCCGCGCCCAGTTCTTCCTTGGCGACATCCAGCAGATCGCGGGCGCTATCCACGGCCTGGAGCGCATGGGTGATGTCCTCGGTTGAAACAATTCCAGCCTGCGCCGTGGTTCTCCGGTGGTAATCGTCCTCCGCCCGCGCCAGCTCAATTTTGCGCGCTTCAACGTTTGCCTTCAACCCAACGACATTGACATAGAACTGGCAGACCTTGCGAATGGTGTCTCCCAACGCTCCCTCGGCCTGCAACAAGGCAATCTTAGCGTCATTGTCATCCAATTCCACCAGCGGCCGGCTCTTTTGCACGAGGTCCGTGTCGTCAGCGTTGATGGTCACCACCGTGCCGGTCACCCGCGGCGCCAAAAAAACTTCATTGCCGTGGACATAAGCGTCGTCCGTCCACCGGTCAGGAAAGTCCAGCCGAAAAAAATAAGCGATGGCGATTGCAGAAATTACCAGGAATAAAACCACGAAAACGACCCGCCGACGCCGGCGTTTGGGAGGAGTCGCCGGCGGCTCCGATTTGCCCGCTGAGGGAGCGATCCCCGCTTGAGGCTCCGGGCTTTTATTTGTGGAATCCGAATCTGGTTTATCGGCGGTGGTCATTGGCTTTTGATCTTAATGGTCGAAACGCTGGTTTAATTAATGGTTGTTCGTTGTGATGTTGGGCCGTCAAAAGGCGAAACAGTCGCAGCCCGGTCCGAAGAAGCCGGCGAGGCGATTTCGCGCGACTTTGATGCCGGCGGGCAGTTGATGCGCGGAGTGAGTGCAGCCGTGATGACGGCATTCGACGTTACGCTCATTAGATTGAGCAACCGGCACGCCGGCGCGCGCCGCTTTGCGAACGTCCAACGGCGCGCCGTATCCGCCAAAAACCTTGACGGGCGACCATTCCGGCAGCACCGGAATCGGTGGCGGCGCGTGCGCGGCAAAGTCCTCCGTCGCATGAACTATTTTTCCACCAACAACGGTGAGCACGGATTCGATGCCTTTGATTTTTTTCTCCGGCACGGAGAAATAGTCATCCGTAAGCGCAACGAAATCGGCCAACCGGCCCGGAGCAATCGTGCCTTTCTTCCCGCTCTCGCTGGAAAACCAACTGCTGCCTTGTGTGTACAGCCGCAATGCTTCTTCGCGGTCGAGACAATTCTTGTCGGGATACATCGAAATGCCGCCAATGGTTTTCCCGGTGACCATCCAATAAAGCGCGACCCACGGATTGTAACTCGCCACGCGCGTCGCATCGGTGCCCGCGCCCACCGGGATGCCAAGTTCGAGCATTTTGCGCATCGGCGGAGTCCGCTCGGCGGCCTTCCTGCCGTAACGATCCATGAAGTATTCACCCTGATAGGCCATGCGATGTTGAATCGCAATGCCACCGCCCAATGCCTTGATGCGTTCCAGGTTTTTGTCCGAAACGGTTTCGCAATGGTCAAAAAACCAATTCAATCCCCTGAACGGGACGTTGCGGTTGACTTCCTCAAACACATTCAGGAAGCGGGTGATGCTTTCGTCATAGGTCGCGTGCAAACGGAACGGCCACTTGTTGGCTGCCAGCAGGGACACCACTTCCTTTAATTCACCTTCGAGCGAGGAGGGGAGATCGGGACGAGGTTCGAGGAAATCTTCAAAATCCGCCGCCGAAAAGACCAGCATCTCCCCGGCCCCATTGCAGCGGAAGTAGTCATCGCCCTTGCCCGGTCCGGTCATTTTGATCCAGCGCGCGAAGTCCTCTTTCTCCTGCTTCGGCTTTTGAGTGAAAAGATTGTAGGCGATGCGCAGCGTCATTTCGCCGCGTTTGTGCAGTTCCTCAATGACCGCGTAATCCTCGGGGTAATTTTGAAATCCCCCGCCGGCGTCAATGATGCTGGTCAAGCCGAGCCGGTTTAGCTCGCGCATGAAATGGCGCGTGGAATTCAGCTGGTGCTCCGGGGGCAGCTTCGGTCCCTTGGCGAGGGTGGCGTAAAGAATGGCCGCATTGGGACGGGCAATCAGCAGCCCGGTTGGATTGCCCTGGCCGTCGCGTTGGATTTCACCACCCGGTGGATTTGGAGTGTCTTTGGTATAGCCGCAGGCGCGGAGCGCGGCCTGGTTGAGCAGTGCGCGGCAATATAAATGGAGGATGAACACCGGCGTATCCGGAGCGGCGGCATTGATTTCTTCGAGAGTGGGCATCCGCCGTTCGGCAAATTGAAATTCAGTCCAGCCGCCGACCACGCGCACCCATTGTCCGGACGGCGTGCGCTGGGCTTGCTGCTTGAGCATCCGCAGCGCATCGGCCAGGGAGGAAACGCCGTCCCAGCGTAGTTCCAGGTTGTAATTCAAACCGCCGCGGATGACGTGAAGGTGTGAATCGTTGAGGCCGGGAATCACCCGGCGGCCTTTCAGATCAATCACCCTGGTGGCAGGGCCGCGTTCGTATTCTTCCGCGTCATCCACGCCGACGATGCGGCCGTCCTTGACGGCCAGATTGGTCGCTTCGGGATATTTCGGGTCGAGGGTGGTGATTCGACCGTGGTGAACAATGAGATCAGCGGACATTTTTATTTGATTTGACGTTGGGACGCAGCCAGGGTTGGGCGCGAAGGTTTGTTCGCATCAGTGCGCTTTCTTGGGCACGACCTGCGGCTTTTGCGCCGACTGCGGCGCGTGGTGAACCATCGTGTAGGCATACTCGATGCCCACTCCGTAAGCGCCCGCCTGCGGTTTGAGCAGGTTCATCAGGTTGTTGTAATGCTCGCGTTTGGCCCAATCCCGCTGCCACTCCAGCAAGGCGGCAATCGTCGTCAGGCGCACCGCCCCGGCTTGCACCATGCGCGAGAGCGCGGCTTCTTGCGCGCCCGGGGATGTCGCCCCGCAGCAATCTTCAACGACATATATATTGTATCCGGCGCCGAGCATTTCGATGGTCGGCCAGGTGATGCAAACTTCCGTCCACAGCCCGGTCATGAGAATGTTCTTTCGGCCCGTGGCTGCGATGGCTTGGCGAAAGCCCGGATCGTCCCAGGAATTCATCGAGGATCGCTCGACCACCGGTTGGCCGGGAAATACATCCAGCAACTGCGGCCAGATGTAGCCGCTGAAGGATTCGGTTTCGACGGCCGTGAGCACCGTCGGCACGTCAAATTCCTTCGCCACTTTGGCGAGCAGCGTGACGTTGTTGATCAGGGTGGCGCGGTCCGCGCTCGCCATGCCGAAGGTCATCTGCGGCTGTTGGTCAATGAATACAACGGCGCTGTCCTGCGCCGTGTAGAGTTTGTGGTAGTTTGACATGTTGTTTTTGTTTCTCGTCTGGTGGTTTGTTTCAGTTCAGATAAGCGCTCAGGACTTGATGAAAGCGAGGATGTCGGCGTTAATCGTCGCCGCCTCGGTCGTGGGCATGCCGTGCGGAAAACCCTTGTAGGTCTTCAATGTGCCGTTCTTCAGCAACTTTGCCGACAACGGTCCTGAATCGGCGTAGGGCACAATCTGGTCGTCATCGCCGTGCATCACCAATACCGGCACATTGATCTTCTTCAGGTCTTCCGTGAAGTCCGTCTGGGAGAAGGCCACGATGCCGTCATAATGGGCCTTGGCGCCCCCCATCATGCCTTGGCGCCACCAATTCCAGATGACGCCCGGAGCGGTCTTTGCGCCCGGCCGGTTGTAACCATAGAACGGGCCGGCCGGTATATCGTAATAAAACTGGGCGCGGTTGGCGGCAAGTTGGGACTGAAGCCCGTCAAACACCTCCTTGGGCAGACCGCCGGGATTGGCCTCGGTCTTGACCATCAGCGGCGGCACCGCGCTGATGATCACCGCTTTGGCCACCCGGCTGGCGCCGTGCCGCGCGATGTAATGCACCACTTCGCCACCGCCGGTTGAGTGGCCGACATGCACCGCCCCCTTGAGGTTGAGATGCGCGGTTAGCGCCGCCAGGTCGTCGGCGTAATGATCCATGTCATGGCCTCCATCGGTCTGGGTGGAGCGGCCATGGCCGCGCCGGTCATGGGCGATGACGCGATAGCCGTGCTGGAGGAAGAACAGCATCTGCGCGTCCCAATCGTCCGCGCTAAGCGGCCAGCCGTGGCTAAAGACAATCGGCTGGCCGGTTCCCCAGTCCTTGAAGTAAATTTGCGTTCCGTCCGTGGTCGTAATCGTGTTCATCTGGTTTCCTTGACTATTTTTTGCGTTGATCGCCTCACGCCATCCAAAGTCCAAAGTCCGCGTCGCGACATTCTTGGGCAGGCCTTTGTGAAACATCCTTTTCCCGAGTTTATCAGGAGTCCCCCGCCTGCAAATTGAACATTGGTAGGAAAGCGATCTCCCACTAAAGAAGGACTCGAACATTGCGGAAGGCTGAACGCCGCCACTTCCGGCATGCTATCGGACGCAAGATGAACGTGCTTATTTGCCATGCGGTTGAAACTGTTTTTTTTGGACAGTTTAATTCTGTTCATGGGTGAATCTCCTTTGGCTTGATTTGAAAAATAACGTCAACGATCCGCTCGCGAACGCGTGAATTTGGACCGTGTGCGGCAGCTTTATTACCACTTGGCGCCGGCATGAGACCCTCCATCAATTCGAATATTTTCGCCATTCACCATGGGCGCCGATTGTAAATAGAGCACGGCATCCACGATTTCAGAGACTTGAACGAGTCGCGGAATCGGGTGAAGTCTTTTCAATAATTCGTGGTCATCGTTGGCGTGCATCGGAGTGTCAACGACGCCGGGTGAGATCGTATTGAATCGAATCCCGTCGGCCAGGTATTCCATCGCCAGGGCGCGGCTGAATGCTGGAATGGTGGACTTCGTGAGGACCGGCAGCGAAATGGGCGCGCCCGCCAGTGGCTGATCCGTCAATGCCGTGGAAATGCTGACAATGTGGCCGGACTTCTGTTTGCGCATTTGTGCGACCGCCTGTTGGGTGATAAAGAAGTAGCCGGCTATGTTCGTGCTGATCATTTTTTCGAAATCTTCCGGCGTATATTCCGCGAACGGCTTTGGAATATAGATCCCCGCGCTGTTGACGAGCAGATCAACGCGACCGAAATGACTGATGGCAGCCTCCGCCACTTTTATTGCCGTGCCCTTTTTGCTGATGTCGCCCTCCACCAGGACGAGATCTTCGGAGGCTTTTAACTCCTTTGATTTGCTGATCGTGCGTGAATTGGCCACGACCCGATAACCACGTTCGAGTAGCGCCTGTGTGATTCCCAAGCCGATGCCGCTGGAGGCGCCGGTGACCATCGCCACGCGTTCAGGCTGAGTATTTGATTTTGCACTCATCGTTTGACCCTCCGGCCTCAAATTTACTTTCCTCTGGGAATGAACCCCGGAACTCCAGTCTTCACAACGGAGTTGAACCTCAGCCGCAATGTGATTCCTTCGTTGATCTCCCGCATGGCGTCGTCAGGAAGGGTGGAGACGTCAAAGTTTTCCATGATTCGACCGGGATTCTTGGTGGTTGTCAGGAGTGCCGTCCCGCGTTGGATGGCCCACGCGAGCACGACTTGAGCCGGGGTTTTGCCAACCCGGCTGGCAATCGCGGTGATGACAGGATCCGCCAGCAAGTTTGGCTCGCTGCTATGACCCAGGGCGGCGAAGGCTTGCAGAACGATTCCATGCTTTCGGCAATAATCCAAAAGTTCCCATTCCGGAAGATAGGGATGGGATTCGACGTGAACCACCGCCGGCTTGATGGTCGCGGTTTCAAAAATCTCCTTCACCCCTTCCAGGCCGATGTCGGATAATCCAATCGCTTTGCACTTGCCCTCCTCAACCAGTTCTTCCACCGCCCCCCATGTATCTGACAGCTTCACCCCGGTGTCATAGATCACCTTGCCGTTTGCGTCCCGCGGGTCTTGCTCGTCTCCGGGTTGGAAGGCAAACGGGGTGTGGATGAGATAAAGATCGATGTAGTCGAGTTGGAGTCTCTTCAGGCTTGCCTCGAAGGCCGGTTTGACGCGCTCCGGACGATGATTGGTGTTCCAGAGTTTCGTGGCCACAAACACCTCCTCCCGCTTGATCTTCCCCGCCTGGAACACCTCCTTCATCGCTTCGCCGACCTCTTTTTCAGTTCGGTAACGTTCCGCGGTGTCAAGCCCGCGAAATCCCGCCTCCAGCGCCGCCTTGGTCGCATTTTTGGTTGCGATGGGGTCGGGAATCAGCGTTCCAAAACCGAGCGCCGGGATCGCGCCGGACCCGTTGTTAAGAGTCAGCTTTGCGTACCGAAGATTGTCGTGCTCTGCCATAATCTTGATCCTCCTTTGATTCACACACCTTCAACGATGCGGTGGTCGCGTTCCGCGCCGGAGCCGAGCGCCCGGAGCGCCTTTTGGTAAGCCTCGCTGTCGTATGCGGCCACCGCGGCGTCATCGTTGTCGAACTCGACAACGATGGTCCGCAACCGCAATCCGGCTTCATGCGCCTTAATCTGGCTCGTGGATCCGGTTAGAGAGCGCCCGCCGGATGATTGAATCGCCGGCATTGCCAATGCCGCATAGGCCTTTACCGCCGATTCATCCGAAATCGCCCGGTAAGCAACCACCCAATAGCTCTTTTTCATCGTGTCCCCATTCCGTCCGCCGGTGCGGTTCCAGCGTCAATCAAGTTAATCTCCACCTCGATGTTCCCTCGCGTCGCTTTGGAGTAAGGACACGTTTGGTGGGCGGCGTCTAAAAGCGACTGCGCAACCTGACGGTCCAAACCCGGCAGGCTCACGTTAAGGCGCGCTTTGAGAAAATAACCGTCGCTTCCCGCGCAAAGGTCCACCTCGGGATCGACGGCGACGTCAGCCGGCAGACTGACCTTCATTTTGGCGGCCACATGCTTGATCGCACTCAGGAAGCATCCCGACCAACCCACGGCAAACAACTGCTCCGGGTTGGTGCCGTTGCCTGGGCCGCCGGGTAGCGAGAACCTCACGTCCAGCCGGCCATCGGAGGTGCGGGACCCGCCTCCGTCCCGGCCGCCGGTCGTGTGGGCCTTGGCGGTGTAGAGCAATTTTGCAGGTTGAGTCATGGTGCTTTCCGGGGACATGGTCGTTGTATTCATAGTTGATTTTTTTTGGTTAACTGTTTCGGTTTTCGGTGCTCAGGGGAGTAACGGGTGAAGATAGAGTCGCGGGATTTGATGGCTTGGTGGCAGCCCACCGCGCATTCACGTGCGGCAGGGCCGGCTGGAAGTTCATTTATTTTCCGCGGTGATCCGGGCGCCGTGAAGTGGTTTGAATCCCGCCCGAATCGCCGCGATGCGTTGCCGGAGATCGGCCAGCGCCTCATCCGAAAAGTGGACTTGGAAGGGACGGATGGCGTCGGGGTTTCCCGTGGCGGCGGCTCCTGACCCTTCGTCGGCCAGCACGGTAGTGGTGGCGGTTGCCAAAGTGAGCGACGCAACGGTGGTTAGCGCGAAGAGGTTTCGCCGCCGAGCGATGAAGGGGGTGGATTTAATCTTGTTTTCGGTTTTCATAGAGTGACGGTTTGATGATCACTTCGTTCACGAATCAATTTATTCTCCTCCTTTGCATCATTGCTTACCTCGCCACCGAACTTCAATCCGTCAGGCCGGGTCGTCTCTACACGTATTGTCGCAGAGACGCCATTATATCATGGCTTGCGCGTCTGCAAATTGAACATTGGAAGGAAGAAGAATTCCTACCAAAGTAGGAACGAGTCGAATGCAAAAGAGGCGGCCTTGCTCGTCATCGCCGCCGCACTTCAATTTCGGTCGGGGTCGTCCAGCCGATCGGCTCTGGAGCAGCCGTTACAGGTGAAGCAGCCCTCGGCGGTTCGCCACGGCGATGGCTTCGGTGCGGCTCAAGACATTGAGCTTTTTGAAAAGAGATTGCACGTGGCTTTTGACCGTGACTTCGGTGATGGACATCGCCGCGCCGATGAGCTTGTTGGGTTTGCCCTCGGCGAGCAGCCGCAACACTTCCAACTCGCGCACCGACAACTCCTCTCCCGGCAGCCGTTCGGCCAGTTTGGCGGCGATCGCCGGTGGAACGAAAGTCTTGCCCGCGTGAACTTCGCGGATGCACTGAAATAATTCTTCACGGCGGACGTCCTTGAGCAGATACGATTTCGCGCCGGCACGCATCCCGCGATAAATATCCTCGTCGCCGTCGAACGTCGTGAGGACAATGATTCGGGCGTTCGGATTTGCCGCGCGAATTTCATAGATGGCGCTCACCCCGTCCAAACCCGGCATCCTCAAATCCATCAGCGTCACATCCGGCCGGCGCTGTTTCCAGAGTTCCACCGCTTGTTGGCCATCCCCGGTTTCGGCCACCACCTCCATGTCGCTTTCCTGTTTGATGATGGCCACCAGGCCGTCACGCACCACCGTATGATCTTCGGCAATCAGAATCCGAATCATCTCCGCGCGCCGTGCCGTAATGGCGCGCCTCTTGTTTCCGGTAGGGGAAACTGGTGGCGAAAGAAAGGCCTTGTTTTTCTCACTCTTGTTCATTTCCAATGCTTGATTTTAGTTTTTCCTGGCTGTTCAAATGAACCAGTATCTCCGTGCCCTCGCCGGGTTTCGAGCGGAGGATGAACGTTCCATTCATTCGGTCCACCCGCTCCCGCATGCCGATCAAACCAAAGCCCTCGTGTTCCGCTCGCAAGTCAAATCCGCGGCCATCGTCCACCAGTTGCAACTGGATTTCTTTCTCGCTCAAACTCAACGTCGCCCGGAAATTCCTGGCTCTCGCGTGTTTGATGACATTGGTCAAGGATTCTTGCGTGATCCGCAACAAATCTTCCTCCCATTCCGCCGGCATCGGCTGTTCCTCGCCTTGAATCTGGAATTCCGCCCGCAGATCGGTGCCGTCGCTCATGCGCTTGAGAACATCGTTGAGGGCTACCGACAAGGTCCCGTGCTGGAGCGAACGCGGGCGCAAGGCGCGAACTGAACGGCGCGCTTCTCTGAGGCTGGACCTGGCCAGTTCGCCCGCGCGTTCGATGCGCTTCGTGATTTCGGCGCCGTCACCCTGAAGCGTGGCGCCTTTCGCCGCTTCAAGTTGCATAATCACACCGGTGAATCCCTGGGCCAGCGTGTCGTGAATGTCGCGCGCCACGCGGTTGCGCTCGGCGATCACGGCGGAATCGCGGCTCTGTTGGGAAAGCCGCATCAGTTGAATTGCCAGCATCGCCTGATGGGCCAGAGCCTTCGTCAACTCAATCTCCTCTCGCCCAAAGACTCGCGTCCCGGTGAAGCGGATTCCGATGATCCCGGCCAGCTGCCCGGCCAGCATCATCGGCGAGATGAGCACCCCACGAACGCCTTGAGCCGATAAATGGACTTTCAAATTCGCAAACGGAGCCGTGAGATCGGCGGTGTGCCACACGGCAGTGCGGCCATCGGCCAGGATGATTCGGGAGGGTTCCTTGTTGATGTCCTCAATGATGATATGCGCGCCAGTTTCCATCGCTTCGTTCCAAAGCGGCGGAGCCTGTCCGTTTGCCGGAATGCTTCCTTCGAAGTATCCCGCTTCGTGGCGCGTTTTAAACTGCCCTTCTTCAATGATCCCCATCAAATCGAGCGCCGCGCCGTTTCGTTCCCAAATCGTGGCGCTGTGCGCCTCCATTTGATTGAGCAGCGTGGCCACCACGTGCTTCGGCAGTTTGTCCGGGTCGGATTCCTGGGCCAGCGAGTCGAGCGTGCGCGTCAGTGCGGCCAGTTGACCGCGGGCGAGGTGTTCCGATGCGCGCAACGATTCGGCCGACTGTTTGCGTTCGGTGATGTCCCGCAGAATCACCGTGAAAACCGATTCGCCGCCCAGATCAAGCTTGGATATTGAAGCTTCTGCTGGAAATTCGCTCCCATCCTTCCGCAGGCCAAACACCTCCCGACGTTGTCCCATCGTCCGCGCCACCTCGGAGGACCGGGCAAACTCTGCGATGTGTCCACTGTGCGCGTGGACGAATCGTTGCGGCAGCAGAATCTCGAGCGGCTTGCCAATAACTTCGGCCTGGGCGTATCCAAAAACCTTCTCCGCGCCTTGATTGAACAACACCATGTGCTGGCTGGAATCAACCGAGATGATGGCGTCCTCGGCTATTTCAAGGATGCCCTCGAACCGGGCCATCGCCGAACGCACCGCCTCTTCCGACTTTTTCTTCTCGGTAATGTCCATGACCGCGCCAACAAACTCCAGCGCCCCGTTTCCAGTCTTTACGGGTTGCGCCAAAACGTGGACATGTTTGACGGTTCCATCCGGCATCAGCAACCGATGTTCGAAATTAAAACCCGTTTCGTCTCGCGTCGAGCGCTCGATTGTTTCTTGCACCAACTTTCGGTCTTGCGGGTGAATCCGATCATACACCAGCTCCAACGTTGGCTTGACGGTCCGGTTATAGCCCACGATGCAAAAGGTTTCCGCGGACCAATAAAGCTCGCCGGTGACAACGTTCCAGCCGAAACTCCCGGTGCGGCTCAATTTCTGCGCTTCCGCCAGATACGCTTCGCTTCGGCGCAGAGTTTCTTCCGCCCGCTTGCGTTCCAAGGCGATGCTCGCCAGGTGGGTGAGTTGGGCGATTACGGCTCGCTGCTGCGAATTGGGGCTGCGGGGTTCGCGGTAATAAATCGCAAAGGTCCCCAGGACTTTGTTTTCCTTGGAAAGGATTGGCGTGGACCAGCAGGCCCGCAATCCATGCGCCAGCGCCACATCACGATACTCCGCCCAGAGTGGATCGGTGGCCAGGTTCGAGGCAATCACCGGCTCGCCGCGGTAGGCGGCCGTGCCGCACGAACCGGCCGACGGGCCAATCACCCCGCCATCAATTGCCTCAATGTATTTCTGCGGCAGGCTGGGGGCCGCTCCATGCCGAAGCGTTTTGGAATCCGGATCCAACAGCAGGATGGAAGAGAACGAACCATGGTAAAGTTCCTCAAACAGGCGGCACAATTCAGTCAGAATGGACGGGAGCGAATCCCCCTTCGCAATCATTTCCAGCAGCCGGTTCTCGCCGGCGAGCAAGGTCTCCGCCTGCCCCGGTTCTCCCATGGGTTTCCGGCAATCAGCGGGTTGACGTTGCTCCACGTCCAGCCGAAGCGATTCGATTTGCTCGGCAGCATCCTCCGTTTCATCCAGGCGGGTCTTCATTGTGGAAAGTCAACCGGCGTTTAGTAACATCATCAACAATAATTATGTTTTGTATAAAAAGCAATTGTGTTTGAAGCGCGGCAGCCTGGTTGGGCACATCTCATTTTTTGGCAGGGCAGGTGGTTCCTGGCGCCAACCTTCGGACTGCCGGGGGGAATGACTGATACCTAATATCTAAAAGCAGCGCCGCCTCTTTTGCCATTGGGGTTTGGTCATTCATTAGTCATTAGTGCTTAACAAGCAGCGGTTATTGGGGAAGGCAGGAATAACAGGGATGAACGGCAACGGCCAGCTTTGAACAAGTTTGAATTTGTTAGCAGTGCGCGTTAGCAGTTGACGTTTTAAAACTGTCAAAAACTCGCATAAGCATTGATTCTATTGATTAAAATCGAAATTGGAGCGGGTGAAGGGAATCGAACATTTTATGTCAGTTGGACCGTTTTACTGTTGCAACTTTTTAACCCCGAACTGCACAACACTGTTGGGGATATCCTCACTCAACTCCCTTTCCAGCTTGGCGGGCGGCTTCACGTTCCGGATGTTCAAAAGCCTCCGAGAGTTGATCAAGCTCTTTGTCCGTAATCCCAAGTGCCCGCCCGGTTTCGTGCCACCGGGAGATGGCGTGGTCCATCTTTAGTAAGATCTCTTTAGCACGTTCCGCCGTAATCTGAAAATAAGGCCTTACTGATAGAAGCGCTTCAATGGTGGCCGCCGGGCCGGTATCCTCGGAAATCCAGGTTTTCATCTCCCGGACGCGATCTGGAAAAGGGTTGATGTCGAAGGCCGGAGCCAGCCGCCATTGCCCGCGGTTCACGTGGAGAAACCCGTGGTTGTGCAGGTGATCGTCCACGTTGGTGATCAAAACGAAAAAAGCCATGCGCCGCCAGAGTTCCTCGATGTCAGATTGAGGGCTTGCCCCGTTGACCCGCAGGGCGTCCACCATCTCCGTATAAAAATGTTCTTGTGAGTCAGCCGCGTCCACCCCCAGAAGTGTTGCAGCTGACACGTAAGGAATACGCCCGCCATTTACAGTCCGGTCAAAGCGCCGGATCAAAGCGACCGGCACTCCGTCGCTGTCCACCAGACGCGCTTCCGCGACCTGCAACCCAGAGGCGCTGGCCAGTTGCATGGCTAGCACCTCGCCTTTGGTCACAGCCCGCTCGTCATTCACACTGGGAAATTTGCCGATGGCCAGTCGTCCATCATCATCGACTACCGTGCATTTAGGACGCATTCCCCCAAGCGAAGTGCCGCGGCCGCGCAGATAGGCGAGATCCGCGGAGGTCTCGGTCTCAGTTTCAACGGCCCGCGTCGCAGTCATCAATTGACTTAGTTCGATGAGTGGCGGAGCCGTGCGGCGACCAACTTCGGCCGAGCGGCAAAACGCCCCGTTCTCGTCCTGAAACCGGAGCGCGCCGACACGGCTTGCATCGTCCACCGCGAGAAGAAAATCTATTGTCTGTAGTTGAACGGATTCCGGTTCATTGCCTGCCCGGCGCGCTTCCTGACGGCGCTTGGCATGGTCGCGCAGAATGACCTTCTTGGCCCAGCCGTCAGGCTCTGTGTCAGCAAAAGCCCCATGAAAAACGGAACCGTTCGGGACTTTGCGATGGAATTGCGGCCCTGCCACCAGTGGCAGCCCAGGCTCAAGCGCAAACTGGTCCGCTGCGCCCAGCCACGTTTCGTCATAGGCAAAAGCCGAGCGCTCTCTCTCGCCGACCCCGTCATAATGCAAAGTTCCGACCAACCTCGCCCCATCGCCCATAAAAACTTTGATTGTCCGTTTCATAAAGTCTTCGGTGGTTTTTTAATGCGCACCCGCTTGGGCAGTCGACTTTCGTCCAAGAGCAACCCATCTTCATCGCGACGGGCGTCGGTCAGGTCGCGAAAAACCTCACCAAAACCCAGAACGAAAAGTGCCATGGCATAGGCTCCCATGGCCACCGCTGGATCGCCCTTCTCGATGCGTGCGTACGTGCTTTTAGCCAAGCCGGTTCGCTCCGCCATCATACCCATCGTGAGATGGCGCTTGCGACGGGCCACTGCGAGGTCGTGCCCAAATTTAGACAATGATCGGCGCAATCCCGCAGGCAGAACATCATGTATTGCTGAACGCATTTAAATACCTATACATCGGTTATAATGCGATGTAAAGGTTCATATATAGGTGTTTATATGCCAGATGGATGACATTAATTGAAACTCGAGAAATGGCATGATTTCCTGTGGGCGGCTAGCAGCCTGTCTGACTTAACTCAAGTCAGCGGGTAAGGTTGTGGTGGTAGCCGTCCCGACGGCGGAGGCCAATGGGTTCCGATTCAACGGCGGCGAATCCCGTTGGTGATATTCCGGTGCATTA
>JBKQUF010000266.1:0-34864 GCA_052140285.1 Limisphaerales bacterium | reverse complement strand
GAGCTACATAATAAACCACCACAAACAATAAATGCAAGATAAATATGTGTATTTATGAATATATTACTTGCTACACAAATGCGCTTTTATTGGCTTTTTGTGAAAATTTTAGGAAGTTAGGCTAATGGTGTCACTGCCGTCAATAGGATAGCCCTGCAAGCCAAATCAAGCCGAAACAAGCCGAATCCAACTATCTGTTTATGAACCTGACTCCGAAAAAACCACTTGGAGCGTGTCTGAAAAATGTAGCGGCAGGCTTCCCAGCTGCTCTGTTGAAAACATTTTTGAATGCACAAGAGCCGCTAGCGGCGGAGCACGTAGGCCA
The DNA here is from genome assembly GCA_052140285.1 of Limisphaerales bacterium. GTDB lineage: Bacteria > Verrucomicrobiota > Verrucomicrobiia > Limisphaerales > UBA11358 > UBA11358. The sequence continues at coordinate 34,539 of JBKQUF010000266.1, read as the reverse complement.
GCACGCGGATGGCTGCTTCCGCCAGTTGAGTTGCGGGCTTGCGGGTGCTCAAGGCTCCGCCCATGGTTCGTTTAAAGGCGCTAAAGAAGCTTTCCACTGCCCACCTTTTGCCATAGCCACGCTGGCACATATATTCGGGGATCATCAGGGCACGCCATCGGCCGTTGCGCTGTCCATCCGTTCGCTGCCCATTGGGAACAATCAGGCTTTCCACTCCCCACTCCTCCCTGCACCGCACATGGATCCACTCCGCATCGTAGCCAGCATCGGCCAACAGTTGGACCGGGCGACCGATCGCTTGAGCTTGGTCCAACAAGGCGGGTACTTGCACCCGGTCATTACTGGGACCTCGATCCAAAACCACCGCCAGCGGAAATAAACTCCCACACAAAACAATGGCCGACAGTTTGATATAACTGCGATGCCACCCTCCTCGGCGGCTCTCAAAGTAGGCGCTGGGGCCAGTCGTATCCAACCCCGTTGAGTCCATGGCTGCCGGTTCCCGGTTTGGGCCAGCAGCCATCGCTGCCCGACCAACGCGGGCAACGATCTTTTGCGCAATGGCGGCGACTTGGCTGCGGGCGCTGAACTTCTGCAAGGTAGTAAAGTGCGGCAATTTCTTCTCTTGCAGCCCCAGGCGGGTGTGCAAGGAGGCATTGCCGGCCAACGTATCGAGCACCCCTCGATAGGTGGTTCTGAGGTACGCGCGTAAAACCAAACGCGTCATGAGTTGTCGTTGCGTGAAATCTTTGCGACTGCGTCTGGCTCCATATTCGGCTAGGTAGGGCTGACTCAATTGCATCGCCAAGTCGGCGACCTTTTCAATTCCCGGCCGTTGATTTTGCTGCATACTCCTCTCAGACGTAAGAGCATGGAAAAAGGTTTCTACAGAGCAGCTTCCCAGCCTGCCGTAGGAGTCGGCGCTTCCAGCCCGGCGGACCCGGCGTCCAAATTGCAAAACAATGGTAATTCAAGCGTTGGTCCGCGCGGCAAGATGCCGACCTCTACGGCAGACAGGATGTCCGCCGCTACGATCCCGGCGCAGTTTGATTTTTCAAACACGCTCTTGGGAAAGCGCCCCCTCGTGCGCAATGTCCACCACTGGAAATCCGCGTCCCGCAATTCACATTATTCCCATTATTTTACCCAAGCTCTGGACTTGATTACCGACCCTCGCCGCATTAAATGGAGATATGTCCGATCTCGGAAAATTCCTCGTCATCGCCGGCCTGCTGATTGCGGGCGCGGGCGCCTTGCTCTGGTCAGGCTTCGGCAAGGGCTGGCTCGGCCGTCTGCCCGGCGATATCAATTATTCCAGAGAAAATGTCAGCTTTCATTTTCCCGTCGTCACCTGCCTGATAATCAGCGTCATTTTAACGCTGCTACTGTGGCTGTTCCGAAAATGACCTTTAATTTTCGATTGATTTTTTTCCGCGCCACTCTAAATTCCGCGCATGGATAATTTGCAAAATTCGCAAATCGCGCAATACATCCCGGTTCTGATGCTGCTGGTGGCGGCCATCGGCTTTGCCGTTGGTGTTTTGGCCCTGTCCGTGCTGATCGGTCAGAAGGGCAAACATAACCGCGCCAAAGACACCGCCTACGAATGCGGCAAGGACCCCATCGGCGAGGGCACGGCGCGTTTTTCCGTCAAATTTTATCTGGTCGCCATGCTCTTCATCCTGTTCGATATCGAAGTGGTGTTCCTTTATCCGTGGGCGGTGGTTTACCGCGAGATGCTGGCGGACCATGCCACCCGCAATTTGATTTTTGGTTCCATGATTTCTTTTGTTGCCGTTCTGTTCGCGGGATACATTTATGCGTTGCAGAAAAAGGCGTTCGATTGGAAATCTTAATGAAATTGGCTGGAAGCCGGCAACTGGAGCGGCTTTCGGCTTTTAACTTTCATCTCCTGACCTGACTATGGCCACGATTAAATTCGGCACTTCCGGCTGGCGCGAAATCATTGCGCGCGACTTCACCTTTGACAATGTGCGGCTCGCAACGCAGGCCATCGCCAATTACCTCAATGCCGAGCTTCGCCAAGAGCAATCGCCGCTTCGGTTTCGCAAGCCGGTCGTTATCTTGGGATATGATACCCGTTTTTTGGCGCGGGAGTTTTCTTTGGCCGCAGCCGAGGTGCTGGCCGCCAATGACCTCAAGCCGCTGTTGTGCAACCGCGACACGCCCACTCCGGTGATTGCGCATACAATTCGTCATCTCAAAGCCATCGGCGGCATAAACTTCACCGCCAGCCATAATCCGCCGGAATACCAGGGACTGAAATTTTCCACCTGGAACGGCGCGCCGGCCACGCCGGAAGTCACCGGGCGAATCGAGGCGAATATCGTCAAACTTCAGGCCGCGAATTTTTCGTTCCAGGGCGCGGTCATCGGCACCTACGAATGCGAGACGATCAATCCGCAGCCGGATTACTTCAAGCAACTACACCGGCTCGTGGAATTTTCCGTCTTGAAGAAGGCCAGGCTCAAGGTGGCGGTGGATAATTCCTACGGCACCGGCCACGGTTATCTGGACAAACTGCTGGAAAGCGTCGGCGCCAAGGTGACCTTGTACCATAATGAATTGAATCCGCTCTTTGGCGGGCATCATCCCGAACCGAACGCCGAAAACATGCGCGACGTGAGCAAATTCGTGCGCAGCGGCAAGGCCCAGATGGGCTTGGGTCTCGACGGCGACGCCGACCGGTTCGGAATTGTGGATAAGGATGGCACCTGGCTGACGCCGAACCAAGTGTTGGCGCTGGCGCTGTATCATCTCAAAAAAAACCGCGGCTGGACCGGCGCGGTCGTGCGCACCGTGCCGACGAGCCATCAGGTGGACGCCGTGGCGGAAATGCTGGGGGTGAAGGTTTACGAGACGCCAGTCGGTTTCAAATACATCGGCGCCTTGATGGAAAGCGAACCAATCATTGTCGGCGGCGAGGAATCCGGCGGACTCAGTGTCAAAGGGCATGTGCCGGAGAAGGACGGCATCCTGGCCTGTCTGTTGATGGCCGAATTGGTGGCCACCGAAAAGAAATCCCTGGGGCAAATCCTCAAGGAGCTTTCCAAAAAAATCGGGAACTTTTACACCGACCGCATCAATGTTTCATTCGCGCCGGAGAAGAAGGACGCCTTGCTGGCGAAGCTGGGATCGGGATTGAAGAACATCGGCTCTTTTCCGGTTGAGAAGTTTATCACCACCGACGGCTACAAATTCTTGTTGCCGGGGGGGGAATGGGTGGCGTTTCGCGCGAGCGGCACAGAACCGTTGATTCGGTGCTATATCGAGGCAAAGTCAAAAGCGAATCTGAAGAAATTGCAGGCAGCCTGCCGCGAAGTGTTGGGAGAATAATTGCCATTCAGTCATGGAAGGCAAAAGGAATAATTTGTTGAATCTTAATGGCAGGTTTGTCCTTGTGGTTTCACGGTTAGTCCGTCAACTTTGGGTTGTTATCCCATTTTCATGTCACGATAATGCACATCGTCAAGGTCATGGCTGGCTTGGTTTGTCTGGTTGCGGCACTTTTTCTAGTACCATTGGCTCGGGCCTTTTTTCTGTGGGGAGGGTTTTGGTTTGAGTTCATTCCCTTCTCGTTCATCTTGGCACTAATTGCCACTGGCCTATTTTTGATTTACAAACGGCGACAGATAATGTCGAAACGGGCCAGGATTCTGCTGGTACTTTTTTTGTGCGTCACTGCGCTAAGTCATCTATTACTGGTCACCAAGATTCAATATGAACGCGGGCAATTGCAGACCCGCGCGCGGGCATTCCTTTTGCGTCCCATGCCGATTGCGCTTAAGACAGCCCCCAAGGGAGGTATTGAATACCATCAAGTGGGAACCAATGAAGACGCCGGTATCCAAATTTTTGGTAATTCACGTGACCTTATCAAGCGATATGCCACCAACGGACGCATCCGTTGGTCGGCTCACATTCAGGGCGAATTTGCGACTACTTTAGATTATCCGAATGTCATGGGAGGGGAAGACATCGAAAGAACAAACCTCGAAGTACATGCGTACATGGCGGAGCGGAATGCCATATTATCGGATGAATGGCGCATGGGGTTTTGGCAGGCTGTTGAAGACACCATCGAAATGAAACTGCACATTCCAGAATATGACGAAGAAGATTTTCATCCGCCACTTATTACAAATAATATTACAAACTGAATGGATCGACCTCCCTCGAAAATTATGCCGTCGCAGGATGAATGTTTTGTTGAGTGTTGATCACTGAACCTATCATTCATTGAATCCGGCCCAGCAACCTGAGCAACCCGTCCAGAATGGTGATGGGGTGGGGCGGGCAACCGGGAATGTAAAGGTCCACCGGCAACACGCCGTCCGCGCCATTGCGTTGCTCGGCGTGGCCGATGTACGGTCCGCCGGAAATCGCGCAGGCGCCCACGGCAATCACCAGTTTGGGCGATGGAACGGCTTCATACGTTTTCCGCAAAGCCAGGTCCATATTTTGCGTCACTGGTCCGGTAATCAATAATCCGTCGGCATGACGCGGCGAGGCCACAAATTGAATTCCGAACCGTCCCAAATCAAACACCACCGTATTCAGGACGTTCACATCTGCTTCGCAACCGTTGCAGCCGCCGGCGCTGACCTGGCGCAGCTTCAGGGAACGGCCAAAAAGTTTCCGCGTTCTTTCGTCCAGCGCCTTCGCCAGTTGAAATTCCTTTTCCCCAATCGTTAAATCCTCGCGTTTGGATGCCGCCAGACGATATTCCGGCGTGTAACGAATCGCGTCTTCGGGGCACGCCTCCTCGCAGTCGGGACAAAACAAGCATCGGCCCAGGTCAATCTGCGCCTTCCCTTCTTTCATGCTGATGGCTTCCGTTGGGCACACTTCGGCGCAGATGGCGCAATTCGGTGGACACTTCGTAGCGTCGATTTTTGGGCGTCCGCGAAAACGGTCCGGCAGCACCGGCGGTTCCTTGGGAAAACCAACCGTGCGCTGTTTCTGGCGCATCCGCGCAAGTAAAACTTTCAGCATAAAACCAATTTCAATTCACAAGTCGTGTCCGCAATAGGACAGGTTGAAACTCTTGTTGCACAGGGGGAAATCCGAAACTTCCTGGCCTCGCATCGCCATCGCCAAGCCCATCCAATTGTGAAACGACGGGTCCACAATTTTGTAAAGGGCGAATTTTCCCGCCGTGTCGGTCAGGGCCGTATGGCAAATTTCGCCGCGCCAGCCTTCCGTGAGCGAGACAACCGCGCGGTTCGGAGCCAACGCCGCCGTTTCCGCGCGCACCGGCCCTTGCGGCAAGGCGTTGAGCTGGTCGAATATGAACGCGATGGAGCGTTGGATTTCCATCCAGCGCACATACGCCCGCGCAAAAATACTGCCCGTGTGATAGGACGAAATCGGAATTTGGGCGAAACGATAAATCCCGGACGGAAATTGAATGCGCGCGTCGTGCTCGATGCCGCTCGCCCGCGCGGCGACCCCGACCAGCCCCAGTTCCAGTGCTATTTCTCGCGGGACCGTTCCGACATTTTCAAAGCGCGCACGGACGGATGACGAGTTCCACAGCAATTCCACCGCGCCGGTGACATCCCGGCGCGCCTGCGTCAGCCGCTCTTCCAATTGTTTTTGGCGAGATTCATCCAGATCGAACCGCACCCCGCCGGGCCTCAGCAGGCCGCGTCCGAACCGGTTGCCGCAAATCAAGGCGGTCAGGTTCAGGAAATCGCCGCGAATGCGTCCGCAATAACTGGCGGTCGGGAGATAGCCAATGTCATTGGCCAGCATGCCCAGATCGCCGGTATGGTTGGCCAGCCGCTCCAGTTCCAAGGCAACGGCGCGGAGCGCCTGCGCGCGCGCCGGCACCCGGCAATGCGCCAGGGCTTCCACCGCTTCACAATAGGCCAGCGCATGGCCAATCGTTGTATCGCCGGCCAGCGTTTCCAGGTAGTGAACGGTTCGTTTGTCAGGTCCTCCCAAGAGGGCGCGCTCAACACCGCGATGCTGGTAACCCAGCGAAATTTCCAGATGAAAAACATTTTCACCGTGGCATTGAAAACGAAAATGCCCCGGTTCGATGATTCCAGCGTGAACGGGACCCACCGCCACTTCATGAATTTCATCACCCGCCATGGAAAAGAAATCCGTCACCCCGGGGAGAACTGGAGATTCTGCCGGACGGTTCCAGGCATCCTGGCCCGCGCGATATGATTTATGAAAACGAACCGGCTTCAGCCAGGGATGTCCCTCCGGACGGACGCCCCATTGCTCGGCGATTTCGCGCTCGAACAAATGTGCCTGGGCACACGCGGGCGTGAGCGATGGAAAAGCATCGGACACGGCGGTCGAGTACAGCGCCAATTGTCCCTCGCCGTCGCTGGCGAGCGCGGCGAAGAGTTGAATTTTATCGCCGACGGGCCGCCCGAACAGCGTGGCGATGCGCGCGCCGGCTTCGCAGGCCTGCAAAATCTGCTCGCGAAAATCCTCCGGGCTGGCCTGCGGAATTTCTGCGAGGGCCACAACATCGCCATTGCGGATGGAAAGAGACGCGGTGGTGTTCATGAGGCCCCTCCCAGGGTATGCGCGATTTTCCAGAGCAAGCCGCTCAACGTCCCCGGCACATTCACTCCCAGCCACAACACTCCCAGTCCCAATATTATTGGCGGTAAAATCTGCCACTTCCGCCCTGGTGCCGGCGCGGCGGGAAGCTTTTCAGGTTCCCCTTGGGCCATGCCCAGAAATGCCGTTGCCATGCCCACAAAAATGACCCCGAGCATTGCCAGAAAAACCAGCGTGAGCCAAACATGACCGCCGTCGAGCGAAGCTTTCAGGATGGTAAACTTGCTCAGGAACGGTCCGAATGGTGGCGTGCCCGTGATAGCCAGAAATCCCCCCACCCAAAGCACCCCCGTCACCGGCGCAACCGTCAAGAGCCCGCGCACCTGCGAAATGTTTTTCGTCTGGTATCGCGCCACAATGTTTCCGGCCAGCAGGAACAGCATCGCTTTGACAAGAGAATGGTTCACCGCGTGAAGCATCGCGCCAAAAGCGCCCGCGCCGCCCAGACCGACGCCCAACGCCAGGATGCCCATGTTTTCAACACTCGAATATGCCAGCAGCCGTTTGTAATCCGTCTGCCCGATGATGAAAATCGCGCTGACCACGAGCGATGTGATGCCCAGCGCAATCCAGATGTCCCGCGTGTAGGAAGCCAGACCGGCGGCCACGCAGACCTGTTGGACGCGCAACAGGCCGAGAAAGGCGCAATTCAAAACCGCGCCGGAGAGCAACGCGGAGACGACCGACGGCGCTTCGCTATGGGCGTCGGGCAGCCACGTATGCAACGGTGCCAAGCCCATCTTCGTGCCATAACCGACAAAAAATAAAATGCATGCGGCCTTCAGCCAGGGCGCTTGCAATTCCGGCGCATGAGCCAACAGTGATGACAGGACAATGGGAAAATTTTCGCCGCCGGGATTGGCCGCCGCCACGCCCAGAAAAAAATTCGCCAGCAACGCCAGCGCAATGCCGACCGAGCAGATCAACAGGTATTTCCACGTCGCTTCCAGAGAGCGATGGTGCCGGTGAAAATAAATCAGCGGGGCGCTGGCTAGCGTGGTTCCTTCAATCGCCACCCAGAGCAGCCCGAAATTTTGGCTCACGGTTACCAGAGTCATCGCCGCCAGAAATAAAAGCAGGCAGCCGATGAAAACGGCCTCGGGTGCGTTGTCAAAAAGCAGTCCTTCCTCCGGATCGGTGAAGTGGCGGTTCGCCTCCTGGCTGAGATAACCGGTGGCGTAAATCGCGGCGATGAGAAACAGTCCGCTGGTGATGCTCAGAAACAGAAGTCCGGCGGCGTCCAACGCCAGCCATCCATTGAGCGATGGGGCAGGGGAGACATTCCAGCAAATCACCGTCAGCGTTGCGTGGACCAGCGCCGTCGTCACCAGCACGGCGCGCCGCGCCGCCGGCGTTGGCAGGGCAAAGGCCAGCAGGCCGGCGAGCAAGGGAATGAGGACCAGGGCGATAATCATTGGCAATCCATTAATCCTTCAGCTCGCTCATTTTGCCGGTGTCGATATGGTCAAACTCGCGGTTGATATGAAACATGGTGATGCCCATGACAAATACCGCCACGAATACGTCCAGCAGCACCGCCGCTTCGACCAGCAGCGAGGATTGCGGCGCCAGGCCCACGCCGAACGCATAAACGCCATTCTCCAACACGAGAAATCCCAGCACCTGGCTCAATGCGCGCTTGCGGCTGACAATGAGAAACAGCCCCGCAAAAATGGAAAAAATCGCCACCGGCGCGAGCCACGAGGACGCCAGCGTTTCCGGCATTGGCAACCGGCTGCACATCCAGAACGATACCGCCAGAATCACCACGCCCGTCAGCAGCGACGCCACATAACCGACATACGGTTCGATTTCACGCGTCACTTCCGCCTCCCGCACCGCACGGAAAAGGAACCAGGGAAAGACAATTCCCTTGATGATGACCGTGCCAATGGCGAGCAACGCGAAGCGCGCGGACAACTCATGCGTGTGCGCGAGGACCGGCAGGAGTCCCAGCACGACGCCCTGCGCGGCCACCACGCGGATGGACGAACCGACCCGGCTGGAGCCGAGCAATTTTAGATTTGTCAGCACCACCAGGACCAGCAAGAGATTTGTTAAAATCATAAACGTTTCAGCGCAGCGTCAGCAAAAAAGCCATCGCCGCCAGCGCGCCAGCGCCCACGAGCAATTGCGGGACAATCAATAAACGGAGCCGCGCCATCACCGATTCAACCACCCCCACAATCACCGCGACGGCGAAAATTCCAGCCACTGAAAGGAACAGATTCATCCATGTGACGCCCGTATCGGGCAGTACCATGGCCACGATCAGCGCGGCGAACAGCCATAACTTCAACGCCGCGCCGTAAAGAATAAACGCGAAATCCACTCCGCCATGGTCCAGCACCATCACTTCGTGAATCATCGTCAGTTCCAGGTGCGTGTTCGGGTCGTCCACCGGAACCCGCGCATTTTCCGCCAGCAACACAATCATCAATGCCATGAAGACCAGCGCCATGACCGGGCCGGCGTGAAGCCAATGCCCGCCGGACACCGCCGGGAAAATGGTCGAAAGCGAAAGGTAGCCCGCTTGGCGGGCGAGCGTGGCCAGCGCGGCCAGCAACGCCGGCTCCGCCAGCGCCGAGAAAAACACCTCGCGGCTCGCCCCCATGCCCTCAAATGCCGACCCCGTGTCGAGCGCGGCCAGGACGGTGACGAAGCGCATCAATCCCAGCAGGCCGGCGAATAAAATGAAATCCACCGGAAACGCGATCAACGCCGGGAAATGTCCCAGTGGCATCAGCATGGCCGCCGTCACCGCCGCCGCCAGTCCGATCATTGGACCGGCGCAAAAAATCCACGTGGTCGTCCGGCTATAGACGGCGCCTTTGTGCAACAGTTTCCACAAATCGAAATAAGTTTGGAGCAACGGCTGCCCGCGCCGTCCCGCAAATATCGCCTTGGTGCGGTTGATGATCCCCAATAACAGCGGGGAAAACGTCAATGTCAGGAGCAGGGGAATGAATGGGGCCATTTTCATCTTATCGGAATTTCCACGCCAGCAGCACAATCAGTGTTACGGCAATGTAGAGGACGTAAAGCTGCACATGCCCTAGTTGCATCCAGCGTAGTTTCGAAATGCCCCAATTCAATTTCAAAAAGCCCGGGCGATACAATTCTTCATGGGTCAAGTCGGGCGTTTCGGTTGAAAGCGAAGCTTTAGGCGGAAAGAAGCCTTCCGGACGCTGCAACTTGCTGCGCGTGCCCAGCACCCAGCGGAACAGCGTCGTGAATGGCTGGACGAACGACGAAGCCGTGTATTGAATCCGCGCGCTGGGACGGAGATAGCCGCAGTCCCAAGTCACACTCTCTTCCAACTGGCGCCCTGACAGCAAACTGCGGCGCAACAGAATCAGCGCGAGCAGAAGCAGTAAAAAAGTAACAACTCCAATCATTATGAAGGTCAGCGGGTCTATGGCCTGGGCCAGATTTTCGCTGACGACTTCAGATGGTGCGATCACGCTTCCCAGAACCGGCTGCAAACACCCGACCACAACCGGCGCCAGCAACCCAATGAGTACGCACCCGGCGGCCAGCGCCAGCATAGGCAATCGCATCGTCCAATCCGCTTCGTGCGCGCCGGAGGCATGTTCGCTGCGCGGCGTGCCCAGAAAAACGATGCCGAATGCCTTGGTAAAGCATGCCGCCGCCAACCCGCCAATCAACGCCAGCCCCGCGATAAGCGAAAGCAACGGCACCGCGATTTCACCGCCGTTTGAAATGGCCCCTTTGAATGCGCCCAAAAAAATCAGGAACTCGCTCACGAAACCGTTGAGGGGTGGCAGGCCTGAAATCGCGACCGCGCCAATCAGAAACGTTGCCGCCGTCCATGGCATTCGTTTCACTAATCCGCCCAGCCGTTCGATTTCATGTGTGCCGGTGCCGTGCAACACCGCGCCCGCGCCGAGAAACAGCAAACCCTTGAACAAAGCATGATTGAGTACATGCAACAGCGCGCCGCCAAAGCCAAGGACGATGAGTATGGGCGAGTTCCCGCTCATTCCCAATAAGCCGACGCCCAGTCCCAGCGCAATGATGCCGATATTCTCGACGCTGTGATACGCCAGCAGGCGCTTCAAGTCATGCTGTGCCAGCGCGAATAACACTCCAAACACACCCGAAGTCAGCCCGATGCCAATGAGCACCCAGCCCCACCACAACGGCGGCGCGCCCAGAAAAGTCAGCGCGCGCATCAAACCGTAAATCCCGGTCTTGATCATCACGCCCGACATCAAGGCCGAGACATGGCTGGGCGCCGCGGGATGCGCCTCCGGCAGCCACACGTGGAACGGCATGAACCCCGCCTTGGTCCCAAAACCGACCGTCGCCAGTAGAAAAAGTGTCCCGGCCAATTCAGGATTGTGAATTCCTTTGGCCGCCCAGACGGTGAAATCCATCGAGCCGGTTTCGCGCGCGGTCAAAATAAAAAATGCCAGCAAAAATCCCGTGCCCAGATGCGTGGCCACCAGATAAATCCAGCCGGCGTTGCGCACCGATTCGCGCTCATGCTCGAACGTGACCAGAAAAAAGGACGATACCGCCATCAATTCCCAGGCGGAAATGAACAGCACCGCGTTGCGCGCCAGCAGCACGAGCGTCATTCCAAGAACAAGCAGATTATAGAAAAACCAAATCGGGCCGAGTGAACGCCGGCTTTCCGCCGCCCGCAAATAACCAACGCCATAAATCGCGCATATCGCTGAAAGCAATAGCGTTGGCAACAGGAACCAGGCCGAAAGCGGGTCCAACGCGATGAAAAACTCCCCGTAGGGGACCGGCCACGGGTAACGAAATTGCAACGGAACCCCGCTCACCAAAACTTGAATCGTTGGAATCAAACCGCACCCAGCGGCGATCGCCACGAATACGGCAGCAACGGCGGATACTCCCCTCCGGCGCGCGACGCCCAATAGCAGGGACGCTGCCGCGCCCAAGAGAAGCACTGCCAATGATGACAACAGCAATGTCACTTCGTCTCCTTCTTTTTAACCGTCGGCTTGCGAAGTCCCTCGCTGATTTTTTTCGCCGCCGCCATAATTTCATCGCGCCCGGCCTGCTGCACGATAAGTTTCTTAAACTCGGGATTGCGCAAGGCAAACGCCAGGCGCGAGAGCAAATGCAGGTGCGCCTTGACTGTGGGGCTGATGAACGTGAACAAGGTGTGGACCGGTTGGCCGTCCAACGCGCCAAAATCCACCGGCTTTTCGAGAAAACACAACGTCATCGTCGGCTGCGGAACATGCAGCACAATGGGATTGCGCACGTGCGGAATGGCGATCCCGTCGCCGACGGCGGTGGATTCAAGAGCTTCCCGGGCCAGAAGGACTTGCAGGAGAAATTCGCGGTCCACGGTGTCCGGGAGCCGGAGCATCTCAACCACTCCGCGAAGAACGTCCGGCTTGTTTGAGCCGCCGACGCGATAAAAAATGCCGCCCAATTCGAGCACATCGGACAATTCCGGAAGCGGCGCGGAGCTTGTTTCCGGCTCCTCAAAAATGCGGGGCGAGACATTGATGCGGTTGGCCGTGGACCATTCCATCAGCTCCGCGCGGTTGAACCGATATTGGCCGCTTAGCCTGTAACCAGGGAGCTTTCGCTCGTCGATCCATCGGTAAACCGTCTTTTCGGAAATGTTGAGAAGTCCGGCGACGTCTTTGACTGTCAATTGCATTTTGTTTGTTCCATCCGAACCCGAAATGAGCCAGTTTGGACAACTTTGGACATTGTTGGAGACGACGGAAAGAAAGTCAATACAGGGAACAAAAACAAACATCTTGCATCATCAGTCCCAGCTCGAAATAAACGGCCCCAAAAAATAAAAATTTCCTGTTGACACCCAATGCCTTGTTCCGTAATTTGTTTGGCGTCGGTAGTCCGTAAAAAAAGTCAAACAGCCGGTGGCCCCTTGAAATTTTCGCAAGAAAATCAAAGGGGAACGGTTTTTTGTCGTTTATGGCATCCGGTTTGAACACATGATTTCGGTGCCCATGTAGCTCAGTTGGTAGAGCACATCCTTGGTAAGGATGAGGTCATCAGTTCAATCCTGATCATGGGCTCCAGACAATTTGCACATAAAAAAACAACGAACTAATTAATATGGCTAAAGAGCAATTTCAACGCAACAAACCGCACGTCAACGTCGGCACAATCGGGCACATTGACCACGGCAAGTCCACGCTGACTGCCGCCATTGTCGCCACCCAGGCGCGCAAAGGTCTGGCAACCCCCATTTCCTATTCGGATATCACCAAGGGCGGCACTGTCCGTGACGAAACCAAAACCGTCACCATCGCCGTTTCCCACGTTGAGTACCAGAGTGACAAACGCCATTACGCCCACGTCGATTGCCCCGGCCATGCCGATTATGTCAAGAACATGATCACCGGCGCGGCCCAGATGGACGGCGCCATCCTCGTGGTGGACGCTTCCGAAGGACCGATGCCTCAGACGCGCGAACACATCCTGCTCGCCCGCCAGGTCGGTGTCCCCGCCATCGTCGTTTTCTTGAACAAGGTGGACCTCGTGGACGACAAGGAATTGCTCGACCTCGTCGAGATGGAAGTCCGCGACCTGCTCACCAAGTATCAATTCCCCGGTGACAAAGCCGCGGTGGTCAAAGGCAGCGCCAAGGCCGCCCTCGAAGGCAAGCCCGAAGGCGAGAAATCCATCCAGGAATTGATGGACGCCATTGACGCCCAAATCCCGCTTCCGACCCGCGAAGTTGATAAACCGTTCCTGATGTGCATCGAAGACGTGTTCAACATTGAAGGTCGTGGCACCGTTGTCACCGGTCGTGTCGAACGCGGTGTCCTCAAGAAGAACGAAGAAGTCGAGATCGTCGGGCTGAAAGACACGCGCAAGACCGTCGCCACCGACATCGAAATGTTTCGCAAGCTGCTCGATTTCGCGAATGCCGGCGACAACGTCGGAGTTTTGCTGCGCGGCACGAAGAAAGAGGAAGTGGAACGCGGCATGGTTCTCGCCAAGCCCGGTTCCATCACGCCGCATACGACTTTCAAGGCCGAAGTTTACGTCCTTTCGAAGGATGAAGGCGGCCGTCATACGCCGTTCTTCACCAAGTATCGCCCGCAATTCTATTTTCGCACCTCGGACGTCACCGGCACGGTGACCCTGCCGCAAGGCGTCGAAATGGTCATGCCTGGTGACAATGTCTCCGTCGAGATCGAATTGCAAAAAACCGTCGCCATGGAAAAGGGACAACGCTTCGCCATCCGCGAAGGTGGCCGCACCATTGGCGCCGGGCGCGTCTCGGAAGTTGTGAAATAACACGGTTTTAAACCCGGGAGGCGGAGATGAAAGATTCTTCGTCTCCCTTTTTGTCCGAAGATTGGGCGGATACGGCAGTAGCTCAATTGGTAGAGTAGCGGTCTCCAAAACCGTTGGTTGGGGGTTCAAGTCCCTCCTGCCGTGCCAAATACGGTGAAGGTGACAAGTGCGTGTGGCAGGAAGAGTCAACGGTCTTGTCGCTTGTCACGTGACGCTGGTCACTTCGTGGAGAGGTGGCAGAGTGGTCTATCGCGGCGGTCTTGAAAACCGCTTTGGGTGAAAGCCCAACGGGGGTTCGAATCCCTCCCTCTCCGCCAGTCTGGCCGGCGGCGGGGCCGATACATGAAAATGGCGCGGGCTGCGGCCCGCCCGGTTGAAGAATTTTGTGAATAGCTGGATACATATTGCGATTTGGGCGGTGATCATCGGCGCCATCTTTGCCTACCTCTGGTGGCAGGGACAGGTTACCCGGTTCGCCAATTATTGCCGCGAAACACGCGAAGAATTGCGGAAATGCTCATGGCCCAGTTGGATTGAGCTGCGCGGCTCCACCGTGCTCATCGCCGTGGTCATCCTGATCCTGGGCGGAGTCACCGTAATCGAGGACCTGGGATTTAAGACCGTGTTCTTTAATTATTTATACTCAAAAATGTAATCATGCGGAACGAATGGTTCATCGTCCAAACGCTTTCGGGCCAGGAGCAAAAGGTCAAGGAAAGCATCGAGAAACGCGTCAAGACCGACGAGATGCAGGACTTCGTCAAAGAAGTGCTCGTCCCTATGGAAAAAGTCGTCGATGTGCGTGGCGGCAAGAAAACCGTCACCAGCCGCAAGCTTTGGCCCGGTTACGTTTTTGTTGATATGATTTTGCTGGATGAAGAGCGCCGGGTCATCGAGAAACCCTGGTATTTCATCCGCGAAACCCAGGGCGTCATCGGATTTTTGAGCGATCCGCCGCAGCCGACGCCGACTGATGAAGTCGATGCCATCAAGGCCCAGATTTCCGCCTCGGAAGAAACCGAGAAGCCGAAGGTGAATTTTGAAGTCGGCGAAACGATCAAGATCAATAACGGCCCGTTCCTGAATTTCAGCGGCGTGATCGAGGAGATCGATCCGGAACGCGGCAAACTCAAAGTGACCGTGAATATTTTTGGACGCAACACGCCGGTGGAACTCGAATACTGGCAGGTGGAAAAAGCTTAAGTTAAGAATTTATGGCGAAGAAAGTTACAGGACAGATTAAATTGCAGATTCCGGCTGGGCAGGCAAACCCCGCGCCGCCGGTCGGCCCGGCGCTCGGCCAGCATGGCGTCAATATCATGGGCTTCTGCAAGGAATTTAACGCCGCTACCAAGGCGGATGCCGGACTGGTGATTCCCGTGGTCATCACGGTTTACCAGGATAAATCATTCACTTTTATCACCAAGTCGCCGCCGGCGTCCATTTTATTGAAAAAGGCCGCGGGCATCACCGCCGGCTCCAAGACGCCAAACAAGGAAAAAGTCGGCAAGGTCACCCGCAAACAGGTGTTGGATATCGTCAAAATGAAGTCCAAGGATTTGAACGCCACCAACGAAGAGGCCGCGTTCCGCGTCATCGCGGGCACCGCCCGAAGCATGGGAATTGAAGTCGTCGGATAACCATACAACCGCGGGAGAGCCAAAAACTCGTTTGCACCGCAATAAATAACATGCCCAGTAAAAGATACAAAAAAGCGCTCGAAGTCGTGGACGCCCGGAAATCGTATCCGCTCAAGGAAGCGGTCGGCGTCCTCGCCAAATTTCCGAAGGCGAAATTCAACGAGACTATCGATCTCGCCTTTCGCCTCGGGGTGGACCCCAAGCAATCGGACCAGTTGGTCCGCGGCACCGTGCCCCTCCCGCACGGAAGCGGCAAAACGGTGCGCGTCCTGGTGTTCGCCAAAGGCCAGGCGGCGGAAGCTGCCACGGCCGCCGGCGCCGAATATGTCGGTTTCGAAGACATGATTAAAAAGTGCCAGGAAGGCTGGGCGGATTTCGACGTGGCAGTCGCCACCACTGAAGCCATGTCCGAAGTGCGCAAGCTCGGCAAAGTGCTCGGGCCTCGCGGCTTGATGCCCAATCCCAAGACCGGCACAGTCACCGATGATACCGCCAAAGCGGTCAAGGAAGTCAAGGCCGGTCGCGTTGAATACAAGACCGACAAGGCCGGAAACGTCCATGTCATCGTCGGCAAGGCGTCCTTCAAGCCGGAACAAATTGAAGAAAACGCCCGCGCGGTGATTGAAGCCGTCGCCAAGGCCCGCCCGCAGAGCGTCAAGGGCAATTACCTGCATAGCTGCACCCTGTCGGCCACCATGAGTCCACCGGTCAGCGTCGATACGCGTGAATTTACCGCCGCTGTTTAACCACCCACTTCAACAACACATATTATGCGTGCTGAAAAACAAATTTTGACCAAAGAGTATGCTGCGCGGTTGAACGCTTCGCCGTTCTTCATCGTCATCGGTTATCAGGGACTGAAAGTCTCTCATTTCGGCGAGCTGCGGAAACGCCTTTCCCAAGCCGGCGCCGAAGTGCATGTCGTGAAAAACTCCATCTTTCGCGTCGCCGCCAAGGAAGCCGGCCTCGCGGATTTGAACGGTTCGCTCGCCGGCCAGATGGCCGTCGTTACCGGGCAAAAAGACATCTCCGCCGCGGCCAAGGCCCTGAAAAATTTCGGCGCTGAATTCGACAAGCTGAAGCTCAAGTTCGGTTACTTGAACAATCAACGGTTGGAAGAGGCGTCCATCGTCGCCTTGGCGGATTTGCCGAGCCTCGACGTGTTGCGAGCCAGGCTTTTGGGCCTGTTGAACGCCCCGGCCACCAAGCTGGTTACGCTGATTAACACCCCGGCCACGCAATTGGCGCAGGTCATCAAGGCGAAGGCCGAAAAGGCCCAATAACCATTTCCGGTCCGGGAAATCGGACCGGCAATCAACAAACAAACAAACAGTAAATCGTCGGTTTGCGGGCTGTGAACTGAAATCCTTCGTAGCCGCGGAGGACGACGAGACGAAAGAAAGGTAGAAGTAGTAAAATGGCTGATATTGGAACATTAGTGGACGAACTGAGCAAGTTGACGGTCATCGAAGCCGCCGACCTCGTGAAACAATTGGAAACCAAATGGGGTGTTTCCGCCGCCGCGCCCGTCGCGGTTGCGGCCGCTCCTGGCGTCGCTGCAGGCGCTGCCGCCCCCGCGGCTGCCGCGAAGGACACGTTTGACGTGATCCTCGTCTCGCTCCCGGCGGACAAGAAAATTGCGGTCATCAAAGCCGTCCGTGAAGTGAAAGCCGGCCTCGGCTTGGCGGAAGCCAAGGCTTTGGTCGAAGGCGCCCCCAAACCGATCTTGGAAGGCGCGAACAAGGCTGACACCGACGCCGCCAAGAAAAAGCTTGAAGATGCTGGCGCGAAAGTGGAAGTGAAGTAAATTAACCCTCGGGGCGGCGGTACGGAGCGCCGCCCCGAACCCAAAATTTTTTTGCGAAAATCAAAAAGTAACGAATTGGTTAAATTTTAATTTGAGTAAAAACAAGTTTGCTGCTGAACGCGGCGGGCTTGTTTATTGTCGTTAAACCATTGAAATCATCGATCGTCGTCCTTTCCCCCGTAAGTTCGGGGGCGGGGATGAAAACGAGGAAAATAAGAAAAGGTCAAAATGCCATCGCGAGTCACTGAAAGAATCAACTTCGGCAAAATTAAAGAGATCATTTCACCGCCGAACATGATCGAATTGCAGACCAATTCCTACAAGGAATTCCTGCAAGCCGACACCGCGTCCAAAAAACGCGACAAGAACAACGGTCTCGAAGCCGTCTTCCGGGAAGTGTTTCCCATCGAAAGCTACGATTCCAAGTGCATGCTCGATTATGATTCCTACGAAATCGGCGAGCCGAAGGTGGACTGGCTTGAATGCCTCCGCGAGGGCCTCACCTACGGCGCACCCCTCTACGTGACCTTTCTCCTCAAGGAGGAGGGCAAGAGCGCCAAAGAGGAAAAAGTGTTCATGGGTGAACTGCCGCTGATGACCCCGCAAGGGACCTTCGTCATCAACGGCGCCGAACGCGTCGTCGTTTCCCAGTTGCACCGCTCCCCGGGCATCGCCTTTGAAGCCGCCGCCCATCCCAACGGCAAATTGCTCCACAGCTTCCGCGTCATTCCCGACCGGGGTTCCTGGTACGAAGCGCAATTCGATACCAGCGACCTGCTCTACGTTTATCTGGACCGCAAAAAACGCCGCCGGAAGTTTTTGACCACCACCTTCTTCCGCGCTTTGAGCTTTCTCGACCATGAAGACAAGGAGAAAGGCTCCAAGGCCAAGGACAATGGCGGCAGCACCCGCGGCACCGACGAGGAAATCCTGAAGTTGTTTTACGAAGTCAAGGATCTCCCGGTCAAAGAAGCCGAAAAGCTCGAGGATTTGCAGAATTATGTCTTGACCCAGGACGCCGCCGATGCCGAAAAAGGCCTGGTGGTGGCCCGCGCGTTTGAGCCGCTCTCCAAGGCGGTCGTCAAACAAATCGCCGAATTGGGCGTCGAGAAAATCAAAGTCGTTGATACCGCCGTGGATGAAGGCATCATGATCAAATGCCTCAAAAAGGATCCCGCCAAGAATGAAGACGAGGCTTTGAAGGATATTTATCGCCGCCTCCGTCCCGGCGATCCGCCCACCGCCGCCAACGCCCGCGCTTTGCTCAAGCGCCTCTTCTTTGATCCCAAACGCTATGATTTGGGTCGCGTCGGACGTTACAAGATCAACCAGAAACTTGGTGTCAAGGACAATGACTCCCGCATTTTGACCAAGGACGACTTGGTCGCCGCCACGAAGTACCTCCTTCGCCTCAAAAAGGGCGAAGGTTCGCTCGATGACATCGACCATCTCGGCAGCCGCCGCATTCGTACTGTCGGCGAATTGCTCGCCAACCAATGCCGCGTGGGCCTCGCCCGCACCGAGCGTTTGGTCAAGGAACGCATGACCTTGTTCGACCAGAGCGTCGAGCAGATGATGCCGCAGAAATTGATTAATCCCAAGGCGCTCTCGGCCGTCATCCGCGATTTCTTTGGCCGTTCCCAATTGTCGCAGTTCATGGATCAGATCAATCCGCTGGCCGAACTTACCCACAAGCGACGCTTGTCCGCGCTCGGACCAGGAGGGCTTTCACGCGACCGCGCCGGCTTCGAAGTCCGCGACGTGCATCCGTCGCATTATGGCCGTATTTGCCCCATTGAAACGCCGGAAGGCCCGAACATCGGTTTGATTGCCTCCCTGGCGACCTTCGCGCGCATCAATGAATTTGGTTTCCTTGAAACCCCTTACCGCAAGGTCAAAGACGGACGCGTCAGTGAGGAGATTGAATACCTCACCGCTGATCGCGAAGAGCAATATATCGTTGCCCAAGCCAACTCGCCCATCGATGCCCGCGGACATTTTACCACCGAACGCGTCGTTTGCCGCGCCCGCGGCGAATTCGTCGATGTTGAACCGGAGAAGGTCCATTTCATGGATATTTCTCCCAAGCAATTGGTTTCCATCGCCGCCAGCTTGATTCCGTTCCTCGAACACGACGACGCCAACCGCGCCTTGATGGGTTCGAACATGCAACGCCAGGCCGTACCGCTCCTCGTCACCGAAGCGCCCTTGGTGGCCACCGGTCTCGAAGACCGCGTCGCTCGCGATTCGCGCGCCGTCGTTGTCGCCGATGAAGGCGGCAAGGTCGCGTCGGTGGTCGGCGACCAAATCATCATCACGGGGGATGGAAAATTGCCCGAAACCAAGAAGAAAATTAAGCATGATCCCGAGAAGGGCCTTTGGGTCTATCCCATCCGCAAATTCATGCGCTCGAATGCGGCCACCTGCATTAACCAAAAGATTCTCGTCCACAAAGGCGAACATGTTCGCAAAGGCCAGGTCATTGCCGACGGTCCCTGTACCCAGAACGCCGAGTTGGCGCTCGGTCGCAACGTACTCGTCGCGTTCATGCCTTGGAACGGCTACAACTTTGAGGACGCTATTCTCATCAGCGAGAAGATCGTCAAGGAAGACATCTTCACTTCCATCCATATCGATGAATTTGAAGTGGCCGCCCGCGATACCAAGCTCGGCCCGGAGGAAATCACCCGCGACATCCCCAACCTGGGCGATGAAGCGTTGAAGAACCTCGGCACCGACGGCGTCATCCGTGTCGGCGCCGAAGTGAAACCCGGCGACATTCTCGTGGGTAAAATCACCCCGAAATCCGAGACCGAACTTGCGCCGGAAGAACGTTTGCTCCGCGCCATCTTCGGTGAAAAAGCCGCCGACGTGAAGGACACTTCGCTCAAGGTTCCCTCGGGCACCTACGGCATCGTTATGGACGTCAAGGTTTCCTCGAAGAAGGAAGGCGAAAAGAGCATCCGCTCCGTGGCCAGCGAAGAAAAACGCCAGGCCAAACAAATCGAGGAGGAGCACAAGAAAAAGATCGGTGAATTGGAGGACCAATTGACCGAGGCGCTGAGCAATATCCTCCTCGGCGAAAAAATCCCGCTCGACGTGGTGAATTCCGAGACCGGGGAAATCATCATCCCGGCCAACCGCAAGATCACCAAAACTTTGTTGCGCAAGCTCGCCACGGTTTATGACCGCATCGAGATTGATCCCTCGCCCATCCGCAACAAAATTACCGAAATCATCGGCCAGTTTAAGAAGAAATTCGACGACGTGCA
This sequence comes from Limisphaerales bacterium, assembly GCA_052140285.1. Lineage (GTDB taxonomy): Bacteria > Verrucomicrobiota > Verrucomicrobiia > Limisphaerales > UBA11358 > UBA11358. Next base: position 13,921 of record JBKQUF010000266.1, on the reverse strand, counting down.
GATGCAGTACGACGAGGAAATGGAACGCGCCGAAGCCGGCGAGGGCGTCGAGAGTGGCATCGTCAAGTCGGTCAAGGTTTACATCGCCTCCAAACGCAAATTGTCCGTCGGCGACAAGATGGCGGGCCGCCACGGAAATAAGGGTGTGGTGGCGCGCATTGTCAAGGAAGAGGACATGCCCTTCCTCGCGGATGGAACGCCCGTGGAGATCGTGTTGAACCCGCTGGGCGTGCCTTCCCGCATGAACGTCGGCCAGGTGTTGGAAACCCATTTGGGCTGGGCGGCCAAGCTGCTCGGCTTGAAATTCGCCACCCCGGTGTTCGACGGAATCAAGGAAAAGGACATCCGTGGTTACCTCAAAGAGGCGAAATTGCCGGAACATGCCAAAATCCATCTCTATGACGGACGCACCGGCGAGCAGTTCGACCAGGAAATCGTTGTGGGCTACATCTACATGATGAAGCTCGGCCATTTGGTCGCCGACAAAATCCACGCCCGCGCCGTCGGGCCGTATTCGCTCGTCACCCAGCAACCGCTGGGCGGCAAGGCCCAATACGGCGGCCAGCGCTTCGGCGAAATGGAAGTCTGGGCCATGGAAGCCTACGGTGCCGCCTACACCCTCCAGGAATTGCTTACCGTCAAATCCGACGATGTTCAGGGCCGCACGCGGATTTATGAGAGCATCGTCAAGGGCGACAACGCGCTTGAAGCCGGCATCCCGGAATCCTTCAACGTGTTGGTCAAGGAAATGCAATCGCTCGGCTTGGACGTGAAGGTGGGTTATTCCAACCCGATTGAACACGCGGCCAACGGAGCCGCCAACGGCGAAGCCGCCGCGGCTTTGACAACTGTATAATAATTTAATTGGAGAACATTTTTGTATGATTAGCACCAAAGAAAACGCCCGCGAATTGCTCGGACTGGACAAGGTCAACCAGGTGGACTACGTCGGCATCACCGTCGCGTCTCCGGACGCCATCCGCTCTTGGAGCAAGGGCGAAGTCAAGAATCCCGAGACCATCAATTACCGCACCTTCAAGCCGGAAAAGGGCGGCTTGTTCTGCGAACGCATTTTCGGCCCGGTCAAGGATTGGGAATGCTCCTGCGGCAAGTACAAGCGCATCAAGCATCGCGGCATCGTCTGCGATCGTTGCGGCGTTGAAGTCACCCTGGCCCGCGTCCGGCGCGAGCGCATGGGCCATATCGAATTGGCCGTGCCCGTCTGCCATATCTGGTTCTTCAAGTGCATGCCCTCGCGCATCGGCCTGGCGCTGGACATGACCGCCCGCCACTTGGAACGCGTCATCTATTACGAGGATTACCTCGTCATCGACCCCGGCAACACCCCCTTGAAGCAAAACCAGTTGCTCAACGAAAATGAATATCGTGAAGCGCGCGAGACCTACGGCGCGGAGGCCTTCCAGGCCAAAATGGGCGCGGAAGCTGTGCGTGAGGCCCTTGCCAAGGTGGACCTCTCCAAAGGAGTCGAGGAATTGCAACTGGCCATGACCGAGACTAAGAGCAAACAGATCCGCAAAAAATTGGCCAAGCGCATCAAACTGCTCCAGGGCTTGCATTCCTCCAAGAGCCGCCCGGAATGGATGATCCTGACCGTCCTCCCGGTCATCCCGCCGGACCTCCGCCCCTTGGTGCCCCTCGAAGGCGGACGTTTTGCCACCAGCGACTTGAATGACCTGTATCGCCGCGTCATCAACCGCAACAACCGTCTCAAGACCTTGTTGCAACTCAAGACGCCCGAAGTCATCATCCGCAACGAAAAACGCATGTTGCAGGAAGCCGTGGACGCCTTGTTCGATAATGGACGCCATGGCCGCCCCGTGACCGGCGCCGGAAATCGCTCCCTCAAATCCTTGAGCGACATGCTCAAGGGCAAGGGCGGCCGTTTCCGCCAGAATTTGCTCGGCAAACGCGTCGATTATTCCGGACGCTCCGTCATTGTCATCGGCCCAGAACTGAAATTGAATCAGTGCGGGTTGCCCAAGAAAATGGCGCTCGTCCTGTTCGAGCCGTTCATCATCCGCCGCTTGAAAGAACTGGGCTACGTCCACACGGTTCGCAGCGCCAAAAAGATGATTGAGCGCCAGACCAAGGAAGTTTGGGATGTCCTGGAGGAAGTCACCAAAGGTCACCCGGTCATGCTTAATCGCGCGCCGACGCTGCACCGTTTGTCGGTGCAGGCCTTTGAACCGCAACTCATCGAAGGTGAGGCCATTCGCATTCATCCGCTCGTCTGCACCGCTTACAACGCGGACTTCGACGGCGACCAGATGGCCGTCCACGTCCCCCTCTCGGTCGAAGCCCAAATGGAAGCGCGCCTCTTGATGATGGCCACGAACAACATCTTTTCGCCCTCCTCCGGCAAGCCCATCATTACGCCCACACAGGACATTACTCTCGGCGTGTATTATCTTACTGCTGAACCGCGCACTCCCATGCCGGCGGATGTCCGGACGTTGCCGTTGTTCGGCACCAAAGAGGAAGCCATTTACGCTTACAGCGATGGCGCACTAAAGACCCATGATCGCGTTCGTCTGGCGAACCCTGATTATGGCAAATCCACCGTCCTCGGCAATGCCGACAAGAAAATAATCGAGACCACTGTTGGCCGCGTGACTTTCAGTGAAATTTGGCCGCCCGAACTCGGTTTCCCCAATAAATCCGTCAAGAAATCCGAACTCGGTGACCTCATTTGGAAATGCTACAAGTTCGCCGGCCACGAGAAAACTGTCATCATGCTCGACAAATTGAAGGAGCTGGGTTTCCGCGAAGCCACCAAGTCTGGCGCCAGCATTGGCATCGACGACATGATTGTGCCCAAGGAACGCGACGAACAAATCGACGCCGCCCAGAAGCAGATCCGGGAAGTTGAGAAACAATATCGCAAGGGTGTCATCACCCCCGGCGAACGCTACAACAAGATCGTCGATATCTGGACCCATTGCACCGACCAGATTTCCAGCGTCATGTTCCGTACCCTCGAGCAAAACCAGGGCAAACGCGAGTATAACCCCGTTTACCTCATGGTCGATTCCGGCGCGCGCGGTAACAAACAACAGGTGCGCCAGCTCGCCGGTTTGCGCGGCCTCATGGCCAAACCCAGCGGCGACATCATCGAAAAACCCATTCTCGCCAACTTCCGCGAAGGACTCTCCGTGTTGGAATATTTCATCTCCACCCACGGCGCGCGCAAAGGTTTGGCGGATACCGCCCTCAAAACCGCCGATTCCGGTTACATGACCCGCAAACTCGTTGACGTCTCCCAAGATGTCATCATCCAGGAAGACGATTGCGGCACCACCAACGGCATCTGGGTCGGTGCCGTCTATGAAGGGGAAGACGAAGTGGTGAAGCTCGCCGACCGCCTGGTCGGGCGCTTCGCCTGCGACGACATTGTCAGCCCGGCGAACCCGAAGGAATTTCTGGTTCGCGCGAACGAGGAAATCGACGAAAACAAGGCCCGGGCCATCGATAACTCCGGCATTGAACGCGTCCGTATCCGCTCGGTGCTCACTTGCGAAAGCAAGCACGGCATCTGCGTCCATTGCTACGGCCGCAACCTGGCGACCGGCGGCGCGGTCAAGCTCGGTGAGGCGGTCGGCATCATTGCCGCCCAGTCCATTGGCGAGCCGGGCACCCAGTTGACCATGCGTACCTTCCACATCGGCGGCACTGCGGCGCAGGTCTTCAAAGTGCCGCAGATCAAGGCCAAACACGATGGCGTTATCCGATACAGCGAACTGCGCGTCGTCGAATTGGAAGACGGCAACAACATTGTGCTCAACAAAAACGGCGCGGTACTGATTATCGGCGACGATGGCCGTGAACTGGAAAATCACACCGTCGTCATCGGCGCGGTCATCTCCGTCAAGGAAGGCCAGAAAGTCAAAAAGGGCGATACCTTTGTTCAATGGGACCCGTACAACGTCCCCATCTTGTCCGAAAAGGCCGGCAAAGTGAAATTCCACGACATCATCGAAGGCGTGACGATGAAGCAGGAAATGGACGAAACCACCGGCCAGGAAGCCATGGTCGTCATCGAACACAAGGAGGATTTGCACCCGCAAATCATCATCAGCGATGACAGCGGCGAGGTCGTGGCAAATTATCCGATTCCCTCCGGCGCGCACATCGTTGTCGGCGAAGGCCATAAAATTGTCGCGGGCACGCTCATGGCCAAAACGCCGCGCAAGACCTCCAAAACCAAGGATATCACCGGCGGTCTGCCGCGGGTGGCGGAATTGTTCGAAGCCCGTCGTCCGAAGGACGCCTCGGAAATCTCCAAAATCGACGGCTTGGTCGATTTCGGGCCGAGCGTTCGCGGCAAGCGCACTGTTCTCATTAAAGACACCACCACCGGCACCGAGGAGGAGCATCTCATCCCCATCGGCAAACACGTCATCGTCTTCAAAGGCGACCTGGTCAAGAAAGGCCAGCAGTTGACCGAAGGTCCGATGGACCCGCACGAAATCCTCGAAGTCCTCGGACCCCAGGAATTGCAGGAGCACCTCGTCAGCGAAGTTCAGGAAGTCTATCGCCTGCAAGGTGTTACCATTAACGACAAGCACATCGAAATCATCGTCCGCCAGATGTTGCGCAAAGTGCGGATCACCGAACCCGGCGATACCTCGTTCCTCTGGGGCGAACAGATCGACAAACTCGATTTCGAAGGCGAAAACGAGCGCGTGGAAAAAATGGGCGGTAAACCCGCCGAAGCGTCGCCGGTGCTGCTGGGCATCACCAAGGCCTCGCTGGAGACCGACAGCTTCCTGAGCGCCGCGTCCTTTCAGGACACCACCCGCGTTCTCACGGAAGCCGCCACGCGTTCCAAAGTGGACTCCCTGCGCGGCTTCAAGGAAAACGTCATCATGGGCCATATCATCCCGGCGGGCACCGGCTTTGACTACCACCGCCGGGTGCATCTCAAGCCGCTCGTCGAAATTCCTGATGAGCCGGAGGCGCAAGCTCCCGCCGAGGAAACTCCGGCGGAAAATCCGCTGCTCGCATAGAATAGCTACAGTTCCTTTACGAAAGCCGGAGGAAATCCCTTCGGCTTTTTTATTGTGTGGCCTTCGTCGTGAGACTATCTGGAATCAATTCACGGGCAGGATCAAAAGCGGAGAGTGACAGGCTTGGGGATTTGCGCCATAATTCGGCCAATCCGCAAAGCATGAGAATGACAAATAAAATTCTATCCATGATGTTTTCCATGCTGGTTCTGTCAGCGGCAGGCAAACTTCAAGCGCAAGACACCAATAATCTACCGACCCCAATGAATTGGTCCGCCGCGCAGGATCATCAGAACATGATGGACCAACTCGGCATCACCGCGGCAGAGTTGCGGCCCGGTCCTGACGGAAACAATCCCACCTCGCCCAACTACCAAAACACGGATGAGTCCACGGCCAATCCTTACCCGAACCTGCCGGACCCGCTGGTGTTGAAGAACCCCGTCAGGGTCAGCCGGTGGTGGAACCTCGAAGGTCTTCTGCCCTTCGGTCCCCATACTGGAGCGGTCACCACGCCGAAGATGTGGTGGAAATTGCGCCGCCCTGAAATTGTGGAAGCCTTTGACAGTGAAGTTTATGGACGCGTGCCAAAAAATGTGCCCAAGGTGACTTGGTTGGTGGACAGCACCACGCGCACGACCAACGGCGGCATCCCGGTGATCATGAAACAACTCACGGGTCACGTTGACAATTCCTCCTACCCTCTGATCAACGTTGAAATTCAATTGAGTTTAACCACTCCCGCCAATGCGCCCGGACCGGTGCCGGTGATGATGGAATTTGGTTTTGGCGCCTTCAACTTTGGAGGCGGCTTCGGAGGGTCGGGCGGCACGAACCGTGGTCGTGGCTTTGGTGGCACGAACCGCTTTGCCGCCTTCGGCGGAGGGGTTGGCGGTACAAACCTCGCCCGCGGATTCGGCGGTTTCGGCAGTTTGGCCGGCCCCAACTGGCAGACCCTCTGTCTCTCCAACGGGTGGGGATACGCGGTCATTGTGCCGACAAGCTACCAGGCCGACAACGGCGCAGGTTTGACCCGCGGCATTATCGGATTGTGCAACAAAGGACAGGCGCGCAAACCCGACGACTGGGGTGCGTTGCGCGCCTGGGCGTGGGGCGCCAGCCGCGCGCTGGATTATTTTGAAACCGATCCCGCGGTGGACGCAAAACAGGTGGGCATCGAAGGGCTTTCCCGTTACGGCAAGGCCGCGCTGGTGACGATGGCTTACGATCAACGTTTTGCAATTGCCCTCATCGGCTCGTCGGGTGAAGGCGGCGCGAAACTTTCCCGCCGTCATTGGGGCGAAGAAGTTTCCAATCTCGCCGGCACCGGCGAGTATCATTGGATGGCCGGGAATTGGATGAAATACGACAGCAAATTGACTCCCGGCGATTTGCCAGTTGACGCGCATGAGTTGCTGGCGTTGTGCGCTCCGCGGCCGATCTTTGTGAGCTATGGCGCCAGCAAAGGCGGCCCGGGAGTGGAAGGCACATGGTTGGACCAACACGGCAGCTATATGGCCACGGTGGCCGCCGATTCGGTCTATAATCTCTTCGGCGAGAAAGGCCTGGGTGTGCCCGCCGACCAATTTTTGACCGCGCCGATGCCCGCGATTAATGAATCGGTGACGAACGGCATTGTTGCCTGGCGCCAACATGACGGGGGACACACCGACGCGCCGAATTGGCCGATCTTCATCCAATGGGCCAACCGCTACATCCATGGACCATTGCCGACGATGTAATATGAACAACGGTCGCACTTTCGCCCGTAATAATCCGTTATTTTTTTGGGGTAAGCGTTTCGGCATTTTACCCTTTTTATTGGCGTTCTTGCTGGTGGCCAAGAATTGTTTGGCCCTCGGCGAAATCCAATATGTGGATTCGGTAGCCAGCGGTAACGCATTCTCCATTGTTCAGAATAGTGCCGCGGCCAGCCTGTTGGTGGACACGAACGATTTCACGGGCGTTCTTATTGCTGCAAGCAACCTGCAAAAGGACATCTCTCGTGTGAGCGGCATCGCTCCGCGAATGGCGGCGAGCCCCGCCGACGCCGGCCCGAATACCATCATCATGGGCACCATCGGGCAAAGCGGTCTTATCGACCAACTGATTCAATCCGGCAAGATCGATGTGTCGGATATCAGTAATAAATGGGAATCGTTCTTCTTGCAGACCGTTTCCACCCCGCTTCCCGGCATCCAAAGCGCCCTCGTCATCTGCGGCAGCGACAAACGCGGGACCATCTACGGCATCTATGACCTCTCCGAAGAGATCGGGGTTTCACCGTGGCATTTCTGGGCGGACGTGCCGGCAAAACATCACGACGCTTTATTTGTGCGCGCCGGAAAATATGTCCAGGGATCACCCTCCGTGAAATATCGCGGCATTTTTCTGAACGACGAGTCGCCGGATTTATCCGGCTGGGTGCAGAAAAAATTTGGCAACGCGCCCGGATACAGAGGCGCGGCCAACTACGGCCCGGGATTTTACACGAACCTTTTAGAACTGATTTTACGGATCATAGGCAATTATCTCTGGCCGGCCATGTGGAACAACGCCTTCAATGAAGACGATACCAACAACCCCATTTTGGCGGATGAATATGGTATCGTCATGGGAACGTCTCACCAGGAACCGATGATGCGCGCTCAAAAAGAATGGGACCGGAAATATTCAGAACAATATGGCAGTTGGAATTACGCCCAGGAGCCTGACGTCCTTTCAAATTTTTGGCGCGCGGGCATCGAACGGAATAAAAACTACGAAAACCTCATCACCATTGGTTTGCGTGGCGCGAATGACACCCCGATGGCTCCGGGCGGTCCGGAAGCGAACATGGCATTGCTCCAAAAAATCGTGGGCGTCCAGCGCCAGATCATTTCCGACGTCGTCAATCCTGATGTCACCCAGGTGCCGCAAGTCTGGTGTCTCTACAAGGAGGTGATGGATTTTTACAACGCCGGAATGCGCGTTCCCGACGACGTGACGCTCCTTTGGGCGGAAGATAATTGGGGTGACGTCCGCCGCCTCCCAACCGCCGGGGAACAAAAGCGCAGCGGGGGCGCGGGAATTTATTATCACTTCGATTACCATGGCGGCCCGCGCAGTTATCAATGGCTGGATAGCAGCCCGATCGCAAAGGTGTGGGATCAAATGTCGCTTGCCAAACAATACGGCGCAGACCGCGTTTGGATCGTCAACGTCGGCCATTTCAAAGGGTACGAGCTGCCGATGCAATATTTTATGGATCTGGGTTGGAATTCCGGCAAATGGACCAATGACAATATTGATGAATATACCCGGCTCTGGGCTGAACAACAATTCGGACCCGAATATGCAGACGACATTGCCGGCCTTCTTTCCAAATATACTAAATATAATGGCCGCCGCAAACCGGAACTGGTGGATGCCTACACTTACAGCTTGGTGGATTATCAGGAATTTGACAGTGTCGTCAAAGAGTTTGATGAGATCGCCGCCCAAGCGCAGGAAATTTCCGATAAACTTCCTCAAAACGAACGCGCTGCGTTCTATGAGTTGGTTTTGTTCCCGGTCAAAGCTTCCGCGCAATTGAATGAGATGTATCTCGCCGCGGCAAAAAATGATTTATATGCCCAACAAGGGCGGGCGAGCGCAAATGATTATGCCGAACAGACGAAATCACTTTTCGTGTCGGAAACCAACCTGTTTGATTATTACAACCGCGAATTTCTCGATGGCAAGTGGGACCACTTCATGGACCAGGGGATCATTGGCTATCGTGGCTGGGCAGACCCGAGGCGAAACACGATGAACGCGATCCAACTCACGACCATTGATGTCCCGGATGCGGCGGCCTTGGGCGTGGCGGTGGACGGTTCGGAAACGGCCCTCACCAATGGCGAGGCAACGCTGCCGCAGTTTGATTCGTTCAATCAGCAGAAATATTATATTGATGTATTCAACCAGGGCAAAACGGCCTTTGATTTCACCGCGACGGCCAGCGATCCGTGGATTCGCATCAGCGATTCACTGCCGGATAGGCCGCCATACCTGTCCAGTCTCGGCGCCAAAATTGGCAAGGACGAGCGTTTGTGGATCAGCGTGGATTGGGATAAGGCCCCAAAAAATTCCGCAGTTGGAACCGTTAAAATTTCCGGCGCGGGTGGCCGGGTCACCGTGAAGGTCAATGCGTTCAACCCGACAGGCGTGACACGTGATACATTGGACGGTTTTGTGGAAGGCGATGGTTACGTTTCAATCGAACCGGAGCATTATTCAAAAGAAACTGATTCCGGAGAATATCGCTGGATCAAGATCGAGGATTACGGACGCACTTTGTCGGGGATGAGAACGACCGGTCCGGCAAATGCGCCCGCCGCCGTGCCGGGAAAAGATTCACCGTCGCTCGAATACAAAATGTATCTGTTTAACGTGAAAACGACCGAAGTGGTCGCCGTCACTTCGCCCATCTTGAATTTCATGCCGGATCGCGGAATCCAATATGCGGTTTCCTTCGATAACGAGACGCCGCAAATCGTCACGCTCGTTCCACCAAAATACAGCGCGCAAAATGGGAATACCGATTGGGAAAACGCGGTAAAAAACAATAGTCGCGTCGCCAAATCCACGCACACGCTCGACCAACCCGGCTATCACACGCTGAAATTCTGGATGATTGATCCCGGCGTGGTTTTGCAAAAAATCGTGGTCAACACCGGCGGTGTCCGCTCCAGTTATCTCGGCCCGCCCGAAAGTTTCCATCAATAAGATGGCTGTTTTTACATCAGGAAACGGTTGTCGGATTCTGTTTCGTTCATTCGCGGGTTGAAACCTTCCCGATTTCAATGACGTCACTTGTAAAATCATTCATGCATTTACGTCGAAATATCGCTCGCCAATTTTGAACCCCTCATATTACAATGCCGAACACGCATGAAGAAACAGGCTGTCGCCGCGACCCCGGCTTATAAGAACCCGCGTCTATCCGCTGAAAAACGACTTCAGGATCTGCTCAAACGTATGACCCTCGAGGAAAAAGCAGCGCAGATGATGTGTATCTGGCAGGAAAAAACCACCCGGCTCCTCGGGGCCGACGGCTATTTTGATTTACAAAAGGCGAAGGCCGCTTTTAAGAAAGGGCAGGGGATTGGGCAGGTGGGCCGGCCCAGCGATTCGGGCAGTCCTCAAACCGAACCGTGGAAAGGCAAAACCGCCCGCGAAATGGCGGAGTTGACCAACGCCATTCAAAAGTTTTTCATCGAAAATTCCCGGCTGGGCATTCCGGTTTTCTTTCACGAAGAATGTTTGCACGGCCACGCCGCCCGCGATGGCACCAGTTTTTCGCAACCGATCGGCCTGGCCGCCACGTTCAATCCCGGCTTGGTGGAAAAGCTGTTTGCGATGACGGCGGCGGAAACCCGCGCCCGCGGCGCGCATCAGGCGTTGACGCCGGTCGTGGATGTGGCCCGCGACCCGCGCTGGGGCCGCGTGGAGGAAACCTACGGGGAAGACCCTTATCTCGTCTCGCGCCTGGGCATCGCCGCCGTCCGGGGATTCCAGGGCGATGGAAAATTTCAAAATAAAAACCGCCTCATCGCCACCCTGAAACATTTTGCCGCACACGGCCAGCCAGAATCCGGCCTGAATTGCGCGCCGGTTAACATTTCCGAACGGGTCCTGCGCGAAACGTTTCTATTCACGTTCAAAGAGGCGATCCAAAAGGCCGGGGCGATCAGCGTGATGGCCAGTTACAATGAGATCGACGGCGTTCCCTCCCACGCCAACGAGTGGCTGCTGCGGGACGTGTTGCGCAAGGAATGGAAATTCAAGGGTTTCGTGGTTTCCGATTATTATTCCATCTGGGAATTGAGCTACCGTCCCGATACCCACGGCCATTTTGTGGCGAAAGACAAGCGCGAAGCCTGCGCCCTCTCGGTGAAAGCCGGGGTGAACATCGAATTTCCCGAACCGGATTGCTACCTGCACCTCGTCGAGTTGGTCCGCAAAAAAGTGCTCAAGGAATCGCAATTGGACGATTTGGTCGCGCCGATGTTGTTATGGAAATTCAAGATGGGCTTGTTCAACGATCCCTACGTGGACCCGGCGGAGGCCGAGCGGATTGTGGGCAGTGAGGCCCACCGCCAATTGGCGAGGCAAGCCGCGCGCGAGACCATCACGTTGCTGAAGAACGAAAACAATCTGGCGCCGTTGGACTTGAAGAAATACAAGACCATCGCCGTCATCGGCCCGAACGCTAATCGCAGTCTCCTGGGCGGTTACAGCGGCGCGCCCCGGCACAATGTCACGGTGCTGGACGGCATCAAGGCCAGGGTGGGGGACTGCGCCAAAATTCTTTACAGCGAAGGCTGCAAAATAACCACGCCGGGCACCTGGCAACAGGACGAAGTGCTGCCCAGCGATCCGGTCCAGGACCGCAAGCAGATCGCCGAGGCAGTCGAAACGGCCAGGCAGGCGGACGTGATTGTGCTGGCCATCGGCGGCAACGAACAGACTTCGCGCGAGGCGTGGAATTTGAAACACATGGGCGACCGCACGAGCCTGGATTTGATTGGGCGTCAAAACGAATTGGTGGAAGCGATGCTCGCCACGGGAAAACCCGTGGTGGTTTTCCTCTTCAACGGCCGGCCGCTCTCGATCAATTACGTGGCGCAAAATGTGCCGGCGATTTTCGAATGCTGGTATCTGGGGCAGGAATGCGGCCATGCGGTGGCCGGCGTGCTGTTTGGCGATTTCAATCCGGGCGGCAAGCTGCCAATCACCATTCCGCGTTCCGCCGGGCATTTGCCGGCGTTTTACAATTACAAACCGTCCGCCCGCCGTGGTTATCTGTTCGACGACGTCACTCCCTTGTTCCCCTTCGGCTTTGGTTTGAGTTACACGACATTCCAGTTCAAGAACGTCCGGCTGAAGAACAAAAGAATTCGCGCGAATGGCTCAACGCAGGCGCTGGTGGAGGTCACGAACACCGGCAAACGCGCCGGCGCCGAAACGGTGCAAATGTATATTCGCGACCTGGTCAGCTCGGTGACCCGCCCAATCAAGGAATTGAAAGGATTTCAAAAGATTGAGCTGCAACCCGGCGAGACGAAAACTGTGGCGCTGGAGATCACTCCCGAATTGCTGGCATTCTACGACCTCAGGATGAAATTTGTGGTGGAACCGGGCGAATTTGAGATTATGATTGGGAATTCATCGCGCGATACCGATCTACAAAAAGTTATTTTAATGGTTAACGAATAACCAACCCAAAAAAACCATGGCTGAATCCAATCAGAAACTGTCGTTTGTTGAAAAAGCGGGTTACAGCGCGGCGGACTCCGCGGCGAATTTCGTCTTCATGACGATGGTGCTTTTCCAGACGAACTTTTACACGGATGTGTTCGGGCTCTCGGCGGGGGTGGCGGCGGCAATCTTGCTGTGGCCACGGCTCTGGGACGCCGTAGCGGACCCCATCGTTGGTATTTTGGCTGACCGGACAAAATCGCGTTGGGGAAAGTTTCGCCCGTGGATCCTGTTCACCGCCGTCCCTTGGTGCGTCATCATGATTCTAGCCTATACCACGCCGCACGGTTGGACCCTGAACGCAAAAATTGTTTACGCCATCATTACGAACACCCTGTTGATGTCGATTTATTCGATGAACAACATGCCCTACGCGGCCTTGGGCGGCGTCATGACCGGGGATCTTTCTGAACGCGCCAAATTAAATTCCTATCGCTTCATCGCGGTCAACGCGGCGCAGTTCATTGTCGGCGGGTTTACGCTGCCCCTGGTCGCCAAGTTCGCAAGAGGCCACGACCTGCAACATGGATGGAGCATGACGATGACAATCTGGGCGGTGCTCTGCCTCTTTCTGTTCTTGATCACATTTGCTACGACACGCGAACGCATTCAATCGATTGCGCAGCCAAAGCCCGCGGAGAACAATAAAACCGCCGAGCAAGCGGAAAGGGGAAAGTGGGCGTTAATCACGATGGTTATGCTGTTGGCATGCGTCCTGGTGTGCTGGTTAACTATCCGGTATGGGGCGACTGTTTTACTCCATGTAACTGATAACAATTACGTCATTGCAACAATCCTTTGGATCTGCCGGATCTTGTTTGTGATTGGCGTTCTGCTTCCGCTTTGGCGAGCGTTGCCCGATTCTGTCCAGCAAGATTTCAGGGATTTGGTCAAAAACAATCCCTGGAAAGTCATGTGGTGCTGGACACTCGTGCATTTCAGCATTCTGACTTTCCGAGGCGGCGCGCTTTACAACTATTATCATCATTATGCGGACAAAAATGCGATGTACAATTGGCTGAACCAGTTCGGGTTCGTTGCCCCGCCGAATTCCCTGCCGGGGCACGGCCTTCTGGAGACACTCGGTTATATCGTCCATGGCGACCCGGCCAACCTGCTCAACACCAACGTGGCCGACGTGTTCAACAGCATCATCAATATGCTGGGCACCGGCATCACGATCATCGTCATCGTGCTTTCACCGCCGCTGGCGAGGGCGTTTGGAAAGAAAGCGGTGGCCGCCGCGGGTTTTGCCCTGGCCACCGTCGGCTCTTTGTCCTTTTATCTTCTCTCTTCCACCAATGTCTGGGGCATGATTGCGATCACGCTGTTTGTGTCCATTGCTTATGCGCCAACGATTCCGTTGACCTGGGCGATCTTCGCCGATGTCGCCGATTATTCGGAATGGACCGTTGGCCGCCGATTCACGGGCATGGTGTTTGCCACGATTGGATTCGCCTTGAAATCAGGACTGGCGCTCGGTTCGGCATCCTTCCTCTGGATCATGGCGGGCTTTTTCAACTATGACACCACCAGGCCGGACGAGCCAAATGCCGTAAAAGGCTTTCGTGTTTGCAGCGGCATTTTTGTTGGCATCCTGTTTGGTATCT
>JBKQUF010000265.1:0-3481 GCA_052140285.1 Limisphaerales bacterium | reverse complement strand
TTCTCACCCCTCACCCTCAATCCCTCTCCCCGTTGAGGGGAGAGGGAAGCCACCATCGTCGGACTTGGGAAAATTCGGGGTTCATGGCCCCGATGCGCGTCCATTCTTGGAGTCGAAGCTCCCCATGAACCGGGCACTGATTCAACCCATTCAGGGTTGATGAATTGGGGGACGTTTTCCCGGGGTAGCTCGTTCCTCGCAACCCTTGGGCTGAATGATGGCAATCCCTTCGGGATATTGCATTAATTCTGGGCATCCGTGGAAAGTTGCCCGGCACGCGCCGGATTTCAAATTAAGGCACTACCGCGATTTACATCGAAGGCGCCACTTTCCGGAGGAAGGGGGATGTTGATTCTTTATTTGGGGCGGTTAATTTTGTTCTCATTTTTGGACTGGATTTGCTTTTCAATTGGTTTCTTTTGGGCTATTTCTTGGAAACGATGTCAACCCAGACCAAGGGAGAACAGCTTTTCCACGGGATTCCCGTCTCTGCCGGGGTTTGCCGCGGGAGAATTCTTGTGCTTCATCGGACCCGCCGGTTGATCAGCCGGCGGGAGATCCAGGGGGACGCGATTCCCGCCGAGGTGACCCGTTTTGAAAAAGCGCTGGCGCAGACACGCCGGCAGGTCTCCGACGTACAACGCCAGGTCGTGGAAAACATGGGGGCGAAGGAAGGCGATATTTTTGACGCGCATCTGCTCATGCTCGAGGACCGGATGCTGGTGGATGAGGTCATCCGGATCGTGCGGGAACAAAAGGTGAACGCCGAATACGCGTTTCATTCGGTGGCGGAACGCTTTCACCAGGCGCTGGCCGGCGTGGATGACGGCTATCTGCGCGAACGCGCGGCGGACATGCATGATTTGACCGGGCGCGTCCTCGACAACCTGCTGAATGTCAAAGACGATTTTGACCTGAATCACATCGCCGAGCCGTGCATTTTGATCAGCCACGATTTAAGCCCGTCGATGACGGCGCAATTGAACAAACAGTTTGTCCTGGGATTCGCGACGGACATCGGCGGACAGACCTCGCACACGGCGATCATGGCGCGTTCCCTGGGCATTCCCGCGGTGGTGGGATTGAAAACGGCCAGCGAAGAATTGGAGAACGGGGACTACGCCCTGATCGATGGTTACAACGGCACGATCATCGTCAATCCGACCGACCAGACGCTTTTTGAATACGGGCAACTGGCAAAAATCAAGGCGTCGCTGGACGAAAAACTGCGGGAAATCCGCACGCAGCCGGCGATGACGCTGGACGGGAAGATGATCACGCTTTCGGCGAACATCGAACACCAAAATGACGTGGCGGAAGTGTTGGCGCAAGGGGCGGAAGGAGTGGGGCTTTTCCGGACGGAATTTTTGTTCATCAACCGCGAGAACCTCCCGAGCGAGGAGGAGCAATTCAAGGTTTACCGCGAAGTGGCGGCGGCGTTGCAGCCCCATCCGGTGATCATCCGCACGGTGGACCTGGGGGGGGACAAATTTGCGTCGCATCTGCAATTGGCCAAGGAGATGAATCCCTTTCTCGGCTGGCGGGCGATCCGGTTTTGCCTGGCGCAGCCCGAGATGTTCCGGGCGCAACTCCGGGCCATTTTGCGCGCGAGCGTGGCGGGCAAAGTGAAGATGATGTATCCGATGATTTCGGGGCTGGATGAATTGCGGCAGGCCAATGCGATGGTCGCGAAGTGCAAGGAGGAGTTGCGCGCGGAAAACTTGCCCTTCAACGACCAGATGGACATCGGGGTGATGATTGAGATCCCGTCGGCGGCGCTGATTGCGGATGCCCTGGCCAAGCAAGTGAAATTTTTCAGCATCGGCAGCAATGATTTGATCCAATACACGCTGGCGGCGGACCGGACGAATGAGCGGGTTTCCCATCTGTACGAGCCGACGCACCCGGCGATCATCCGGCTGATCAAGACGACGGTGGACGCGGCGCACCAGAATAACATTTGGGCGGGGGTCTGCGGGGAGATTGCCGGCGACCCGGTGCTGGCGCCGTTGTTGATCGGGCTGGGGGTGGATGAATTGAGCGCGGCCCCGCCGGTGGTGGCCCAGGTGAAGTACATCATCCGGCGGTTGAAATTGACCGAAGCGCAGGCGCTGGCGGATTTTGCGCTGCAATCGGACTCGCCCTCGGCGATCTGTGCGCGATGCCAGGAATTGGCGCAGGCGTCGGCCCCGAGCCTTTTCGAAAGCAAGAGTTAGCAAAGGGTTGAATCGCGGCCGTTCCTGGCGTATTTTCCTCCCGCAAAAATGAACCTTGGTTGAACGATTAATTATTCCACGATGAAAGTCATTATTTTGGCCGCCGGCTATGCCACGCGATTGTATCCGCTGACCCTGACGCAACCGAAACCGTTGTTACCGGTGGCGGGCAAGCCGATGGTCGAACACGTGCTCGATAATCTGGCGCCGTTGGGCGGGATCGACCGGGTGTACGTGGTGACGAACGCGAAATTTGCGGGGCATTTCCAAAAATGGTCGGAGGGTTACGCCAAAAAGGGAAAGTTTGCCTTCACCGTGGTGAACGACGGTTCAACCGATGACAGCAACAAGCTGGGGGCGGTGGGCGACATCCATTACGTGCTCACGTCCCAGAACCTGGACGACGATTTGATCGTGGTGGCGGGGGACAATCTGTTCAGCGAAAAGCTGGATGGTTTTGGACAATTCATCCGGCAGAAGAATGCGCCGGTGCTGGCGTTGTACGATGTGGGCGACCTGGAGCAGATCAAGAAGTACAATTCCATTTCGACTGATGGCGACGGGCGCATCACGTTTTTTGAGGAGAAGCCCAAAAATCCGACCAGCACCCTGACGGGCATCGCGCTGTACTACTATCCGAAATCCACCCTGCCATTGATCCGGCAGTATGTCGCGGAAGGGAACAACCCGGACCAGCCCGGACGGCTGGTGCAATGGCTTTATCCGCGCACGGCGTTCTACACCTGGCGGGTGCCGGGAATTTGGTTCGATATCGGATCCAAAGAGACGCTGGTGGAGGCGAACCAGGTGTTTGCGAAGTTTCAAGTTTGAACGATGCCATCCGCAGGATGACGTGTTAATTCGCGTTAATTAACGCTAAAACACGTGAAACGCGTCGCGTCAAATTGCGTCCATTCGCATCGCTTCGCGCAAAGACACGCAAAAACGAACCGAAAAACAGAAAGCGGGAAGGAAAAGCAGAAATGTCGCTTTTCGCCCGGTCTGCAATTTTATTGCGCTGGCTCTCATCGCAGCGATTTAAGCATGGAACGAAGAAAGCGTAAAGTTATCCGGAAACAGAAAAGGACAGTTTTGAATGACTAATTCCCAAACCATAATGACTAAAGAATTCGGGAAATGACGAAGCCCTAATCGGCTGGGGTTCCGTTCCACCGTGGCCCACAGCACGCTGGCCGATGCCAACCGTCAGCGCGACTGGCGCATCTACCACGACTTGGCACAGGGATTGATTGCCCGCGCCCGCC
>JBKQUF010000264.1:0-17753 GCA_052140285.1 Limisphaerales bacterium | reverse complement strand
ATACAACGATTATCGAGCTTGCGGAGCCACTCGACTGCTTGTCCCGTCGTAGCCAGGCGGAGACGGATCGGCGTGGCTCAGCTCGTTAGGCCACATTCGCGTATCATAAATATGAGAGCATCAATTTTACTCGCCGCACTTTTGGGAGTCAGTTTCCTGACAGGTTGCGCGACCAATCCATACGCACGGTTTTACCAGAGCTACACGAATCAGTGGCCGGTTGCCGTGCAGCAGTGATTGTTTCCCCATTCAGGCGAGCCACGGATTATCGCGACATCAGATTTTCGCACGGATGGCCGGCACTTGCAGGAGCAGGGATATGTTCCCATCGGTATGAGATGTCGTTATGCGCGTAACATCAGGCGTTCCGCTCACAACCGTTTTTTCGACTTTAATAACCTCTGCCGGGCTGTACCGAACGGCGGCGGGAGCCGATGCCATACCGTGCGGGGTAACGGAGAAGGTTTTTACTATTTGCCCATAATCTGCTTCCGTGCCAAAACTGCGTTCAAATGCGTCAGAGCGTGTCTGAAAAAAACAAACTGCGCCGGGATCGTAGCAGCGGACATTCTGTCTGCCGTAGAGGGAGGCATCTGGGCACCCGGACCAACGCTTGATTTTCCACGGTTTTCCAATTGCAGTGCCGGGTCCGCCGGGCTGGAAGCGCCGGCTCTACGGCAGGCCGGGAAGCCCGCCGCTACATTTTTCAGACACGCTCTCAGGATAGGCCGCCAGCAACCCGTAAACGTTTAGAGGCTGGCATGGCAAAACGAGGTGGAAAATCAACTGACCCGATTGAGATTGGTAAAAGGAAATTCTCAGGCCAACGGCGGAAGGGGTGAATTTCAAATTAGGGCACTACCTTTGTCTTCGATAACTTTACGCTTTCTTCCTTTTGTGCTTAAATCACCGCGATGACAGCCAGCGCAAATAAAGTGGAGACCGGGCGGAAAGCGACGTTTCTGCTTTCTGCTTTCCAATTTCTGCTTTTCCTTCCCGCTTTCTTTTTTTCGGTTCGCTTTTGCGCGATTTTGCGCGATTTTGCGCGATTTTGCGCGTCTGGTCCCAACTTGCCTTTTAGGCGTTATAAGGCGTTTTTAGGCATTTTTAGGCGATGGACGCGAATGATCCCGCCGCGAATTAACGCGTTTTCACGTGAATTAACGCGAATTAACCTCACCTGCGGAGCGCGGATTTCCGCCAACCTGTCCCCGCGGGCCGCAGTCCGTATTTCAGCGTTTCAGCTTTTTACCATTTCAGCATTTGTCACCACCCCTCAACTCAAATTCCTCGCAACTGCTTTCTTTGCCGGCGGTTATCGCGTTGGGTTTATCCGTGGCTAAAAAATAAATGCTCAACCAACTCACCATTTCCGAAGTGACCGGCCGCCTCGTCAAACGCGAAACCTCCGCGCGCGACATCGTCCAGTCCTGTCTCGACCAAATCGCGCGTGTGGATGACAAAATCCACGCTTTCATCAGTTACGACGCGCCCGATGCGCTCGCCCAAGCCGACGCCGTGGATAAACAGATTTCCGACGGCGCAACACTCGCGCAAAAGCCGCTCCTGGGCATTCCCATCGCCACCAAAGATGTTCTCGCCGTAAGAAATCAGCCGCTCAACTGCGCCTCAAAAATCCTCGGCAAATTTACGTCGCCCTACGACGCGACGGTCATTGAAAAATTAAAATCGGCGGGCGCGATTGTCTTTGGCCGGTGCAACATGGATGAGTTTGCCATGGGCAGTTCCACGGAAAATTCCGCGTTCGGCGTGACCCACAACCCGTGGGACACCACCCGGATTCCCGGCGGCTCCTCCGGCGGTTCGGCGGCGGCGGTCGCGGCGGGCGAATGTATCGCCGCCCTGGGGTCGGATACCGGCGGTTCCATTCGTCAACCGGCCGCTTTGTGCGGAGTGGTGGGTATGAAACCCACCTATGGGCGCGTTTCGCGTTACGGCCTCGTCGCCTTTGCCTCATCCCTCGATCAAATCGGCCCCTTCGCAAAAAATGTTTCAGACGCCGCGACGATTCTCGGCGTTTTGAGTGGACACGATTTGCGCGACTCCACCAGCGTGCCGCAACCAGTCCCCGATTACGCCGGCGCCTTGGACGGAAACATCCGCGGCCTGAAACTCGGATTGCCAAAAGAATATCTGATCGGCGGTTTGGACGTGGAAGTGAAGGCGGCGATTGATGCCGCTGTGAAAAATTTTTCCGGTCTGGGCGCGGAGATCGTCGAAATTTCGCTGCCCCACACGGACTATGCGGTGGCCACTTATTACATCATTGCCACCGCCGAGGCATCGGCCAACCTGGCGCGGTTCGACGGCATCCGTTACGGCGCTCGTGTGGACGGGCATGATTTGCTTGAACTTTACGGGAAAACACGCGGTGCGGGCTTTGGCGCCGAGGTAAAACGCCGAATCATTTTGGGCACATACGTGCTCAGCAGCGGCTACTACGACGCCTATTATCTGCGCGCCCAGCGCGTTCGCACACTGATTCGCAACGATTTTCTCAGCGCGTTCGGATCAGTCGATGCCATCGTGACGCCCACCACGCCGACCGCGGCGTTTAAAATCGGCGAAAAATCGGATGACCCGTTGCAAATGTATCTGTCCGATATTTTCACAATCTCCTGCAATCTGGCCGGCATTTGCGGCATCAGCATTCCTTGCGGCTTCACCAAAAATCCGGCGTTGCCCATTGGCCTGCAACTACTTGGCAAACCTTTTGGCGAAGAAACGCTCTTGCGTATCGCCCATGCCTTTGAGCAAAATACCGATTGGCACACAAAAAGGCCGGTGATTTAAAACCAATCGTTATGATCTTAGCTGGCAAAATCCGTAAAACGGCATTTTGGGCTGGACTGGTATTGCCGATTTTCGCCCTTATGGCGACGATCTGGGTGGCTCATATCGAGACCGGGCAGGTGAGCAGCGCCTTCGCCGAGGTCACGCATACCTACCGGACATTGAATATCCTCGAAGAAACCCAGGCGCACGTGGCGGACGCCGAGACTGGCCAGCGTGGTTATCTCCTGACCGGACGGGCGGATTATTTCGCCCTTTATGACACCGCCATGTCCGCTGCCAGCGAAGACGTGTTACAACTTAAGTCGCTGGTGGATGGAAATTCGGCCGGAAAAAATGATTTGGCCGCCCTGCAAACGCTCATCTCCAAGCGGCTCGGACCAAACCCGGTGGACCTCGCGTTTAAAAAAGATCCTTCCGGCCCAAATGCCATCGCCCTCACCGACCAGGGCCGCGATACCATGAACCAGGTCCGCAGTCTGTTGTTCAAGATGCGTGAACAGGAAACTGATTTGCTGGCGACACGCCAACAGCAGGCCGAGTCACGATTCCTCTTCGACCAGACCATCTCGCTGGCATTTGTCGCCATGACGGCCATTGCCCTGATCGTCATCGTCGCCGTCCTCATGCGCATTGAGCGCCTTCGTCAAATTGTCACCATCTGCGCCTGGACCGGGCAGGCCAAATACGAAGGGCAGTGGATTCCGATGGAGGAATTTCTTAAGAAACGTTTTAACCTCTCAATTTCGCACGGCCTTTCCCGGGAAGCCGCCGAAAAAATGGCGCGCGAAATACGCGCTCCGGCCCCAAAAACGAAATAAAATCCGCTTGCGTCGCAAGTAACTCTCTGGTTACTTATTGAAATGGCCAAGCCTGTTGATTCCGACGGTGCGTGCCCGCGTAATCCGCAACGCACTCGTGAGCGAATTCTCTCCGCTGCCCTTAAAGAATTCGCCGCCAATGGTTTCGCCGGGGCGCGCGTGGATTCCATCGCCCGCCGAGCCGCGGCCAACAAGCGCATGCTCTACCACTACTTCGGCGACAAGGAAGGTTTGTTTAAAGCCGTCCTGCGCCGGAAAATCTGCCAGCGGCAGGCTTGGGCGGAAAACTTGACCGGGGATCCCGGGGAAACCCTCACTTTTTGGTTTGATGCGGCCTGCAAGGACATGGATTGGGTCCGGATGCTTGAATGGGAAGCCTTGCAACAGTCGGGCAAGCTCATCGATGAAAAAGAACGGTTGGCGGCCATCGCCCGCGGATTGGAGCGGATTCGGCAACGACAGGAGCACGGGTTGGTTTCCAGCGACTTTGATCCGCGCCAGATCATGCTGGCCATGCGTTCCCTGACCATGTTTCCGGCCGCCTTTCCGCAACTGACCCGCATGATCACCGGCCGCCCGATTCACGACCCGGTTTTCCGAAAAGAGCGGATGGAATTTCTAAAAAGGATCGCCTTGATCTTTCGTCCTGCGTCCGGCAGCCGCGTCACCATTAAAGTTGTCAGGCCTTCCTCATGAAAAAATTCGCTTTTATTCCGATCTCCTTCTTCGCCGTGACGGCCGTGATTTTAACCAGTGGTTGTTCGGCCAAAAAAGCTCCGCCGGCGGCTGCCGCGCCCGTTGTTGTCGCGGTGGCCTTTGCCACCAATCTGCCCGTGCAAATCCAGCCGCCTCCGGTTGGCCACGTGATGGCCTATTCGACGGTGTCCGTCCATTCCCAAATTCAAGGCATGTTAAGCCGCATCTATTTCAAGGAGGGAGAAGAGGTGAAAAAAGGCGCGCCATTGTTTCTGATTGATCCCCGTCCATCGCAGGCGGCCTTGGACCAGTCTCGCGCGAACCGGCAACGGGACTCCGGGCAATTGGAATATCAAAAGGCCAATTACGACCGCGAACTAAAATTGTTGCAATCAAAAATCATCTCGCAGGACGAGATTGAAACCGATCAGGCCAATCTGGATGCCGCGACGGGCACCGTCGCCGCCGACCGCGCGGCCGTCACCAACGCCATTCTCAACCTCGATTACTGTTACATCAACGCGCCGGTTGATGGCATCGCTGGCGGCCTGCAATCTTATGTCGGAAATGTCGTTAAAGCGCCCGACGACACCCTGGTGACCATCAACCAAATTCATCCGATCTATGTGGCCTTTGCGGTGCCGGAACAATATTTGCCTCTGATCAAGCGCCAGATGCGCGGCCATCCACTTAATGTCTCCGTCCATTATGAAAACATGGAAGTCAGCCCGCCAGAGGGGCAACTTACGTTCGTGGATAATACCGTCGATGCAGCGACGGGCACAATTCAGCTTCGGGGAACGTTCGCCAATGAAAACGATGCGCTTTGGCCAGGACAATTTGTGACGGTGGACCTGACGCTGGCCGAGGAAACCAATGCTATTGTCGTCCCCACACAGGCGGTGCAAACCGGGCAGAATGGCGAATTTGTATATGTCGTCAAGCCGGACAAGACGGCGGAGCAGCGGCCCGTGACTATCGGCATTGCCTACGACGACCAGACCGAGATTAAAGCCGGATTGCACGCCGGCGAGACCGTTGTGACAGACGGGCAAATGCGTTTGGCCCCCGGAATGGCCGTCAACGTCAAATCAGATTTTGCCCGGAACACTAATGCGCCGCCGACGGGGGCGTCAGCCACAAACGCTTCGCCGTAAGTGAAGCAATGAACCTTCGATGAGCGTTCCCGAACTTTTCATCCGCCGCCCCGTGATGACCACCCTGGTCATGGCGGGCATTTTGCTCTTTGGCATCATCGGCTATCGCGAATTGCCGGTGAGCGACTTGCCCAGCGTGGATTATCCCACTATCAACGTTTCTGCCAGCTTGCCGGGCGCCAGTCCCGAGACCATGGCCTCCGCCGTGGCCACTCCACTGGAAAAGCAGTTTTCCACCATCGCGGGCGTGGACTCGATGTCTTCGATCAGCGCCCAGGGGTCCTCGCAAATTACGATCCAATTCTCGCTCAGCCGGAACATTGACGCCGCCGCGGAGGATGTAAACGCCGCGATTGCGCGCGCGGCCAGGCAGTTGCCGCCCAACATGCCGACGCCGCCGAGCTATCAAAAGGTCAATCCGGCGGACGCCCCCGTTCTCTATATCGCCATGTCTTCGCCGACCCTGCCACTTTCGAAGGTGGACGATTATGCGGAGAATTTGTTGTCCGAGGAAATTTCGATGATCAACGGGGTGGCGCAGGTGAGTGTCTATGGGTCGCAACAATACGCCGTGCGCATCCAGGTGGATCCCAACAAGCTGGCGGCGTATGGACTGGGCATTGACCAGGTGGAACAAGCCGTCCAGCAAGGAAACGTTGACCAGCCCCTCGGCACCCTTTACGGAAGACACCAGGCGTTCGTCGTGCAGGCCAATGGCCAGCTTGAAGATGCCGCGGCCTTTCGCCCGATGATCGTGGCCTGGCGCAACGGAAACCCCGTGCGATTGGATCAGTTGGGCAATGTCCTCGACAGCGTCCAAAACGACAAAGTCGCCGCTTGGTACAATGAGGGGACGAACAGCACGCGCGCCATCATCCTGGCCATTCAACGTCAGCCGGGGGCAAATACGGTGAAGGTCGTGGATGACATTAAGCGATTGCTGCCGCAATTTCGTCTTCAGGTTCCCGCCGCCGTGCATCTGGACATTTTGTTCGACCGCTCGCAATCCATCCGCGCCTCGGTCGCCGATGTGGAACATACTTTGTTTATTGCCGTGTGTCTCGTGGTGCTGGTCATTTTCATGTTCTTGCGCAATCTTTCGGCCACGATTATTCCCAGCCTGGCGCTGCCCATGTCCATCATTGGCACCTTCGCCGTGATGGCTTTGGTCGGTTACAGCCTGGATAATCTCTCGCTGATGGCCTTGACCCTATGCGTCGGATTCGTCGTGGATGATGCCATCGTCATGCTCGAGAACATTGTGCGCCACATGGAGAACGGGGAACTGCCGATGCAGGCGGCCTTGAATGGTTCGCGCGAAATCGGGTTTACCATTATTTCGATGACCCTTTCGCTTACGGCGGTTTTCATTCCCGTGTTGTTCATGAATGGACTGGTCGGCCGAATCCTGCATGAATTCGCCGTCACCATTGTCGTGGCCGTGCTGGCGTCGGGTTTTGTTTCGCTGACGCTGACGCCGATGATGTGCAGCCGGTTTGTGCATTCGGAAAAGGGGAAGAAGCATGGAAAAATCTACAATGTTTTCGAGCGGTTTTTTGACCGGGTGCGCAACGGCTACGACCGCTCGTTGCAAATTGCGCTGCGCCATTCCTTTGTCACACTGCTGATTGCAATCGGAGTTCTGGTCGCGACCATCGTTTTAATCATCGTGATTCCCAAGGGATTTTTCCCCAGCGAAGACACCGGCCAGATTTTTGCCATCACCGAGGCGTCGCAGGACATTTCCTTTGATGCCATGAGGCAGCACCAGCTCCAGGCCGCAAAAGTCGTCGCCACCGATTCCAATGTTGACGGTTTCATGTCGGCGATCGGGGCGGGCGGCTCAACGGCGACACTGAACCAGGGGCGGCTGTTCATGCGGTTGAAGGATTATTCGCAGCGCAAATTGAGCGCCGACCAGATCATCCAGGAATTGCGTCCCAAACTCGCCCAGATCCCCGGGATCAATGTTTTTATGCAGAACCTGCCGCTCATCAATATCGGCGGCCATTTGACCAAATCGCAGTACCAATACGGTCTGGTGGACACGGACGTGAATGAATTGTTTCACTGGGCGCCACTCTTGATGGACCAACTGTCGAAACAACCCGGATTTCAGGATGTCACGAGTGATATGCAGATCAAAAGCCCCCAGGTGAACGTGGAAATTGACCGCGACAAGGCCGCTGCCCTCGGCGTCACTGCGCAGCAGGTGGAAAACGCCCTCTACGACGCCTTCGGCGAAATGCAGGCTTCCACAATTTATACCGATATTGCTGAATACTGGGTGGTTTTCGAAGTGCAGCCGCAATTTCAGTTGGACCCCGACGCTCTCTCCCGTCTTTACATTGCCAGTTCTGTGAGCGGAACCAATGGCACGCCAAACCTAGTGCCCTTAAGCGCCGTTGCCAGGATCACGCGCAGCATTGGTCCCATCAGTATTTCCCATACCGGCCAATTGCCTTCGGTTACCATTTCGTTCAACCTCGCCCCCGGTGTTTCCCTGGGCACGGCGGTTTCACAGGTGGAACGCGTGGAAGGTGAGATGCATCTGCCGCCGACCATCACTGGAAGTTTTCAAGGCGCCGCCCAGGTATTTCAATCTTCCTTCAGTGGGATGTTGTTTCTATTGGCTGCGGCCATTCTGGTCATTTACATCATCCTGGGTTGCCTCTATGAAAGCTTTATCCATCCGCTGACCATCCTGTCCGGCTTGCCGTCGGCGGTCCTCGGCGCGCTGCTCACGCTGATGCTGTTTCACATGGACCTGAATATTTATGGAGATGTCGGCCTGATTATGCTGATCGGCATCGTGAAGAAAAATGCCATCATGATGATTGACTTCGCCATCGTGGCCCAACGCGAGCACGGCAAAAAGCCGCTGGAGGCGATTCACGAAGGCTGCCTGCTGAGGTTCCGTCCGATCATGATGACGACGATGGCCGCATTGATGGCCACACTCCCCATCGCCCTGGGTTTTGGGATGGGCGGCGCGGCGCGGCGTCCGCTCGGCCTCGCCGTCGTGGGCGGACTGATTTTTTCGCAATCGCTCACGCTTTACATCACGCCGGTGATTTATCTGTATTTTGAAAGGCTCCAGCAGTTGATGGCGCGCCGGAAGAAGCAACCCGCGCCGGTTCAAGCCAGTCCGGCGGCGTGAATCCAAAGATTTGATGGCTCCCTCCCCCCAGATTCACCCGAAAGATTCGCGCATTGATCCCATGAACCTGCCGCATCCTATCGGGCTTTTTAAGTGACCGATGGCATTCGCCTGCTCTTCCCTTTCCGCTCCCATCGGATGGGGGCGGAGAGGGTTAGGGTGAGGGTCCGTAGGGTTCATGGAACTTTTTTTGAACCACACCACCATCGATCACGGCGCCGTCTTTGGCTTATAAAGCCCCGCCTTGATGAATGGCTCGAGATCTTTTCCATATCCCGCCGCTTCCATTTTGTCCACCGGAATAAAGCGCAACGACGCGGAATTGATGCAATAACGCAGATGAGTTGGTCCGGGACCATCATCAAAAACATGCCCCAGATGAGAATCGGCCTCGCTCGACCTGACTTCGATGCGGTCCATTCCGTGGGATTCATCCTCGTGTTCAACAACATTGGTGTCCGACATTGGCTTGGTAAAGCTGGGCCAACCGCAACCAGAGTCAAATTTATCCAGCGAACTGAATAACGGCTGCCCGGAAACGATATCCACATAAATTCCGGGCGCATGGTTGTCCCAATACTCGTTTTCGAAAGCGGGTTCCGTGGCGGAATCTTGCGTCACCGCAAATTGCGCGGCTGTCAATTTCTTCTTCAGTTCCGCAACATCTGGTTTTTTAAAATTGTCTGAATTCATAAGTGCATTGGTTGGAGTTGTCGGGATGGTTGCCGGTTGCGCTAAAATGGTATGCCGCGCCAAAACGAAAGACACCGCGACAACCAATATTGCCACCGTGGGTTTTACGAACCTCTCTGTCCTCATGACGATTTGACTGATTAATGCGTAATATGTTCAGGGATAATTCCTCAAAGATATTTCCATTCAGAAAACGTCGCGGCCTGGCCGCATGGGGCGCCGGTTTCGGAAATCAAATTCCAGATCGTGGCGCGGGAGATCTCAAAACGCCGTCCGTTCTTGGAAATGCGCACACCGGAGTAATTGTCGATAAACCCGCGGCGCGCGGCGATTTCGAGCAAACGAGCGCGTTCCTCACGGTTGGGCATTTCGGCCGTCAGCCTGGAGGGCGTGCGGGTAAATTCCTCCCAGGTTGTTTCCCACAGCGCCAGGGCGGCCTGATTTCCGTAATTCAAAATGGGATCCGCTTCCGTTCCGTGTGAAACGACGACGAAGGGCGTTTCAAAAAGCCGTTTCGCCAGTTCTTCATCTGAAAGACTGCCGGGCAATAGCTCCCGCCCGGTAAAATGTTTGAAGCTGCGCGCGAGCATCTGAGAATGCGCGATAGCCAGATCGGTTTGCCAGACAGATTTCATGTCCGTTTTTTACATGTGAAACAAATTATATTGATGGCCCGCGATTTATTTGGGCGATGGCATGGGTCTGTTCATTCCGTTGCGCGCGAAGGCGGGCAACGGCAGCCCCGCTTTTCCCGCCCGGCAAATTTCACGATAAAAATCGCCCACGCGGGTCATTTTACGCGGAAGCTGTTCGTCGCTGAAATCCACCGACAGCAAACCGAACTTTTTGGTGTAGCCGAATTGCCATTCAAAATTATCGAGCAACGACCAGTAGAAAAACCCCCGCACATCCACGCCATTGGCCATCGCGCTGTTCAACCCCTCCAAGTGCCCGATTAAATCATCGATTCGAAAATCTTCGTCGCTCGATGCCGCGCCATGTTCGGTGATGTAAATCGGCAAACGAAACTGTTTGTACAGTTTTGTTAACAAAGGGCCAAATCCTTTGGGATGCCGCTCAAACATGTCGTCGCAAATGACGCCGAGCTGCTTCAATCGCTTGTGCGGAACATTATTGGTTGGCACCAGCGCTTGAAAATGGTTCAAACGGGCGCGACCATAATAATTTACTCCCAGATAAGTGGAGGCATTCCGACGTTCGCCCCCAAGAAATTCGTCCAGCACAAATCGGTTAAAGGCATGGTTTGAAATTTCCGCCAACAAGTGGTCCCAAAAAGCATACGCTTGGAAAGCGCCGAAAAACGTCCAGTTCTTTGCGATGCCGATTTCAGGTTCTCTTCCGCCATTTCCCATTTTGCGGATGGCTTCGCTCGCGCGCAGGTGGGCTGCCGCCATGTGTTTGATTACTTTGTAATAGGAGGCAAAATGCCATTTATGGAACGGTGGAAACCCTCCCAACAGGTAGGTCAAAGAGGCGTAGGTGTCCGGTTCATTGAAGGTGTTCCAGATATAAACCCGGTCTTTCAACGCGGACACCAGGCGCGTGACATAATCGACAAACGCTGGAATGGTGGCCGCGTTCAGCCAGCCGCCTCCGTTGATGATCCACGGCGGATTTGAAAAATGATGCAGGACCACCATCGGCGTGATCTTCGCCTCTTGCAAGCAGTCCAAAAGATGGACGTAGCGGTCCAATTCCGTCTGATTTAGGGGTGCAAACGGGGCCGATTGCAGGCGCGACCATTCGATTCCCATCCGATAAGCGTTGACCCCAAGGCCGGCCATCAATTCGACGTCCTCCTCGTAACGATGATAATGGTTGCAGGCCACGCGGCAGTGTCCGCCGTCAGAGGCCACGTAATCCGTCCATTCATTGACGACATGGCCTTCCACCTGCGTCGGCGATGTTGCCGTGCCCCAAAGGAAATGTTCAGGAAATTTCAATTCACTCCGCATGTCACTCCAATCGTTGGCTGAATGTAGGGCAATGGCATTGGAATTTACAGAAATCAATTCAAATTCCGTATCTTCGCGCCCGTCTTGACACGCATCTTCTGTTTTATCCTCAAGTTTATCCGAATTCAACCGAAAGACAATTGAGTCGCCAGCTTATCATCGGAAGTGGCTGTGCGGCTGAACAATCCTATGACACCGAATGAAGTCACCGCCAAGGTGACAAACTTGCCGGCGGTTTCGCAGGCTGCTCTGAAGCTGGTCGTGCTGCTCGACCAGCCCGCCGTGAGCAACAGCGACGTTGTCACGGTGCTCAAATATGACAACGTGCTTACCGCCAAACTCCTGCGCGCCTGTAATTCGCCATATTTCGGATTTGAAGAAAAGATTTCTTCCGTGGAACAGGCCGTGTTGATCCTCGGGCACCAGCAGATTTTGCACATGGTCTTGAGCCTCGCTTTCGGCGGGGCGATGAGTGTCACCCTGCCGGGATACGCCATTGAGGCAAAGGAACTCTGGTCGCACTCCCTGACCACGGCCGTGGCGGCGGAACAACTCATCAAGAGCGGCCTTCCCGTCGAAATTGAAGCGCCAGTCGCCTTCACCGCCGGCTTGTTGCATGACATCGGCAAACTGGCCATGAGCCAGGTGATCGAGCCAAACACTCAAGCGACCATCCGCGAATGGATCACCAAAAGCAATAATTCCCGCAGTGCGGCGGAAAAAGTGGTTTTGGGTACCGATCATGCCGAAGTCGGGGCATGCCTGTTGGAAAAATGGAACCTCCCCGGCGATATTATCGAGGCCGTCTTGAACCACCACCATCCTGTCACCAAGCCGGAGCCGAAACTATCCGCGATCATCCATGTCGCAAACTGCCTGGCGCATTTGTTGGGGTCCTCGCCCGGTTGGGAGGCCTACGCCGTGCTGGTTGATCCAAAGACCAACGAGGCGCTGGGCATCACGTCGGAATGGCTTGAAAGCCTCATGATTAGCGTCCGCGATTCGGCTGGCACGGTTGAAAACTTCATGAACCTCGCATGAAAATTAAAAAATTTCGCGCGCTGGTCGTGGACGATTCTTCCGTGGTGCGGCGCGCCATCAGCGACGCTTTAAACCGGGATCCCGAAATCGAGGTCGTGGGCACCGCTTCAGACCCCTACGAGGCGCGGGACAAAATTTTATCGCTCAATCCGGATGTTTTAACCTTGGATATTGAAATGCCGCGAATGGACGGCCTGACGTTCATGCGGATTTTGAACAAGCATCGGCCGATTCCCGTGGTGGTCGTCAGTTCTTTGACCCAAACCGGTTCTCGAATGGCGTTGGATGCGCTGGAAGCCGGGGCGGTGGATGTTATCGGCAAACCGGGATCGTCCTGGGGCATTGGCGATTTAGGAACGCAACTTTGCCAGCGGGTCAAGGGTGCGGCCGTCGCTTCCGTGCAAAAAAAAAATGATTTTTTGGGGGAGGGAGGGGGGCGGGGGAAAAAAACGGGGTTCAATTGTGTTCAAATCATTTTGCGGGGGGCCTCGACGGGAGGGACCGAGGCGCTGAAATACGTATTAAACCGGCTGCCGGACGGGCTGCCGGGGATTTGCATTGTGCAACATATTCCGCCGGTGTTTTCCAAGGCTTTTGCCGAACGATTGAACGAAACCACCGACTTTGAAGTGCGGGAAGCCGCCTCCGGCGACATGGTTCGCCCGGGACTGGCGCTGATCGCGCCCGGCGATTATCACATGATGATCATCCGGGACAACGACCATTACCGGGTGGTCCTGAACCAGGGGCCGACGGTCCATTACACGCGGCCTTCGGTGGACATGCTGTTCAACTCGGCGGCAACGTGCGCCGGACGCGACGCCATCGCCGCGGTGCTCACGGGAATGGGTTCGGACGGAGCCGACGGGATGAAAAGGTTGAAAATGGCCGGGGCGGCGACATTGGCGCAGGACGAAAAGACCTGCGTGGTTTATGGAATGCCGCGCGCGGCCGTCGAACGGGGGGCCGTGGACCAAATTCTGCCGCTGGATAAAATCCCGGAGGCGCTGGTGCAATGCGCCGTATCCCGAAGCAAATCAAGTTCAACTGAAACCACCGCAACGGCGGCAAAAGCAAGATTGCTCCACACGATTTAACCATGAATGCAACAACAGCCAACAGCCTCGACATCCGCCATTTCATCAACGGACATTTGGTGGATGTGTTTAATACCATGCTCTCGATGAAGGCGGAGCCGCTGCCGGACGCGCCGCTGCCGGCATTCACCGAACGAACCACCGGCTGCGTCGGTTTTGCGGGCGACACGGTGACCGGCGCGGTTTATTTCCATTTATCATCCGAGTTGGCCAACCAGGTGGCCGCCAACATGCTTGGACTGCCGGCGGAGGAAGCCATGGGCGAAACCGAGGTCAATGACGTGGTCGGAGAATGCTCGAACATGCTGGCCGGGGGGTTGAAGTCAGCGCTTTGCGACAAAGGGTACGAATGCGCGGTGAGCACGCCGGCGATCATCCGCGGGACAGCGTTCGCGATCGAATCGATGCCCGACGTTCACCATGAGCGGATGGTTTTTGAATGCAACGGTTCCAAGCTGGTGGTGGAAGTTCACATCAAATTTATTCAAACCACTTAACCTGAATCATTTATATGCCACTGAAAATTTTAAGCGTAGATGACAGCCGCACGATCCGCCTCATTGTGGGCCGGGCATTGCGGCCTTATGACTGCACCTTGTGCGAAGCGACGAATGGGGAGGAAGGGCTGGCGGCGGCGGCGCGCGAGAAACCCGATCTCATTTTGCTGGATGTCACCATGCCGGTGATGGACGGCGTGACGATGCTCACCAAGCTGAAGGAGGACCCGGCGCTCAAGGCGATCCCGGTGATCATGTTGACGGCCGAATCCGGCCGGGACAATGTCATCCACATCGCGCGGCTGGGAGTGCGCGATTACCTGGTGAAACCTTTCAAAGAAGATCAATTGATTGAAAAAGTGGGGCGCAGCGTGGGGCTCCAGAAAAAACCGGCCGCGGCCGCGGTTCCGGCGGCAGCGCCGGCCCCGGCAGCTTAGTTCTATAACAATTCAACGTCAGTTAGAATATGCAAGACGGCGCAAGTTACCAGGAATTGTCCCGACGTTACGGTTTCGCCCCGAAACCGGAGAGCGCATCGCGCCTGACCCAATTGGTTTCGCGGCAGGATTCGGACCTGGATGAAATTGCCCGGGTAATCAACAAGGACCCGTCGTTGCAGAAGCGGCTGTTGAGCATTGCGAACCCGGACGCGGAGAACGAATTGGAATATGCGGTGGAGACGGTGGAGGAGGCGCTGATGCGGAACGGGGTGGGCTGTGTGCTGGTGCTGGCGATGAGCACGCCGCTGGCCCAGGCGCTGATCAAGAGCTTCCAGACGATGCTTTCGCTGAAGCTGGAAAATATCGACCGCAACGAGGGGGAACCGCTGGATGGGGAGCATCTGCTGGGGATGATCGGTTTTTCCGGCAAGGTGGAGGGACGGGTTTACCTGCGGATGAACCTGACGAGCGCGAAGGGCATTGCCGCGGGCATCTTTGGCATGAGCGCGGATGAACTGGCCGACACCAACGAAATCAAGGATGCGATTGGGGAACTGCTGAATATCATGACGGGCAATTTCAAATCGAACCTGTGCGACGCCGGGCTGGACTGCCGGCTGCAGACGCCGGATGTCAAATTAACGAATGATTTCCAAACGCCCACGGTTCCGGGCGGGGGGTTGGAGCGGATGGCATTTCGCTGCGGTAAAATACAACTGTTTGTGGATGTCACCGCCAACCCCTGGAACGATTTGTGAAGGACCAGGACCGCATCAAATCTTTGGCAGCCTCGCTGGGCGCTGAAATCCAGCGCATCTCCGCCGGTTCGACGGAGGGTCAGTTTCCCATTCTCGATCTGATTGGCAATCTCCGCGATGAGACGGCCAGTGAACCGACGCTGGCGGCGATTCATGCCGCGAGCGCGGAAGCGTGGGAAACCATGGTGCGCATTGTGGAATCCGGACAGGCGTTCAGCGCGGAAAATATCGAATGGATAAAGGGATTTTTTGCGCGGATTGAATCGCCCGGACCGGTCCCGGCGACCGGGATGGTGGCAGAACTTCACGATTCGGCGGCGCCTTCCCCTGAACCCGATGGACTCTCGCCTGCTCGTGAACCTAAAGAGACAATAAGGGAGGGCAGCGACTGTTCTCACCCCTCACCCTCAATCCCTCTCCCCGTTGAGGGGAGAGGGAAGATACTGCCGGGGGCGGTCGAACCTCCCCGTGAATCCGGGGGACCCTCACCTCACCCTGGCCCTCTCCCCTCCCATCGGATGGGAGCGGAGAGGGAATCCGCCTTCGCCCAGGCTACGGCGGACAGGCAGCAGGCGGCAGGTTCTGGAGGGAAAGGCGCGAATCTTTCGGGGATTTCTGACCCCGCCAAGCCTGGCCCCTCGAACGCGTCTGATGAGCTGCCGCTGAATTTAAACGTGGCCGACGACGCGGATTTGCTGCGCGAATTCATCAGCGAATCGCGCGAGCACCTGGACAACATCGAGCAGGGGGTGCTGGTTTTGGAACAACACCCGGACAATGCGGAGACGTTGAACACGGTGTTCCGCGCGTTCCACACTTTCAAAGGCGGCGCGGGCTTTCTGAACCTGGTTCCGATCAACCGGCTGGCGCATATTCTGGAATCACTGCTGGACCTGGCCCGGCAGGGCAAGTTCACGATTGGTTCACCGACGATTGAAATCATTCTCCGGGGCCGGGACGTGTTAAAACAATTTCTGGATGAAATCGAAAAGCAGGTAAACGGCAGCAAACCGGCGGCGACCATCATCATTCCCACCGAGGCGCTCAAGGCGAGTGTGCGCGACATGATTGACCAGGTTTCCTCCGGCAAAATGCCGGAAGCGCCGGCGCCTGACGCCACGGCGGCGGTTGGCGAAGCGCCCGCCGCGCCAGTGGCGGAAGCAGCGGCGTCCGGGGCGGCATCGTCCGCGGGAAACGCGAACGCGATGGTGCGCGTGGATACCAGCAAGTTGGACGGGCTGCTGGATTTGGTGGGGGAGATGGTGATTGCGCAATCGCTGGTGGCGCCGGATTTGAGCCGGCTGGCGGACGGTAACGCGCAATTTTCACGGAACGTGGCGCAGTTGAATCGGATCACCCGCGATTTGCAGCGCGTGAGCATGTCGCTGCGCATGGTTCCCATCCGGGGGCTGTTTCAAAAGATGGCGCGGGTGTCGCGGGACATCAGCACGAAACAAAACAAGAAGGTGAATTTTGTGACGAGCGGCGAGGACACGGAATTGGACCGCACCGTGGTGGAGGAATTGAATGATCCGCTGCTGCACATGATCCGCAATTCGATGGACCACGGGATTGAGCACGCGGAGAAGCGCGCGGCGGCGGGCAAGCCGGCGGTGGGGTCATTGCAACTGCGGGCGTATCACCAGGGTGGAAACATCGTGGTGGAAATCGAGGACGACGGGGCGGGGCTGAACCGCGAACGCATTCTGGCCAAGGCGGTGGAACGCGGGTTGGTGGCGCCCAACGCCCATCTGTCCGACGAGGAGATTTATCATTTTATTTTTGCCGCCGGTTTTTCGACGGCGGAGAAGGTGACGGACCTTTCCGGGCGCGGCGTGGGGCTGGACGTGGTGCGCCGGAACATCGAAAAGTTGCGCGGCACGGTGAATATTTCCTCGACGGCGGGCAAGGGCGCGCTGTTCAAGATTGCGTTGCCGTTGACCCTGGCGATCATCGACGGGCTCGTGGTGGGGGTGGGGGCGGAACGTTACATTTTGCCGACGCTTTCGGTGCGCGAGTCGTTCCGACCCACGCCGGAGATGATTTCGAGGGTGCAGAACCGGGCGGAACTGGTGAACGTGCGCGGGCGGCTGATTCCATTGTTGCGGTTGCATGAGATTTTCGGCATCCAGGCGCGGGCGATGGAAGCGACGGACGGGATTGTGGTGGTGGTGCAATCGGGGACGACGCTGCGGTGCCTGTTGGTGGATGCGCTGCTGCACAAGCAGGAGGTGGTGATCAAGAATCTCAACGAGATGATGATTCACAAGAATCCGGCTTTTGCCGGGGCGACGATTCTGGGGGACGGTCGGGTGGGGTTGATTCTGGATGTGAACGCGCTGGCGCAACAGGAAAAGGGCGCGTTTGCCAAGGCGGCGTGAGGGGAAGGCAGAGGGCAGGAGGGCGAAGAAACGTCGAACATTCAACATCCAACATCGAACATTCAACATTGAACCCTGAATGACCAATTTGTTTCCTGCAAGCGGTGACAATGCCGACCTAGTCTCGAGAACTCATTACGTGGACCAATACCACTGATACCCTGAAGTATAATCTGGCCAATGAAGTTAACATGGGTCAGTCCGGAATGTCCCTTAGTTGGG
>JBKQUF010000263.1:0-6272 GCA_052140285.1 Limisphaerales bacterium | reverse complement strand
CTCTACCATCCCGGCATGGACACACTCCACGCACCCTGGCGGATTGATTACATCCTCGCGCCCAAACCGGAACTGAAAACCGGCCTCTTCACCCGCATCGCGCAATCTTCCGACGACGAGGCGAACTACGTCCTCGTGCGCGACCGCGCCTGCTTTGCGTTGCTCAACGCCTATCCGTATGTCGGCGGACATTTGATGGCCGTTCCCTATAAGGAAGTCCCCGACATGAACGGCCTGACCGACGAGGAACTCGCCAATCTTTGGAACCTCACCCGCCGTTGCATTAATGCCCTCACCACCGTGATGAAACCGGACGGCTTCAACGTCGGCATCAATCTCGGCACCGTTGCTGGCGCGGGCATTGCCGGCCATCTCCATATTCATGTCGTACCCCGCTGGAACGGCGACACCAATTTCATGCCCGTCATCGCCAACGCCACCGTCTTGCCGCAAGCCTTGAAAGAGATCGCCGCCAAACTGCGCGCTGAACTCGCGAAATAGCCAGTTTTTTTTGCGGGCTTGCAAAAAATTGGTTATGCCGGATAATCATCTTGCCATGACTACCACTGTTGATGCGATTTATGAACAAGGCAAATTGCTTTTGACAAAGCCGCTGTCGTTGCCGGAAAAATCCCGCGTCCGCGTGACGATTGAAGCCGACGTGGAACGCGAACTCTGGCTGGAACTTTCCGAGGACGCCTTGAAAAAAAATTGGGGAAACGACGGCGACAACGTCTTCAATGAACTGCTCAAGAAATGAGTTTGTTCCGCTGCTGATTCCCTTCCCGGATTTGACCAACCGTAAAGTCCAACCAGCCGTTCTTGCCCGCACAGTTCCCGAAGATTTAGACGCGCGGTTTCAATTATAATGCCCATCGAAACCCTGCATTTTGAAAACGCGCGCGTGGCGCAGCAACTTTTCAACAACGAATCGCGCAACCTGCAATCCCTCGAATCCGAACTCGGCGTTAAGGCCACCGCCCGCGATGGCTGGATCAAACTGGATGGCGCCGCCGACGGCGTCGAGCGGGCCAAACAACTTTTTGTTTCTCTTGATAATTTACTCAAGGCCGGCACCCAGATCCGCAACCGCGAATTCACCCATGCCCTGAACGTCGTCAAACACGAAGGCGCCGAGACCTTGAAAGACCTCGTGAATGACCGCGTGCAAACGCATGAAAAAAAGCCCGGCGTCACCGCCAAAACCGTCGGCCAGAAAAAATACCTCGACGCCATCCGCAAACACGACGTTACTCTCGGCATCGGTCCCGCCGGCACCGGAAAAACCTACCTCGCCGTCGCCACGGCCCTGGCCGCCCTGCGCGAAGGCCGCGTCTCCCGCATCATCCTGACCCGTCCGGCCGTCGAAGCTGGCGAAGCTCTCGGCTTCCTCCCCGGCGATCTTTACGAGAAGATCACCCCCTATCTCCGCCCCCTTCACGACGCTTTGCATGACATGCTTCCCGTCGAGGAACTCCAGAAGAATACCGAGCGCGGCACCATCGAAATCGCGCCGCTCGCCTACATGCGCGGGCGCACGCTGAACAACGCCTTTATCATCTTCGATGAAGCCCAAAACTCCACCACCGAGCAGATGCTGATGTTCCTCACCCGCCTCGGCCATGGTTCCAAAGCCGTCATCACCGGCGACGAAACCCAGGTGGACCTGCCGCCGCACAAAAATTCCGGCCTCATCGAAGCTCATCGCGCCCTGAAACACGTCGAGGGCATCGCCGTCATCGAATTCTCCAAGCGCGACGTTGTCCGCCATCCCTTGGTTCAACGGATTATCAGCGCTTATGAGGAACATCGCGGCAAACCCAAAAGCGGATGAACCTCATCCTCGCCAATCGCCAACGGGTGAAAAAACTCAATTTGCGCGTATTGAAGAGCATCATGGCCGCCGTCCTCAAGGAATTGAAAATTACCTCGGCCGCCGTCGAAGTTAATTTTCTGGGCGCGGAAGACATGGCCGCGCTCAATGAAACCTTCCTTGCCCACGAAGGTCCCACCGATGTTATCACCTTCGATTATGGCAGTTCCCCATCCGAATTGAAGGGGGAGATATTTGTGTGTGTGGAGGAGGCAATTATCGGTTCAAAACTGTTCAAAACTTCCTGGCAGTCGGAAATTGTCCGCTACATGATTCACGGCCTTTTGCACCTGAGGGGCGACGATGACACGATTCCGGCGCGGCGGCGCGCCATGAAACGCCACGAGGGCCGGCTGCTGCGCCAGGTCTCCACCAAGTTTTCGCTCGCGCAAATCGCGGGCGCTCCTAAACTTCGCGCGTGAGAAAATCGTTGTTCGCGCGTTGGCGCGCCAGTTTCTTTGCCGGCCTCGCCGTCGCCCTGCCCGGCATCATCACCTTCGCCATCGTCAAATGGGTCTTTGGCACCATCGCCAGCTTTACCGACACCCTGCTGTTTTTTCTGCCGCACTGGATTCCGCCGGACGAAATTTATCAGGATGGCGTTTCCGGACCGATGTTTTGGTATTGGAGCTTGCTGGCCGTGGTTCTGGCCATCGTCCTGATCTCCGCCGTCGGCGTGCTCGCCCGCTATTATTTTGGCAAACGCATGATCGCGCTGGCCGAAAGCCTGATGCTCCGCGTTCCCGTGCTGAACAAAATTTACGGCACCATCAAACAGGTGGACCAGGCGTTTAGTTCGGGAAAGAAAACGTCGTTCAAAACGGTCGTGCTCGTCGAATACCCGCGGGAGGGCGTTTACTCGGTCGGCTTCCTCACCAGTGAACGGGCCGATGAAATTGAAAAGAAAACAAACCGCGAATGCGTTTGCGTGTTCATCCCCACCACCCCCATTCCCACCGGCGGCTTCCTGGTCATTGTTCCCAAGGAAGAGGTCATCGTGCTGGACATGAACGTGGCTGACGGTTTGAAATACATCATCAGCTTTGGGGCGCTAGCCCAGGATTTTCCGCGGGACGGGGACGAAGGCGAAAAATAAATCGCATGATGACCGAATCGGCCATCGGAATTGTGCTGCAAACCCGGCCGCTGACCGAAACCAGCCTGATTGTTCAATGGCTGACGGCCGATTCGGGACGCATCGCCACGGTCGCCAGGGGGGCGCGCCGTCCCAAGTCGCCGTTTCTCGGCAAGGTCGATCTTTTTTACGAAGCCAATTTTTCGTTCAGCCGCAGCCGCCACAGCGACTTGCACGCCTTGAGAGAAGTCAGCCCCGTGGAATTGCATGTGGAACTGCGCTCGGACCTGTTGAAACTGCAACAGGCCGCGTACGGGGCGGCATTGATCAAACAAACCACGGAAACGGACAGCCCGCTTCCCGGCTGCTTCCAATTGTTCCGCGAATTTTTGAACCAGCTCTGCCGTCAAAAGATGTCCCGCCAGATTGTTTTTTCGCTCGAATTGCAAATGCTGCGCGAACTGGGGCTGGAACCCCATTGGCCGGAAACGGGACTGACCCCGGGCGCGAGAAAGATTGCCGCCCTCTTTTCGGAGGGGTTTATTCCCCCGGAAAAACTGAGATTAACGGACGCGCAAAGCGTGGAATTGGACCGTTTTCTCGACGGTTTCCTGGTCTATCACCTTGGCCGTCTGCCCCGGGGACGCGCCGCGGCCCTGGAAGGAGGAAGGGCATGAAACAAAAGCGAAAACTGAAATGCTGAAATTGCGATGAATGGAAGGCAGGGGAACGAAGACTGAAACCACGGATGGACACGGTCTGTATACCCGATTCAGAACACTCATAAAATAGCAAAAAGCATAGTGAAATAAAGATAAACTCGTCACTACTCGCCAGAATTTCTCACTACTTTTCATCCCTTTCACTGACAGTTTCACTGACAGTCAGGCTGCAATCCGGTCGGCGGCGAAGTAGCTGCCGTAACGCTTGCGCGGGTCATAGTCCGCCCGCTCGTCGGCAATCGTGCCGCACGGATGCTGCCACGCTTGGCGGGTGTTGTTCCAATGGAAGCCAAGCTCTGATAAAACGCTGGTGATGGTGACGGGCTGCTTCCCGTCAAAGTGAATCCAAACCCACTTGCCCACTACCTCGGCAATGTCAAAGAAGTTCGGCGTTTTGCTGCGGAGCAACGCCAGCAAGTTTTCCGTTTTCAATGCGCGGTTTGACCGGCGCAATGCCAAGTCAATCTTCGGCAACTGTTTTGTGTTAAGCTGTTCGGGTCGGCTCTTGAGTCCCGATTTTTGATTTTGTGATTTAGTTTTCATGGTCTTTTTTTGTGTTCTGCTGTTCGGTTTCGGTCTGTCGCCCTTCAACCGTAAAAGG
This sequence comes from Limisphaerales bacterium, assembly GCA_052140285.1. Lineage (GTDB taxonomy): Bacteria > Verrucomicrobiota > Verrucomicrobiia > Limisphaerales > UBA11358 > UBA11358. The sequence goes on along the minus strand of JBKQUF010000263.1, from coordinate 2,001 downwards.
CCGCGAAGCAGGGCGGCTCGTGGGAGTAGTCTTCAGAGGGCACCACGAAAGCCCCCTGTGAAGCGGACTGGTGAGGGCGACAGAGCGAAACAAGCAGAAGGAAGCGCAGCGGAAAAAGACCTGAAAACGGCAAGGATTTGTTCAAACCATATCCGCGTCAGCGGGCGAAACTAGCGTGGCTCATGGCAACTGCATGAGGCATGACAGGTGAGCATCGTCCGGCCTGTCTCCGTAATTCAAGACGTGGAACGAAGCGGAATGGAAGCGCGAGCCAGCGGAGCGGATCGTTGGCGGCGCTGCAATGGAGCGGAATGGAAACGGCAGGAATTGCGGAGTCAGGCAGTCTCCCCGGCGGCAGTCTGCGGTTTTGAAGCGTAGGCCCAGCCCGCTTGCGCGCGTAGCCGCAGCAGCAAAATTGCAGTCTGACGCCGTTGCCTACGCTGAGTTCGGATTAAGCCTACGATTTTCAACGCGTTGCCTTCTTGACATTGCGGCTACGCCGGTTTGTCAGGATGGCGCTCGTAATAAGGTGAAAGAGATGATCGGCTCGCGGGGCGAATGAGGATTGGCCGCCGAGCCAGGCGAGCGCCGACACCAGGGCGAACAGGTCCTCCCCATCCATATCGGCGCGCGCCGTTCCCTCGGCCTGAGCACGGAGCAATAGTCGCGCGCCCGCTGAGTGCAGCGCTGTGCTTGAAGCGTGAAGCGCGGAGTCCGGGTCCGCGTGGGCGCTCGCCATCAAGGCGCAAACGCCGCTGTAGGTAAGCGTGAATGCCACCGCTTCGCGAAACCAGGACACCAGTGCTTCGTCAGGTGGACTCGACGTTTCGAGTTCGGCTGCCTGCTGCGTCAGTGCGTCCGCATTCTTACGCAGCAATGCTTCGAACAAGGCTTCTCGCGTCGGGAAATGGCGAAGCAGTGTGGCCAACCCGACGTTGGCCCGGCGGGCGATATCTCGCATGGAGGCGTCGGCACCATGCTCGGTGACGACGTCACGCGCGACCGTAAGGATATGGCTATAATTTTTTTTGGCGTCGGCTCGCATAAATATTGTTTACAAGTGGAGCAGTGAACCATATATTTGGACCACTGATACGTTTTCACGAGTCAATTGACCATGATCTGGATCAGTAATCAACAAAATAAAAAACAAAACACACAACGAAAGGTAAATAATTATGAAAAAACTTGAAGGTAAGGTTGCAGTCATCACAGGCGGAAACAGCGGGATTGGCTTGGCGACAGCCAAGCGTTTCGTGGAAGAAGGTGCGCACGTCGTAATCACTGGCCGACGAGAGAAAGAGCTGAAAGAGGCCGCAGCCTTGATCGGGAGAAATGTCACTACGGTCGCGGGTGACATTTCGCGTTTGGAGGATCTGGATCGGCTCTATGCCGTCGTGAAAGAGAAGCACGGTCACATCGACGTACTTTTCGCAAATGCCGGCTGGGGTGAAGTCGCACCGATTGGAACGGCTACCGAAGCTCATTTCGACAAAACCTTCGATTTAAATGCGAAAGGAACATTCTTCACGGTGAAGAAGGCCATTACCCTCTTCAAAGATGGGGGTTCGATCATCCTGAACACCTCGGTCGCGAACGTAATGGGATTGCCAACGTTTGCTGTCTATGCCGCGGCTAAGGCGGCTGTCCGCAGTTTCGTTCGCAGTTGGGCCGCGGAACTAAAAGACCGCAAAATCCGCGTGAATGCGGTCAGTCCCGGACCAATCGAAACTGCGGCGCTTGAGAAAGCGGGCATCCCCCCTGAAATGATGGAACAAGCAATAGCAGGGTTCACCACGCAGGTTCCACTCGGCCGCAGAGGCAAGCCCGAGGAAATTGCGGCCCCGGTCGTGTTTCTCGCCTCCGAAGAAAGCTCCTACATCACCGGCGTAGAACTCGCCGTCGATGGCGGCATGGCGCAGGTCTGACCCCGGCGCGGTCCCGTGGCTGCCCTCCAGCCCCGCTAGTCGCGGAACCACGCTTCTCAAACTTTAGTTCTAC
>JBKQUF010000262.1:0-5317 GCA_052140285.1 Limisphaerales bacterium | reverse complement strand
GAGCTACATAATAAACCACCACAAACAATAAATGCAAGATAAATATGTGTATTTATGAATATATTACTTGCTACACAAATGCGCTTTTATTGGCTTTTTGTGAAAATTTTAGGAAGTTAGGCTAGTTTTTCATCAAGACGGCGTAGAATGTCGCTGATTGTACCGCTAATCTCTAACTCGTCAGCCACCGGATCAGAAAGTTTTGTGCCGCGTATGCGTAAGAACTGGACGTAACTGCCGGAGATCCAAGTTCGAGGTGACGTGCCGATGCAAAGCAGGCCAAGAACAGTGGGGATTGGGTCATCCACTGAAACGATCATGCCGCAAGAAGCCAGTTTCTGCTCATGGGAGCGGGTATTGGCAGCAAGGACATCGGCAGCAACCGCATTGGGCAAATAGTCATTCTCAAAAATCGCACGATTCAAATCCGCCAATGTGCATGGCGACACTGGATGCGCCTCAAAGTGCAGATCACGGTAGCGGCGTTTTTCGTTGAGGATTCGTTCATCCTGTGCCGTAGCAATTGCGCGACAAGGTCCTATTCGAATCCAAATGCGACCTTTGAACCGGACCGGGGGAGCATCGGCGGGCCATGTTGTAACGACGGCTATTTCATATCCTTTGAGAACCCTCTTTTCGACAGTAATTGTTGGCGGGGGGAGAATATTCCCGTTTGACTTTAAATCAGCCAAGTTCAACAACATCGCATCGGTCACGGGGATATTTTTTGGAATACCCTTATCATCCACGCCCACAAAGAGCACTCCTGGTTTCTGATGATTTGGCAGGTCGTTGGCAAAAGCACAAATCGCTTGAGGTGCTTTTTCCGGGGCGTCTCCACCCCACCGCTCCTTACGTTCAACTCTGTCTGATTCAAGATCGTTGAGCAGCGCCTCAAGTTCTTTGCCCGTTAAACGAGTCATGACAATACGACGTTAACAGCATCGCATGAGGCCGACAAGCGTGGACTATTGCTGATGGGTGAAAGTTTTGAGACGGGAGAAAAAACAAAACCCACGGCCTTTGCCGTGGGTTTTGTCCGAGTTTAAAATTTGCTGTCCGCTCAGAGCGATTTGACTTTTTTGACAATTGCCGCGGCGTCGATTTCAAAATGCGCCAGTAATTCCGCCGCCTTGCCGGAGCGGGGCAGTCCGTTGACGGCGAGCTTGTGGACTTTAATGCCTTCCACGCTTAATTCGCCGGCAACCGCGTCGCCCAAGCCGCCTTCGGGATAATGGTCTTCCACGGTGATGACGGTGTTGTTGGTTTTTTGCGCCGCGGCAAGGATTTCCTTTTTGCCGAGGGGCTTGATGCTGTAAGCGTCGATGACCGTGATGTTGATGCCTTCGGCTTTCAACGTGTCAGCGGCTTTCAGCGCTTCAAAGAGGGTCACGCCCGCGGCCACGACGGTGACTTTGTCGCCGGTGCGCAGCACTTTGGCGCCGCCGACGGGAAATGGTTCGTCGTTGTTGTAAATGACGGGGGTCTTGGGGCGTCCGGTGCGGATGAAATAGATTCCCCGGTTGAGCGCGGCCTGTTCCACAAGTTTTTCCGTGGCGACGGCATCGCTGGGATACAACACCACGCTGCCGGCAATGGCGCGGAATGCCGCCAGATCTTCGAGCGCCATTTGCGAAGGGCCATCTTCGCCGATGCTCACGCCCACATGGGAGCCGACGAGTTTCAAATTAGCCTGCGAAATGCCGGCGACCCGGACCTGGTCAAAGCCGCGGCCGAGGAAACACGCGAACGTGGAGGCAAACGGCACTTTGCCGCGCGCGCCAAATCCGGTGGCGACGCCAATCATGTTTTGTTCCGCGATGTAACCCTCGGTGGAACGGGCGGGAAATTTTTTGAAGAATTTGTCCGCGTAGGTTGAGTTCTTGGTGTCGCCGTCGATGGCGACGACGCGCGCATCCGCCTCGCCGATGCGGAGCAACGCGCTGCCGTAGGCTTCGCGGGTGGCCACACTGTCGCCGATCTTGTAATTGATGGGGGGATAGCCGGCGGGAGCGGCATTGTTTGGCTCGGGCAATTCGGTGGGCTTGGAGATTTCCACGCCGATGCCGGTTTTGGTGCTCGGCTGCAATTCAGAGATGGCCTTGGCGGCTTCCTCCTTGTTTAGCGGCTTGCCATGCCACCCGTCTTTGTCCTGCAAAAAGGAAACGCCGGCGCCCTTGTAAGTCTTGGCGATGATCGCGAGGGGCTTATCATCCAGGCCAATTCCGCCCAGAACCTCGGCAATTTCCTCGAGGTCATGGCCGTCGATGGTTTCCACGCGCCAGCCGAAGGCGTCAAAGCGGTCGCGGTAAATCTCGATGTGATGGCCGAACGCCGTTTCCTGGCTTTGGCCCAGGCGATTGGCATCGACGATGGCGATCAAATTATTCAATTTGTAAACCCCGGCGAGGGAGGCGGCTTCCCACACGGAACCTTCGGCGATTTCGCCGTCACCAAGGAGGACGTACGTGTTGTAATCCAGTTTATCGAGACGGGCGGCGAGCGCCATGCCCACGCCCACGCTCAAGCCCTGTCCCAGCGAGCCGGTGGCGACATCGACAAAAGGCAGGCGCGGAGTCGGGTGGCCTTCGAGATCGCACCCGAAGGTGCGCAACTTCAACAGGTCTGCCACGGGGATAAAGCCATTTTCAGCCCAGGCGGCGTAAAGCAACGGGGCGGCGTGGCCCTTGGACAGCACAAAGCGGTCGTTGTTGTAGTAGCGCGGATTTTTTGGGTCGTACTTCATGTGCCCAAAAAACAGGGCGGAGACGAGATCCGCCGCCGAACAGCAAGACGTCGGATGGCCGCTGTTGGCGGCCGTGGTGGCGTTGATGGAATGAATTCGCAATTGGTTTGCGATGCCCTTCAGTAGTTCGATGTCCGTGTCAATCATGGAGCGGATAATTTACCCGAGAAACGGCGAAAGCCAAGAATGATTTTTCATTCAAATTTTTTCCGCCGGACGGCATGGCTGCTGGAACCTCTGCAAAGGTCTTTGGCAGAGGTCACTGGGTGGGCAGCGAACCGTGGATGGAGCAGGAGGGCGCGGTGCCCACCGCGCCAATGGTATAGATGCCGCCGTCGGGACACACCGGGAAATTGCCGTCCGAAAAATAAGGCAGGAGGTTCTGCGCCGTGGGGACGGCGCCGGCCGCTTCGCCGTTTTCGAGCGCCCATTCATTTTTGGCCACTTCAATGGCGCGGAGGTTGCTCATGCAAGTGTTGCGGTTGGCGTCCTCCTGGGTTTGCGCGGCCTGAAGTTGCTCCTGCTGCTGCTGTTGCTGTTGCTGGGCGGCCTGTTGCGCGGCGGTCAATTGCGCCGACAATTGCTGGCTGGCATCACTCAAGGTGCTGTTCTGGTTTTGGAGGGCGCTGAGTTTCTTGGAGAGACTTTTGTTTTCGGCGTTCAGGCGCATGTCTTCCATCGCCTGGGCGTCCGAGCTGGCTTTGATTTGGGAAAGCTGGGCTTGGGCCTGCTCGGCGGCCTGCTGCGCGATATTCAACTTGTTTAGCGCATCGCGTTTTTGCTGGTTGGCAATGACCAGACACACCTCGCTGATTATCAACGCGATAATGCAAAGCCCCAGAAACATATTGTTGAGTTTCATGGCTGCTGTTCTTTTCGCCGTTTCTTGCGCCGCCGTCAAACACCAAATGTAAAAATATCACTCGTACCGCAAGGATTCAATCGGGTCCAGGTTCGCCGCCTTATACGCCGGATAAGTCCCAAAGATGACGCCCACGATGGAACAAATCGTCAGGCCGATGATGATCCAATCCACCGGAATCACCGGCGGCAGTTTCAACAACGCCGCCATCGCGTCGCCGCCCAGGATGCCGAGGAGGACGCCGGCGACGCCGCCGACTTCGCAGAGGACGATGGCCTCCATGATGAACTGGGCCATGACGTTGCGTTTCTTGGCGCCGATGGCGCGGCGGATGCCGATTTCCCGGGTCCGTTCGGTGACGGAAACGAGCATGATGTTCATGATGCCCACGCCAGCGGCCAGCAAGGCGATGGAACTGATGAGGGCCGCGCCGATGCGCACGTCGCGCGTAAAGGAATCGAATTGCTGGATCATCGAATCGTTGGAGGCGATTTCAAAATCGTCGTCCTTTCCCGGCGGCACTTTGCGGATCACCCGCATCGCCCCCCGCGCTTCCTCGACGGTGGCGTCGTAACTCACCCGGTCGCGCGCTTCCACCAGCAGGTCCAGGCTGCGCCAATGGCCGTAGCGGTTCAAGCCGGTGGTCAGCGGCACGACGGCAAAATTGTCCTGGTCACTTCCCAGCGCGCTGCCCTGGCCTTGCAAGACGCCAACGACCGTGTAATTAATGCCGTCAATCTTCACCTGGTCGCCCACCGGGGAACTATTGGGAAAAATGTTCGCCGCCAGCCCCGCCCCGAGCACGCAGACATTGCGCGTGCCGTCCACGTCCTCGTCCACCAGAATGCGGCCTTCCGCCGGGGTCCAGTTGTGCGCCGGGAAACTGCCGGGGGTGTCGCCGTAAAGGTCCACGTCGGGGGCGCTCGTTTTGTAGCGCGTGGTGATTCCGCCCGACCAAAAAGTGGCTTCCATGCCGATATTGGCGGGCAGGGTGGTTTTTTCCTGCAACTTTTTTCCCTGGGCCATCGTGACATTCTTTCGGCGCCAGTATTTTTCGTAGTCACCGCTCGAAAGGCCGAAATAGGTGCCGGGCCATTTGCGAATCATAAAAGTCTCGCTGCCGAGCGAACTCAGCTCGTGCGCGACATTGCTCTCCATGGCGCGGATGGCGGTCATGACGACGATGATCGAAAAAACGCCGATGAGCACTCCCAACAGGGTCAACGCCGAGCGCAATTTGTGGGCCGTCAACGCGCTCATGGCCATCAAAAAGCTTTCGCGCGCTTCCGTAAAAAATGGAATCCGGCGCTTACTCATTTCGCAGCGCCTCCACGGGATTCATTTTGGCGGCGCGCCACGCCGGGAAAATCCCGGCCGCCAGCCCGGTCAGCGCCGAAAAGAACAGCGACACACCAACGACCAGCGGGGACATCGAGGCCGGCATCGCCTTGCGCAACAGCAACGTGGCCGGCCACGCAATCAGCAGGGCGATGACGCCGCCGATCAAACAAATGCACGCCGCCTCGATCAAAAATTGGAGCAGAATGGTCCGGCGTTTGGCGCCGATTGCCTTGCGCACGCCGATTTCCCGCGTCCGCTCGGCCACCGAAACGAACATGATGTTCATGATGCCGATGCCGCCGACAAACAGCGAGAGGCCGGTGATGAACAGCCCGATGGCGGCGAGAGTGCCGGCCACACGATGAAAC
>JBKQUF010000261.1:0-27110 GCA_052140285.1 Limisphaerales bacterium | reverse complement strand
CTTCGAGGATCAAAAACTCGAACAGCCGGCGGTCATCATGCAGCGGCACACCCCATTCCGTATCGTGATATCGGATGTAGAGTTCGTCCGTCGCCCACGGACAACGGAATTTGACCGGCGCCTTTTTCATTCGGAACAGTGATAAAGAGAGGCGATCCCGCCTTGTTCGGCTGCAATCGGCTTAATTGGCCTTCACCGCGGCGATGAGCGCGTTGAGCGAGGCTTTGGCGTCGCCTAAAAGCATCCGGGTGTTGTCTTTGTAGAAGAGGTGGTTTTCGATACCAGCGAAGCCCTTGGCCATCGAGCGTTTCATCACGATGACGGTCTTGGCGTGATCGGCCTCAATAATGGGCATCCCGTAAATCGGGCTGGTCTTTTCCTCGCGCGCGGCGGGGTTTACCACGTCGTTCGCGCCGATCACCAAGCAAACGTCCACGCGGTCCATCGAGGGATTGATCTGTTCCATTTCGATAAGCTGGTCGTAGGGAACATTCGCTTCCGCCAGCAATACGTTCATGTGGCCGGGCATGCGTCCGGCCACGGGATGGATGGCAAACTGCACTTCCACGCCGCGTTTGCCGAGTTCATCGGAAAGCTCGCGCACCTGGTGCTGCGCCTGCGCCACCGCCATGCCGTATCCGGGAACAATCACCACGCGCTGCGCATAAGACAGCAGCAATGCCGCTTCGTCCGCCTGGATGGGTTTGACCGTGCCGGCCACGCCGCCCGCCGCCGCGGCGCTCCCGCCTGCGGAGCCGAATGCGCCGAACAAAACATTCGTGACGGGCCGGTTCATCGCCTTGCACATCAACAAGGTGAGCAGCGTGCCCGAAGAGCCGACCAACGTTCCGGCGACGACCATCGCAAGATTGTTGATGGCAAAACCGTCCGCCGCCACTGCGAGGCCGGTGAACGAGTTGAGCAGTGAAATCACCACCGGCATATCCGCGCCGCTAATCGGCATGACCATCGCCACGCCGAAAACCAGCGCCAGGCCGAACATCACAATGAAAGCGGCCAGGGCGTTGCCGCCGGTGGCGCTGAAAGTAAGCCAGCCGCACAGGCCGAGAATCACCAATAAAATCAAGCCGTTGAGAATGTTCTGGCCGGGGAACGTATGCGGCTTTTCAAATTTTCCCTGCAATTTCAGATAGGCGATGATGCTGCCGGAAAACGAGAGCGAACCAATCAACGTCGCAAACAGCATGGGGATGGTGAGGGAAACCGGCGCCGGGTCGGTGGGATTGGCGTAGGTATAACGGGTAAATTCCAGGCTCGCCACCAACGCCGCCGCGCCGCCGCCCGCGCCGTTGAAAAGCGCCACCATCTGCGGCATCGCCGTCATCTTCACCGAATACGCGCCGACGGCGCCGATGATCAGTCCCGCGACGATGCCGATGGCAATCAGGGTGTAATTGAAGGACCAGCCCTGCGTCCAAACCGATTCGCCGTCCGACTTGTGCAGCGCAAAGAAGGCAATCACCATGCCCGCCGCGGCGATCAGGTTGCCGGTGCGCGCCGTCTTCGGCGAACTCAGTTTTTTGATGCCGATGATAAACAAGACCGCGACCCCGATGAAAATAAGAGCGACAGGATTCATGGTTATTTCTTTTTCTTGAACATTTGCAACATGCGGTCCGTGACCATGAAACCGCCGAAGACGTTCGCCGATCCCAAAACCACCGCGATAAATCCCAGCGCCTGCGCCAGGGGTGTCGTTGCGTCCGCCAGCACGAGGATGCCGCCGAAGAGGATGATGCCGTGAATCGCGTTGGTGCCGGACATCAGCGGTGTGTGCAGCATCGAAGGCACTTTCGAGATGACTTCAAAGCCCACGAAAATCGCGAGGATGAAAATGAAGAGGATGTTGGGGTCCATAAATCAACTGGGTTTGGGGATGAGTTTTTCGTTCACAATCTTCCCGCCGTGCGTCACCAGGCAGCCTTTGATGATTTCGTCGTCCAACTTCAGGACGAAGGTTTTTTCCTTCTTGTCCCAAAATTCCTCGATGAGGTTCACGAGGTTGGCGGAGTAAACCTGGCTGGCGTGCAACGGCACGCGCCCGGGCAGGTTCGCAATGCCGATAATCTTCACGCCCTTGCGGTCCGTCACCAGGTCATAGGTGACTCCCTCGACATTGCCGCCGGTCTCGACGGCAAGGTCCACCACCACGCTGCCCGGCTTCATCGCCTCCAGCATTTCCGCCGTGACCAAAATCGGCGCCTTGCGCCCGAACACTTGCGCGGCGGAAATCACCACGTCCGATTCGGAGCAGATTTTTTTCATCGCGTCGCGCTGCTTTTGGATTTGTTCCTCCGTGAGCGCCTTGGCGTAGCCTTCCTTGGTCTGGCCGGTTTCGCCAATGTCAATCTTCAGAAACTGGGCGCCAAGCGACTTCACCTGTTCCTCGACCACTGGTCGCGTGTCGTAGGCGGTGACTTTGGCCCCCAAACGCTTCGCGGTGGCGATGGCCTGCAAACCCGCGACGCCAACGCCGATAATGAAAACCTTGGCCGGCAGGATCGTCCCCGCCGCCGTGGTCATCATCGGAAAAATTTTGTTCGAATATCGCGCGGCCAGAATCACCGCTTCGTATCCGCCGAGATTAGCCTGTGACGACAGCACGTCCATTTTTTGCGCCCGCGTCGTGCGCGGAATGAATTCCATGCTGATGGCGCTGATGCCGCGGTCGGCAAATTGCTTGACCAGTTCCTTCTCATTGAAGGGGTCCAGCAGGCTCGCGTGGATGGAACCAGTTTTCAACAGGGCGATTTCTTCCGGCGCCGGCTTGCGCAGGCGCAGGACGATGTCGCCGGAACTGATGAGCGCTTTCCGGTCGTGAGTGAGCGTCGCCCCTGCCTTCGTGTATGCCTCATCGGAAAATCCGGCGGCGAGGCCAAGCCCCGCCTCGACTTCGACCGCCGCGCCAAGTTTCACCAGCTTGGCCGCGCTGTCGGGTGTCAGTGGCGCGCGGGTCTCGCCCGGATGTGTTTCTTTGGGTACGGAAATTTTCATCGGTTGAAAACGTTGCGACCAGCTTATTCATGGTCCCTTGATTGACCAGCCCTTTAATTGCTATTCTTTAGTCAAAAATTGGCTGGCGGCTACTGTCATAGTTTAGCACTTTTTGCCGCGTTCACAAATGCCCGCACTTTGGCGTGGTCCTTTTGGCCCGGCGCCCTTTCCACTCCGCTCGCGACATCCACTCCAAACGGATGGATTTTTTGAATCGCGTCCGCGACATTTTCCGGCGTCAGCCCGCCGCTGATGAAAATCGGTTTCCCCATTTTCCGCGCTTCCACCGCCAGGTCCCAATTAAATGTGTGCCCGGTGCCGCCCAGGACCGACGGCGAAAACGCGTCCAGCAAATAGGCGTCGGTATGATACTTCGCAATCTCTCCCAACGTCCCGGCGTTGCGCATGCGAAAGGCTTTCATCGTCATTAATCCGAAACGTTCGCAGTCATCCGGCGTCTCGTCTCCATGGAACTGAAGCGTCGTCAAACCCGCCTCGGAAATGGCGCGCCGGATGAAGTTTTCCGTCGCGTTCACGAAAACGCCCACGCGCAGGATGAACGTCGGCAGTTGTTTGGAAATTTCCGCCGCCCGCGACAGGGTCACGTGCCGCGGGCTTTTTTCGTAAAGAATGAAACCCAACGCATCCGCGCCCGCCTCAACGGCGGCGTGGGCGTCGGCAAGGTTGGTGATGCCGCAAATTTTTACGCGGGTGCTCATTACGATTGGCCTGTTCCCTCCATCGGAAGCCGGATGGCGCGGGACAGTTTGGCGGAAATACGAGCGTCGCGGAAGCTCCGCCCTACGCAGGGTGACACGTTAATTCGCGTTAAAATGCGTGAAAATGTGACACGCAAATTCGCGCAAATTCGCGCAAATTCGCGCAAAAACGCGATAATTCGCGTCGCTTGAATTCGCTTGAATTCGCTTGAATTCGTTTTAAAAAAGTTCGCCGCGCTGGTGGGAAAACCGCGAAAAACAAGGGGAACAGGGGGGGAAAGCAGAAAGCGGAACCCGTCTGCGTTACTCTTCGCCGCGACAAGAGCGGAAATGAGAGGGGTTGAGAGGAGGGCGTGGCGAAGCCCATCCCTCGGCCCGGTCTCCAGATTTTTTGCGCTGGTTCTCATCGCAGTGATTTAAGCATAAACCGAAGAAAACGTAAAGTTATGCAGATACAATCAATTGCGGAATGAGACTGCTTCGAATTGTCGGACGGAGAATTGGGTGAATAATGAAAGATCTCCTTGCCGCAGTTGCAGCCTGCAACTGTGCCGGGGTAGTAAAACTCGCCGTCTGACCAAGCCACACCGGGTTCCGGCGGGGCTTTATTTTGTTTGCCCTCAATTGTAAATCAGTGGATGAAATGGCTGACCGTCTGATAAACGATGAACGAAGCGACGTAGGCCAGCCCCGTCATGTAGGCGATCTGGAACAAGGGCCATTTCCAGGAATTGGTTTCCCGTTTCACCACCGCCGTGGTGGAAAGACATTGCGCGGCCAGAATGTAAAAAATCAGCAGGCTGGCGCAGGTCGCCGTCGTAAAAATCGGCGTCCCATTGGTGCGTTCGGCGTGGCGCAACGTGTCGTAAAGCGACGTGCGGTTTCCGTCGTCGCTGCCGCCCACGCCATAAACCACCGCCAGGGTCGATACGATCACCTCGCGCGCGGCGAAGGAACTGACAATGCCGATGCCGATTTGCCAGTCGAATCCGAGCGGCTTGATGACCGGCTCGATGGCGTGGCCAATCCTTCCGGCAAACGAATTTTGCAGCGAATTTTGCCGCGTCATTTGGTCCGCCGCCGCCCGCAGGTCCGCCGCCTGTGGCGCGTTCCCGGCCTTTTCAACTTGAACCGCCTGTTGTGTCATCGCCACGGCAGCCGGCGGCGGCGCCGATTTTGGATAATAGGACAACGCCCAAAGCACCAGCGAGATCAGCAGGATGATCGTTCCGGCTTGTTTCACAAAAATCTTCGCGCGATCCAGCGTGTGGAGCAGCGCCGTCCGCAACGAAGGCAGCCGGTACGGCGGCAATTCTATCACCAGCGGCCGGCTGCCGCCCGGCAGAATCGTATGGCGAAACACCAGCGCCGCCAGCATCGCAAAAACAACTCCCGCGGCGTATGCGCCGGTAAAAACGAGGGCGGCCTTGATTGGCGAACTCGGAAACAACAGCGCCGTAACCATCGCAAAAACCGGGATGCGCGCCGGGCACGTTAACAGCGGCGTGATCAATATCGTCACCAGCCGGTCGCCCGGGTTCTCGATCACGCGCGCCGACATGATCGCCGGGATCGCGCAGGCATGCGCCGAAAGCATCGGCACGAACGCTTTTCCCGGCAACCCGAACCGCCGCATGATTTTGTCCATCACAAACGCCGCCCGGGCCAGGTAGCCAGTGTCTTCGATGAGCGATAACGCCAAGAACAAAATGCAGATTTGCGGGAGAAAAATCAGGACGCCTCCGATGCCGGCGATCACGCCATTAACCAGCAGGCTTTGAAGGTCCCCGACCGGAACTTCCGCCGCCACCTTTGTCCCGACAGTTGCGAAAAGATGATCAATCAAATTCATCGGAATCTTCGCCACCCAGAAAATCAGCGCAAAGAGGGTCAGCATCACTCCGGAAAAAATCACGGCTCCCAGGACCGGATGGGTCAGGACCTCATCCAGCGTTTCGGTGCGCTTGGATCGCCGCGCCAGCGTTTCGTCGGTTACTCTTCCCGAAATCGCTTCCGTCCATTCATAACGTGCCTGGAAGGCGCACCCGGTGCATCCGCCGCAAACCGACGGCCTCGGCTTCAGTGGATTCTTCACGGGCGCACCGTCGGCCAAGCGCGCAATCTCGCGTCGTACGTCCTCGATTCCTCTGCCCGTGCGGGCCGAAATCGGCACCACGGCGCATCCCAGCTCCGCGTGAAGCTTCTCCGCGTCGATGTAAATGCCGTCATGCTCGGCCGCGTCCATCATGTTCAGCGCCACGACAATCGGCAAATCCATCTCCAGCATCTGGCTGGTCAGGAAAAGGTTCCGCTCCAGGTTCGTTGCATCCACCACGATCAACGCCGCGTCGGGCGCCGTTTCCCCGTCCAGGCGCCCTCGCAACGCCTCGCTCGCCACCCGCTCCTCCGGCGAGCCGTTGTCCAGGCTGTAAAGCCCCGGCAAATCAAGAATGGTGACCGCCTGATGGCATCCCACCTGTGCCCGGCCCACTTTCCGTTCGATGGTGGTTCCCGGGAAATTCGCGGTTTTAGCGTGCAGCCCCGTCAAGGCATTGAACAACGTCGTCTTGCCCGCGTTCGGATTTCCCACCAGCGCCACGGTGAAAGAGCTTTCGTTCGGCTTCGCCCCGCCGTTGGCGGTGGGTTCGCAGCGGTTGCAGGAATCTTCGTTGTTCCTGTTTATTTTTCGCATGTCGGCTCCTTTAACACGCAACTTTCCGGGGATGCGCATACTTCCAGCCAGACGCTGGAGGCCAGTTCCGCCGACATTCCGATGCGGGAACTGAAAACCCGAACGATCATCGGATCGCCCGCTTTAACCACTTCCACCCTCCGCCCCACACAAATGCCGAGCGTTTTGAGCCGTTGGATTTCCTCGCCCTCGTTTTCGATGCGGCGCACGATGGCGCACGTCTTCGGTTGAAGCTGATTCAACCGCACTTCGAGCGGAAAGACCAAAGCTGATGTCATCACCATGTTAGGAGCCTAAATCGTCTCTGTTTTTTGCTCTCACCGCCGGTTGTTCTATTTCGACCAATTTTTGTCCAGCCGTTGGTTTTGTGTTCGCCGGTTAGGCCACTTTTGTTAGCCTTTTCCAATGCCGCGAACTATTTACCTCGATTACAACGCCACCACGCCGCTGGACCCGGATGTCCGGGAAACCATGCTGCCGTTTCTCGGTGAATTTTGGGGAAATCCTTCCAGCATCCACCATGTCGGCAGAAAAGCGAGGGCGTTGCTGGATGATGCCCGTGACCGGGCGGCGCAGTTTCTTGGCGCCAAACCCAGCGAAATCATCTTCACCAGTGGCGGCACCGAATCCAATAATTTGGCGGTGTTCGGCGCCGCGCGTTTGCTCAAATCAAAAGGCAATCACCTGATCACTTCCGCCGTTGAGCATCATGCCGTCTTGCATTGTTTTGATTTTCTCGAAAAATTTGAGGGCTACGAAGTGACCCGCCTGTCCGCGGATTCGGAGGGTTCGGTCTCTCCGGATTCCTTAAAAAAAGCGATCCGTCCCTACACGACCTTCGTCTCCATCATGGCCGCAAACAATGAGATTGGCACGATTCAACCGGTTGCCGAACTGGGGGACATTTGTCGCGAACGCGGCGTCATTTTTCACACCGATGCCGTGCAATGGTTTGGCAAGGAACCCTTTGCGAAGATCGGCCAATTCAATGCCGACTTGGTTTCCATCTGCGCCCACAAATTTCACGGGCCAAAAGGCGCGGGTCTGCTGTGGGCGCGTTCACCGCTTCATCCCGTTCCTTTGCTATTTGGCGGCGGGCACGAAAATGAGAGACGGGCCGGCACGGAAAACCTGGCCGCCATTGTCGGACTGGTCTCGGCCCTCGAAAAATTTGTCAATCCTCCGGTTTTCGATGAATCAATCTTGATTTCTCTCTCCAAAATGTTGGCCGATGCTGTCAAACTGATCAACGGCTGTGAGATTATTTCTCCTTCCAAACGATGCTTGCCCAATACTTTTTCCTTCGCGGTTCATGGCGCAGACAGTATTTCACTTTTGGCCGGCCTCGATGTTGAAGGCATCTGTGCTTCCAGCGGTTCAGCTTGTTCCGCCGGTTCGCTGGAACCTTCTCACGTAATGGCGGCCATTGGAAAAACAAACCTGGCCAATTCCCTGGTTCGTTTTTCGCTGGGTCGCGAAACCACCCGCGAAGAAATTTGTCTCGTTTGCGACGCTTTGCCGTTAATCATCGAGCGGGCGCTGAAGTGATTTCAACAAGCCGTCGAATTGCGGTCTTTTTCCTTGTGAATTGATTGGGAACAGTGCCAACAACTTTGACTTTTAAATTTTGTTGGTTTCTTTAACTTGGTTTGTGTGACAGCCAATAACTCACAAAACGCAGCAGTGACCTTGACACGCGAAGTTGTTTGCATTATTCACCACCCTTAATAATAAGAGAATCTATACAAAAAGAAGATTATTAATCATGAATCTGACCATCACGAAGGAGCAAATTCTCACCGGATTGCAAGCCGTTCAAAACGTTGTCGGCAGCCGCACCACGCTGCCCATCCTTTCGAATGTTCTCTTGCGCGCGGACAAGGACCGGATTGAATTCACCGCCACCGATTTGGATGTGACGGTGGCCTGTTCGGTGGAAGCCAAGGTAAAAAAAGGCGGCGCCACCACTGTGCCGGTGAAAAAATTATTCGGCATTGTCCGTGAATTGAATGGAAATGAAATTGAAATTGAGACCGATGAAAAAAACATTACTTCCATTCGGAGCGGCCCTTCTTTCTACAAAATTCACGGATTGGGAGCCGATGAATTTCCACCCCTGCCAAAATTCAAGGATGATAAAAAGGTTTTGTTGCAGCAAGAAAATGTAAAAGCGATGATGCGGAGGACCTCCTTTGCCATCTCCACCGATGAATCACGGTATGTGCTCAACGGCATTTTTATAAGTCTCAAGGACCATAAAATGACCATGGTGGCGACCGACGGCCGGAGATTGGCCCTGGTTGATGAAGAAGTGGATATTTCGGAAAACAGCAGCGGAGAATTTATTCTGCCGGCCAAAGCGGTCGGCGAATTAAACCGGCTCCTGCAGGAAAAAGGCGAGGTGGAAATCAAATTTGGCGACAACCAAGCTTCGTTCTCCCTCAAGGATGACAAGGGCTTTTCCGTCCTGCTTATCACCAAATTGATTGAGGGAAATTATCCAAATTATAAACAAGTTATTCCCACCGAGACCAAAGAACGCATCCCGCTCGCTCGCGAGGAATTTTTGCAGGCCCTGCGCCGGGCCGAAATCATGACCAGCGAAAAGGCCAACTCGGTAAAAATGGCTTTTGGAAAAAACACCCTCGCGATCACCGCCAATTCGCCCGAAGTCGGAGAGGCGCGCGAATCCCTCGCCGTCAACTACAAGGGCAAGGAAATGGCCATCGCCTTCAACCCGCGTTATCTCATCGACGCGCTCGCGGCTTTGAGCGAGGACGAAGTGTTTTTTGAATTGATTGACGAGCTAAGTCCGGGGGTCTTGAAAATCAACGGGCCGTTCCTCTACGTTGTCATGCCGATGCGGCTGAGTTGATCGCCTGGATTCTCCCAGCCACCGCGATTTAAGGAAGTCCGTCAGGACTTCGCGTTTGATGGCGCCTTCGCCGCACCTCCAGCACTTGCGCAATTTGAAGACGGAGACGCGATTAAGCGAAAAACGCACACTCAGATCCTCGCAGGGAAATGAGAGTCGCAAACGCGGCAGAATCAAGCCCACGACCTCGTCCAGGGACCGTTCCTTCGCATGATGCTCCTCCGAAAGATCGCCCACCCAAAAGCGCAGGGCCTTGCTGCGGGCATCCGGGGCATTGTGGCTCAACGAAAAGTCAAAAACCCATCCGAATTTGCCGGAATTCAGGTCCCTTTTTATCTGTTCCGTCGTGCCACCGCAAAGGGCGCGGACGGTGGATAACGTCAACAAACAAACCCGCGGGCTGACTTGGATTTGAATGTTGATCCCAGGCGGCATGGTTCGACATTACCACCAAACGAAAAAACGTAAAGTAATGGGAAAACGCGAGTGCTGTAGGGACCGACATGTTGTCGGCTTGAGCATTCGGACCGCCAAAGCCGGTTGCAAACCGGCGCTCCGGCCTTGCGGGCGTGAAAAATACGGGTTAGTTCACAAACCCCTGTTGTTTGAGCCAGAACAGGCAATCGTTGGCCCAGGGATGCGGATGCGCGAACGGCGGCTTGTCGGCCAGGCCCATTCCGTGTCCGCCCTTTTCATAGATGTGCAGGGCGAAGTGTACGCCGTTCTTTCGCAGGGCTTCCGCGAAGAGCATTGTATTTTCCATGGGCACAGTCTTGTCCTCGAACGTTGTCCAAAGAAAGCAAGGCGGAGTGTCCCTGGTGACCTGCAATTCATTGGATAGCAACTTCACCAGTTCCGGAGACGGATTGCGGCCGAGCAAATTGTGTTTGGAACCCTCATGCGTGTATTGGTCCTGCATCGTGATCACCGCGTAACACAAAATTCCCAGGTCGGGCCGGGAACTTTGTTGTTCGACCGGATCGGCGGAGTTCGTGTCGCCGGCGTCATAATGGGTCAACAACGTCGAGGCTAGGTGGCCCCCGGCCGAAGAACCCATGATGCCGATGCGGTGCGGATCAATTTTATAATCGGCGGCATGGGCGCGGACCCAGCGCATGGCGCGGGTGACATCCTCGAATTCGACTGGATAATGATAGCCGTGCGAGCCGAGGCGGTATTTCAGGACAAAGCACGTGACCCCGTGTTGGTTGAGCCAGAGGGCATAATCGTTGCCCTCATGCGGCGCCAGGCCCGCATACGCGCCACCGGGGCAGATGACCATCGCGGCGCCGGTGGCGTTGGTGGCATCGGCCGGATACGGGGTCAGCGTGGGAATGTCGTTGGATGACGTCCCCAGGGCGCCAGGCGCGCCGGAGGGCCATAAGGGGATGGCGGAGGGCAAATCGGCGCGGCACAAAATGAGGGAAGCGCAAAAAATGGCCAGGGTGAAAAGGATTTTTATGTTATCAGCGGGCTTTTGCATTGTTGAATAATTGGCAATCATCGTCATCACCGGCATTCTGGCGTTTTTTAAATGGCGCGCGAAAGAGGGTTTAAACCTTCAAAATTCCTCGAAAATAAAGGAAAAATCAAAGGGTGACTCACAAAGAGACACACACAAATTAGTCTCATCGCGTCATGCTCTGTCATTGGTTGTCGCTGCATGGCCAAAGTTGCCTTTCACACTACAGACGGCGATTCTTGCAATCATTAATTCTGTGGCGGAGGCACTATGAGCGCAAGCAACTTTCTTCCCATTGAGGAACCCTCAAAGGAAACGAATGGCATCGCGGCGCGGCGGTTGGCAGAGTATGCGGAAAATCCGTTTTAATTTGCCATCCAATTAACCAGTGGACACCGGGACTGAATCATGGAAATATGGGGTGCAATGAGCAAAAAGCCCGGCCACACGAAAAACTTCGTTTATCCTGATAATACGCCAGGGGCGAAGGCGGCAAGGCGTCTGCGCGCGGAAGCCAACAAGCTGACGGAACAACAGCGCGAGGAACTCTTCAAACGCGGAATGCAAATTGTTTATGGCGGCACCGGCTCAAAAGAAACTGTTGGCGCTGGACACTAATCTGCTGTTCGATCTGGCGGCGGAGAAAGATTTCGCCCATACCTTCCGCGAAGTTTATCAGGAACGCGGCTATTCCCTTGTGGTTCCGCCCACAGTGATTCAGGAATTGACGTATTGCGCCCTCGTCAAGCAATGTGCCGAAACGCCGCTGGCGTTGAAAGCCCTGCAACAGATGCGCGCCTGGGGACTGACGCCGTTTGATTTGAAGTCCGTGGGCCACGGCATCACGGAACAATTTTCGCGAAAGCTCATGCGGCTGGGTCTGCTGCCTGAAGGCGAATTCAATGACGGGCTGATTCTGGCGGAAACGGCGCTGGCGGGAATTCCCGCGCTGGTGACAAGCGATGCCGATTTGCTGAACATCGAGGAAATTCCGCTGCGCGTTCAATTTGAAGCGGCAGACTTGGCGCCGGTTCAAATTTGTCATCCCAAATCGTTGCTTAAAGCCGTTAAATCCGGGCGTTGAATTTTTGGTTGCTTAACAAACTAATACCAAACCGTGGCATCCGGCGCCGACTTGACCATAGCCGAAATTTTTTCATTCCATCAGGAAGTTCACGCGTTCGTGAGCACGACGTTATCCGTCAGTCGTGAGGCGTAGGCAATGGTGGCCATGCGGAAAATCAGAAGGGTCTGCTGTTGCAACTCAGCGGATTCACGCCATGCTTTCCGATGATGTTCAATTTGGATCAAAGTCATTTTTACTCTCGGAGGGAGACGCATGAAGATTTCTAGTTTCGATTCCTGCGGCCTCCCGCTGGATCCGACCGCTCTTTATGTTTCGCTAATGAGTTTCAGTTGGCATGTTTTCACTGGGTTGCCTCTTTGTTCGCGTTGCGGGAAGCGGTGGAAATGCTGACGTGGAATGGCTTGGGAGATGACGCACAAAGAGACGCACAAAAAAGTGGCGCAAGTGGTCTTTTGCCGTCGTCGTCTGTCACGGTGGGAAGCAACGCCAAAAGTGAAAAAACGCCTGTAGAATTGGGGCTAAAGTCAGTGTCTGTGACTGGCTGTCACGAAGTGGCAAAAACAGGGGAATGGTGCGCGATAGAGGGTTTGAACCTCTGACCCCTACAGTGTCAATGTAGTGCTCTACCACTGAGCTAACCGCGCACAGATGGAGTCTCATTCTCAGAGAATGCCCCCATTCTTGCAAGTCTGAATTAATCCCAGATTTTGCAAAACCCGCACCGTTGAACGCGACTTGTTCAACGTATAAAAATGCAAACCGGGGATGCCGGAGCGCAGCAAATCCTCGGCTTGCCGGGTCGCGTATTCGATGCCGAATTCCGCGGCGGCGGCATCATCGTCGCCGAGCTGGTCCAGTTTTTGGCGCAACAACGGCGGAATTTTTGCGCCGCACATCTGCGTGAACTTCGTAATCTGGGTCGCGCTCAAAATCGGAACAATCCCCGGCACGAGCGGGACCCGGACGCCCAGCTTGCCCGCCACAAAATCCCGAAATTCATAAAAATCGGCATTGTCGAAAAATAATTGCGTGAGGACAAAATCCGCGCCGGCATCCACCTTTTCCTTCAAACGACGCCAATCATCGTGTTTGCCGGACGGATTGGCGATATGCCCCTCGGGAAACCCGGCGACCCCGATGGAAAAACCGCCCTGCCCGGCAATGAATTTCACCAACGCCGACGCAAACTCAAATCCGCCGGGAGTTTTTTGAAAATCCGTCCCTGGCGGAGGATCGCCGCGCAACGCCAGGATGTTCCGGCAATCCAGCGCCCGGATTTTTTCGAGCACGGCCTGGACTTCGTCGCGGGTGTGGTTGACGCAGGTCAGATGCGCCAAAGCCGTCAAGCCCCGCCGTTGGATGGCCTCGACGATGGCCAGGGTTTTCTCGCGGGTGCTGCCGCCGGCCCCGTACGTGACCGAACAGAAATCCGGCCGCGCCTCGCCCAATGCCGGCAGATGCTTTTCGAGCAGATTGCGTACTCCCTCATCCGTCTTTGGCGGGAAAAACTCAAAGGAAATGACCGGCCGTTTGGCAACCGCCTTGACGGCGTAGATGTCGCGGATGAAAGGCATTGGATTTACGATTTA
This sequence comes from Limisphaerales bacterium, assembly GCA_052140285.1. GTDB lineage: Bacteria > Verrucomicrobiota > Verrucomicrobiia > Limisphaerales > UBA11358 > UBA11358. The sequence goes on along the minus strand of JBKQUF010000261.1, from coordinate 13,671 downwards.
CGCAATTGGCGCGGAAATGGAGTCATAATCTAAATTGTTAATCGCAAATCGCAAATCTTAATTAAAGTCAAAGCATCGGAATGATTGCCCAGGTGCTCTGCGAACTCGCTTGTCGTCGTGCGGCAGCAAATGGAACGCGACGCCGCTTTGGTGATGGCGTTGGAGTTTGGCAGGGCATTGAACCTTTGGGAATCATCCTGAATTTGAAAGCGGTGTCACGGCCACCGCAGTCCAAGACACAAAGCGGTTATTGGAGTGCTGACAAATTCGCTTGTCGTCGTGCGGCGGCTGGCGGGGAACAGGGCTGACACCGCTTTGAGAAAGGCGTTGGAATCTTGACGCGCAATGGGCATTTGAAAACTATCTTCAATCCGTGACTTCTTGCCAAAATGGGTGACACTATTAATGTCGCGTCATGCCAGACCACTCCATTTCCTGGCCGCATGCACCGACTCACCAACTGGCGCAACAAGGAACCTACTTCGTTACTGCGCGGACTTATGATGCCATTCACCATTTTCGTGGCGCAAGACGGCTGGCGGTGCTGCATCGCGGATTGCTACGATTGACTCGTGATTTCGGCTGGCAGTTGGAAGCCTGGGCCGTATTTTCAAATCACTGCCACTTTGTCGGCCATTCACCCCCTCAGCAGACGGATGCTTCCTGTCTGCGCGCTCTGCTTTCGTTGTTGCATGAAAAAACAGCCAAATGGGTGAATCGCCTGGATGGCGCGCCGAGGCGAAAAGTCTGGTTTAACTTTTGGGAAACAAGACTGACGTATCAAAAATCCTATTTTGCGCGGCTGAATTATACCCATCAAAACGCGCTGAAACACGGATTGGTTGCGGCGGCGCATTTATATCCGTGGTGCTCGGCGTCATGGTTTGAGCGGACGGCGAGTCCGGCGCAGGTCAAAGCCATTTATCGTTTCCGCACAGAGCAATTAAAATTGGACGATGATATGGAAGTTGCGCCGGAATGGTAAAATGAATCGGCTTTGATGGTATGAAAAGCGGTGTCACGGCCACCGCAGTCCAAGACGACAAGCGTTTGCCTGGGCGCGATACGAACGGTGAGCGAGCTTTTGGAGCAGTGCGGCGGGTGGGGGTTGGGGGGCACACGCCGCTTTTGTTCCAATTACCGGCAGACGGAATCGAAAGCGGTGTCAGCCCTGTTCCCCGCCAGCCACCGCAGTCCAAGACGCAAAGCGGTTTTGAGCGCGATACAAACTGGACTCGAGCTTTCGGTTTCGTCAGCTACGAGCCGCCAGGGACGTAAGGTGGCGATGGAATGTCAGCTTCAGGCACTCTTCCGGCTCTTTCGGATTGGGAACTTCCTTATGGGCGGTCGTCAACAGATTCATGGCGGCATTGCCCTCGTAAAAAATCACGACTCCATCCGGACCCACGTCAAAATCAATCCCGAATACATCCAGGGGAATCCGGTCGCGAATCGCCCGTAGCGCCTGGATGGCGGACCGCCCAAGCTCGGCTTCAGGGTCCTTGCAGATTCGCTTTTCCTCGTCGAGCAGAAACTGGTGTTCCAGATAAAATGGAACGCGCCGGGCGGCTTTTCGGCCGCGCACATTCCAGTAGCTGTCGAAATCAACCCGGGAAATGATGATCTGGTCCCCAATGGCCGCCGCCCGTACTTTGCGGTAAAATTCCCTCTCCCCCCGCGAATCCACGAACGCCGTCACGAAGAATTTTTTTGGAAGGCCGGCGGAAAACACCGCCATAAGCGCTTCCCGGGAGTCCACCTTGGTCATCCCCCTGCCTTCTTGGAGATCCACTGTCCGCGTAATCAGCGGGTAATCGTATTGCCCCTCAATTTCACGCGCCATGTCTTCAGGGGTTTTGCCCGTCGAGTCAAAGCGGGCGGTCTTCGGCGCCAGGACCCCGGGCACATCCGCCAAAGCCGCTGCCGTCGCGTCCCGGGTCGTTCGCAGGGCCTTGGACGGATGATTGACCACCGGAACGCCAAAACCGTCAATCAGCCCGGTCAAATCCGGCAAAAAGCCCCGGGACAGGAGAACATCGCCATTTCCGCAGTTGTTGATCACAAGATCGGGCCGAGGAATTTTTTGACGGGCGGAACTCCTGGTGGCGTCGCCCTCGAAAATGAAATTGAAATGGAATTCGTTCTGAAAAACGTCGGCGAGCTGGCCGGCATAGTTTGGACATCGAATTTGCAATTCTTCAAAGGACTTCAGCGTATCATCCATGCCCGGATTATGACTGATCACGAGAATATCAGCCTTTTGGGTCGCGCGCCGTTCGGCAATGAATAATGGCGATGAGATAGCCCTCATCTCGAACGACGTCAGATAGGTTTTTCGCGCTTCGTCCAACCGCCCCAGTTCTTTCAATGCCCGGCTTTTGGCATATAAAATCTCGTACTGGCTTGAATTCAATTTCAGCGCCTGATTACAAGCCTCCAGTGCTTCCTCGTATCGTTTCAGCTCCAGCAACGTCATGGCCTTGTTCAGCCAGGCCCTGGCATAGGCGGAATTGCACTGGAGCGCCCGCGCATAAGCCTGCAGGGCCTCCTCATGCCGGTGGGTTGCCGTCCGGGCGATGCCGAGGTTGGCCCAGGCTTCCGGTGATTTGTCTCCCGCGGCAATGGCCTTGAGAGCCAACGCCTCGGCTTCGGCGAATTTTTCCAGTTTGAGTTTGACCGCCGACAGGTTGTTGAGGGTTGAGACTCTGTCTGGAAGAATCGCCAGTGATTGGGTAAATTGTATTTCAGCTCCTTGAAGGTCATTGGCTTCAAAAAGCTGCAAACCTTTCACAAAATGCTGTTTGGCCGCTTCAAAGTTATCCATGGTCCGTTTCCTTCAAAAGCAGTGTGCAATGCCCGGCGTTTCTTCACAAGCAGGATGTGAAATCAAGATGCAAAGCGATTGCCAGGCGCGATACGAATTGAGTGCGAGTTTTTGGAGCGGCGGCAACCCCGAAGGCTTTCGGGGAAGCCGCTTTGGGGAGGGCGTTGGACTTTTGGAAATCGCCCTCAATTTGAAAGCGGTGTCACGGCCACCGCACTGCAAGACGACAAGCGGTTCTGGGTGTCGTCCGAACTCGCTTTGCGTCTTGGAGTGCGGCGGCAAGCGGAGCGCGACGCCGCTTTGGGGAGGACTTTGAAATTTGGCAGGGCACTGGACGTTAGGGAATCATCCTGAATCTGAAAGCGGTGTCAGCCCTGTTCCCCGCCAGCCACCGCAGTCCAAGACGGCAAGCGATTTTGGGCGCCCGGCAAATTTGCTCGCCGCAGTGCAAAAACAAAAAGCCCCTTCCGCTTTAGCGGAAGGGGCGTTGCGTTCCAATTAAATTAGAACTGATAGATCAAGTTAAGCGCGAGCATGAAGTCGTTGTTCCGGTCGGGTGCGCTAAATCCTTCACCACCACTGGTGGCGCCGGTGCCAAACGCGTTGCCATGTTCGGCATGGTCCCAACGGAACTCAACGCGGCTCAACACGTTCGCCCACAGATTGTACTGCAAGGTCGCGGTGAATTCTTCAAACGTGTTGCGAGCAACACCGACGGGATACGTGTCGTAGTCACCATAGAGAAGGCCGGTATCGTCCTGTCCATATTCACCACGCAGATTGACGGAAGCCTTATCGTTGAGCTGGTAGCTGGCGTAAAGGGCCCCCACCCAGACATCTCCCAAGCCATCATGCCCTGCGAGATAATCAAAGGACGCGCCACCTTTCAATGCGGTGAGCGGCGTCGGAATGGTTGCGCCAACATAATAGCTGGTTTCTCCTTCAGGATGCGGATGAAAACTAAATCCGCTTGTGGCAGACTCTTCGTCAATAATGCCGGCGTTAAGCGTGGCGCCATTCAACCAACCCCAGGAACTGGGGGCGGTCAAGGCAACCGCGCCCATGTAAGCTTTTTGGCTTTCATAAGTCGAGGTTCCGTTAATGGCCGTAGGGCCAAATCCAACATTCGAGCCGTCTGCAATGCCGGCTTGCACGGAAATTTCGTCGTTAACTTTGTATGTGCCCAACACACCCGTGTGGGTGGTCGGCTCAATGGTGTATCCGTAAGAACGAGTGTAATTCGGATTCGACGGATCGCTGGTGGATTCGTAGCCGATGATGGTGTCCCAAACGCCGACTTTCCAATCAATGCCGCTGTTGCCGATGGGCGTGCGCAAGGTTAAATAAGCCTGGCGGATATTATACGCGTTGGCCGCGCCCAAGCCGGATGAGTCTGGCTCGGAATCCGGGCCAAACATTAATTCCACATGATAACCCGCCGCCCAAGGGCTTTCGTCCTCAGGATGGTCAATGGCGATATCGACAGCATTGAGGCTGAAGCCGTCATTTTTCGCAAAACTGTAATAGGGAATATGTGCGCCATCACTATTGGCGTTCTGGTCCGTTCCCGGGCGCCATGTCGCCGCGGTATCAACGTAGCCGCTGATGGTTGTGTTTGAGAGCGCAGTCTGCAACTGGCTCATTTTTTCGTCCGCGCGCGCTGCCGAAGAGAGACTGATCACTCCGATAGCGGCCAGACCGACTGTCCATTTATTAAACTTCATCTGGTTCCTCCGATGCTGTTTGTTATATTTTGGTTAATGTTTCAATGTCAACGCCTATGCGTTGCGAGGCAAATACAGTTCGCCCCGGCACCATGTGGTGCAATTGCAACGAAATTAGAAAAATCCCCGCCGTTTGACAATACTTTTTTTCGACAAATAAAACACACATAAGTTATTTATAATTAATATGTTACAGTCGTAATTCCCCTTTGTGTACTTTCATGTCCGGCGCAAAAAAGCAGATTTAACACGGATTTTTCAATGTCGTTGCATCACTTTGTCCCGGTTTTGGAATTCCCCCGGAAATGAAAGCCGCCGGCGTCCGGGCGTGTCACAGACCATGACACCAATGTTTAAAAAAGGTGCGCGCCGGGTTGTGGGCGGCATGTCCGAATGTTGGCCTTTCCAGAATCTCCCGAACTGCTGCGAGGTTTTGGAGTGCGGCGGCAAGCGGAGCGCGACGCCGCTTTGGGGAAGGTGTTGGAATCTGGCAGGGCATTGGACGTTTGGGAATCACCCTCAATTTTAAAGCGGTGTCAGCCCTGTTCCCCGCCAGCCACCGCATTCCAAGACGCTGCCGCGCCAGACCGGGTGCCTTTCGGTTCATGGTTCCACCGTCCTTTTCTGAATTTTCTTGCATTTTTGGCATGACTCTTTCTATCATGTGGGAAGAAGGCAATGCCATCATTTACATACATGGCCCGGGAAACCGCTTCCGGCCGAGAAATCAGGAATGCGATTGACGCCGCCAGCGAGCAGGCCGCCATCGCTGCGCTGCTCAACCGTAATCTGCTGGTTCTTTCCATCCAGGAACGCGTTGGCAAAAAGGGCAAAACCAAGGGTGGCAGGGTCAAGCTGAACGACTTGGTCATTTTCACCCGCCAGTTGGCGACCATGGTGGATGCCGGCATCGCCATCGTGCAGGCCCTCCAGGCCCTGGCCGAGCAATCGCCCAACAAGGTCATGCGCGACACCATCAAAGACGTTTGCACCCGCGTCGAAAGCGGCGAGAGCTTCTCCGAAGCGCTGCAAAAGCATCCCAAGGCCTTCAACCGTTTGTACATTGCCATGGTGGCCGCCGGTGAAAAGGGCGGGTTGCTCGCCGAAATTCTCGCCCGCCTGGCGACTTACCTGGAAAGCACCGAAAAAATCCGCAAAAAAGTCAAATCGGCCATGATGTATCCCATTGGCGTCATCGTCGTGGCCATCGGCATCACCATTTTTCTGTTGGTAAAAGTCATTCCCGTCTTTGAAGACGTCTATAACGGTTTTGGCGCCAAGTTGCCCGCTCCCACCCAGGTCCTGATCGACATCAGCCATTTCCTGCGTTCCTATTTGATTTTTATCATTCCCGTGGTCGTGGTGTTGGTCTGGCTGTGGATGCGCTACATCAAGACGCCCAAAGGCCGAGATTTCTGGGACGAGAAGCGCATCAAACTCCCCATCTTCGGCCCCATCGCCCATAAAATCTGCCTCGCGCGCTTTACCCGCACGCTGGCCTCGCTGGTCCGCAGCGGCGTGCCCATCCTGGAGGTGCTGCAAATCGTCTCCCAGACCGTCGATAACACGGTCCTGGAAAAAGCCATCAAAACCGCCTCCGCCGACATCGAGCGCGGGGAAGGCATCTCGCAGGCGCTGCAGAAGCACCCCGTTTTCCCCAGCATGGTCATCCGCATGCTCAGTGCCGGTGAGCAAACGGGCAATATCGATACCATGCTCGAACGCGTGTCCGATTTTCTCGATGAAGAAATCGAAACGACCCTGTCCGGGTTGATGTCGCTCCTGGAACCGATCCTGATCGTGTTTCTCGGCGTCATCGTCGGCGGCATGGTCATTTGCATGTACCTGCCGATTTTCAACCTGGGCAACATCGTCAACATGAACGGGTCGTAGACCCCGATTTACGCCGAAATGGCCACGCCCGGTTGCGGTTGAAAAATCTTCGTTTTTGGCCAGCGTTCGCGAATTTGCTCTTCAAACCACTTTCGAGCGTCGATGTCGCCGTGGCCCAGCAGCACCGTTCGCGGCGAAACTTGCCCGACAAATTCCAGCAGTTCCTCCCGGTTCGCATGCGCCGTCAGGTCGAATTCCTGCATCACGCATTTGCGCGTCACCCGCCCGGCCGACGGGCTGAATACAAACGTTTCGCCCGGCTTCGCCGCCCGCAGCCGTCCGGCCGGCGAATCCGGGTCGGCGTAGCCCACAAAGAAAATGCTTTGCCGCTCATCGCCGATCATCCGCGCCGCCAGGCCGTGCGCCGCCGTGTTTTCACTCATCATCCCCGCCGTGATCACGAAAATCTTTCCGCCGCTCAACTTCATCTTTTCCGCCTGGCCCTTTTCCAACACGATTAATTGGAGCGCCTCGCGCAGTTGCAAGTCCTCGAGCCGCCGGTTCGTGCGGTGCGCCTCCAAATCATAGATTTCCGTGAACACCCGGCCCAGGCCGCCGATATAAATCGGCTGCTCCTTTAACTTCCCCTCCCGGATCAGCATCGCCAGCATCGCCAGCATCTCCTGCGTGCGGCCCAGCGCGAAGGACGGAATCAAAATGCACCCCTTGCGCCTTTGCGCCTTGTGAATGGCCGCCACCAGCCGCTCGATTTCCTTTTCCCGCGTAAAATCCTTCGGCACTTCGCGATTGCCCCGCGTCGTCTCCATCACCAGCACGTCCGCCTTCACCTTTTCAAATCTCGCCGCGCGCAAAATCGTCTGGTCATGAAAACAAACGTCGCCCGTGTAAAACACCGTCTCCTTCCTTCCGCGGACCAAAATGCCCGCCGAGCCAATCGTGTGACCGGCGTCAAAAAATTCCAGCGTCGGCGACGGCAGCCCCGCCCGCGACTTGTAATGCGCCGCCCATTCGATTTCCCGGTTGTATTTGAACCCCTGGAACTGGGGCGCCATGTCATCCACTTCGTCGTGCGAATACAGCGGATATTCGCGGATGCCCAGTTCATCCCGCTGGCGGGTCATCACGTTCACCGAATTGTGCAGCACCCGTTCCGCCAGAAAATAGCTCAGGTCGGTCATCAGCACGTGCGCCTTGGGAAAACGCCGGCACGCCACCGGCAAGGCCCCCACGTGATCGTGATGGCAATGCGTAATGGCGATGGCATCCAATTCCAGATGTCCGGCCTTTCCAAACAACGGCAAGGCTTCACGTCCTTCGCGTTTGGGGTGCATGCCGGCGTCGAGCAGAATCCGGTGCTCGTCAATTTCCACCAGCCAGCCGCTCGCGCCGATGTCGGTGTCGGGATTCAAATTCGTGATGTTCACTTTGGAATTTTGCCACAAATGAACCGGATGAACACGGAGAATTTATTTGCTTTGGATTCCACCGAAAGATTCGCGCCTTGACCCCCTGAACCTGCCGCATCCTGCCAGACTTTCGAGCAACAGCGGCCATTCGCCTGCTACCTGTCCGCCGTAGCCTTGGCGAAGGCGGATTCCCTCTCCGCTCCCATCGGATGGGAGGGGAGGGCCAGGGTGAGGTGAGGGTCCCCCTGGTTCATGGGGAGGGAAGCCAGCATCTCACCCGCACATCCTCCTAAACTCCTCCTCATCAATGATCTTTACCCCGAGTTGTTGCGCCTTGTCCAGTTTTGAACCCGCCTCCGCGCCTGCCAGCACAAAATCCGTGTTCCCGCTCACGCTGCCGCTCACCTTGCCGCCGAGCGCTTCAATTTTCGCCGTGGCCTCCTCCCGCGTCATCGTCGGCAGCGTTCCGGTCAGCACGAAGGTCTTTTCCGCGAATGGCAGGACCGCGGTCGCCGTCACGGACACCCTTTCGCTGGCCGGATGAATGTCCAACTCCTTCATCCGTTTGAGGATTTTTTTCCCATTCCCGCCCGCAAAGAAATCCAGCGCGCTCCTAGCCACCACCGGTCCCACTTTGGTGACAATTCCCAATTCCTTGTCCGCCTTGCTTTTTGATGCCGCCGCAAACTTTGACTTAATCAGCCGCCCGGCAATCTCCGCAATCTCCCTTTTCAACCGCTCATGGCGTTCCGGATTTTCCCGCCGCAATCCGGGCAATTCTGAAATTTTCGAGTGATAATTCAAAATGTCCGCGAGCAACGGCGATTTCGCGACCTCTTCAATCGTCTCGTGGAATTTTGCCAGGTCCTGCGCCGTGGTTTTGCCCACGTCCGGGATCGCCAGGCCGAACAGCCAGCGCGAAAGGGGAAAAGTCCGGGCGCGTTCGATGGCCTTGATCGCTTTTGTCGCATTTTTCTCCCCAAAAATCCGCGGCGACTCTTCCGTGCCTAAATTGAGCGTGGCCAGCGGCTCCAATTTTAATTCAAATAAATCGAGCGGTTCGCGGACCAGTCCGCGCTCGACCAATTTGTCCGCCACAATACCGCCCACGCTCTCGATGTCCAACGCCCCGCGCGCGGTGAAAAATTCCAGCCGCCGCGTCGCCTGCGCCGGGCACTGGAGATTTTCGCAACGCCACACCACGTACTTCGGGTCGCGCGCAATGCTCCCGCCGCAAACGGGACATTTCCCGTGCAGATGTTTCTCAAAATCAAATGGTTCCGCCTGGCGCGGACGTTTCGATGCCACCACGCTGACGACCGCCGGAATCACTTCGCCTGCCTTCTCGATCACCACCGTGTCGCCGATGCGGATGTCTTTGCGCTTGATTTCGTCTTCGTTATGAAGCGTGGCCCGGCTGATGGTGCTGCCCGCGAGAAAAACCGGTTCCAATTCGGCCACCGGCGTCAGCGCGCCGGTGCGGCCCACTTGGATGGTGATGTCCTTTAGTTTGGTCTCCGCCTGTTCGGCGGCGTATTTGTAGGCAATCGCCCAGCGCGGCGCTTTGGCGGTAAAACCCGCGCGCTCGCGTTGCGCAAACGAATTCAATTTTACGACCGCGCCATCCGTTTCATACGGGAAATTCTTCCGGATTTTGTCCAATTCATCGATCGCCGCAATTAATTCATCCGCGGAATGACAATGCCATACGCGTTCCGGCGTCTTGAAACCGAGAGACCTGAGCCAATCGAGAACTTCGGTGTGAGTGGGCGGCAGCGCGCTGGCGTTATCCACTTTGCCCAGGCCATAGACCACCACGTCCAGGGGACGTTTCGCGACGAGGCGCGGGTCCAGTTGCTTGAGCGAACCGGCCGCCGCATTGCGCGGGTTGGCAAAAACTTCCTCGCCGGCCGCCTGCCGCTCCGCATTCAATTTCTCGAACCCTTTCTTCGTCAAATACACCTCGCCGCGTACTTCGAGAATGGACCCAGCGGCCCCGGAATCAAAAAGTTCACTCTGTCTTTTCGCCGCCTCCCCGCGTTGGCGGCCCGGATTTATTTGCAACGGCACGCTCCGGATGGTTTTCAGGTTGCTCGTGATGTCATCGCCGGTGGCGCCGTCGCCGCGGGTGGCGCCCACGGCCAGTTTTCCCTCCTCGTAGCGCAGGCTCATCGCCACGCCATCAACCTTTGGCTCAACCGCCCAATCCAGCGTCTCGCCTGGCAAAAGCTTCTGCACGCGCTTCACAAACTCGCGCACCTCTTCCTGGGAGTACGTGTTATCCAGGCTCAACATCGGCAGCAGATGCCGGACGGGCTTGAAGGCCTTCAACGGCTCGCCGCCGACGCGTTGGCTGGGCGAATCCGGCGTGGCGAGTTCGGGAAAGGCACGCTCCAAATCCAGAAGCTCATGGTACAGCCCGTCGTACTCGCGATCGGAGATTTTGGGCTTGGCCTCGACGTAATAAGCCCGGTCATGTTCGTGGATTTCGTCCACGAGCCGGGCATGGCGTTTCCTGGCTTCGGCTTGCGTCACGGCAGGATATTAAGCGCAAACACGCCGGGAAGCAAAGTCGCGAAGTCGGGCAGGAGTATGGATGGCAAAAACTGTTGAACAGTCCTCCATAAATCGGAAATGTCCAATTGCTGTTCCTCCTCCTGGACCGTAACAATTCAGTAATTTATTGTTTCTGCGAAACTTTACGCTTCCTCCGTTTTATGCTTTAATCGTTGCCATGAGAGCCAGCGCAATGCAAAAGCAGACCGGCCGGAAGGTCGGCGACACCCTGATCTTCATCAAAGTGTCCCAGGCCGTCCGTGCCCTCCTCTCCTTTCCGAACTTGTCGCGGCGAAGCGTTACGCAGACGGATTTCTGCTTTCTTGTTTTTCGGTTCGTTTTGCGGGTTTTTGCGGGTTTTTTGCGCGATGGACGCGGCGCGAGTTAACGTGATTTAACGTTAATTAACGCGAATTAACACGACGGATGCGAATTGACGCTTCACCCTGCGGAGGTTGGAACGGAGAGTGGGACGAGCAGGAGAATATCGGCTGACGCTCGAATGCCGTTTTATAGCAGTCTGATTTGCGCCCGCTCCTGCGCCAGCGTTTCCGTCAGGCTGGCCACGCGGCCGTTCCGGCGTTCAATGATATGTTTGTCCACGGCGGGATCGTACGGCACCGGATAATTCCCATCATAACACGCCATGCAGAATGACTCATGCGGCAGCCCGGTCGCCTTCACCATCCCGGCCAGCGACAAATAATACAGCGAATCGGCGTTGAGATATTTCCGGATTTCTTCCATCGAAAGGTTCGCCGCCATCAATTTGGTGCGGTCGGGAAAATCGATTCCATAGACGCACGGATTCATGTGGGGCGGGCAACTGACCAGCACATGCACCTCGCGCGCGCCGGCTTCCTTCAGATTATTCACGCGCGCCTTGCACGTCGTCCCGCGCACAATGGAATCATCCACCACGATGACGCGTTTGTCCTGCACCAGTTCCGAAATCAGGTTCAACTTCACCCGCACGTTGAAATCGCGGATGAGTTGCGACGGCTGCAAAAAACTGCGGCCCACATAGTGATTGCGCACAAAGGCCATCTCAAACGGAATGCCCGACTCCAGCGAATAACCCAGCGCGGCGCAATTGCCGCTGTCGGGCACCGGCACCACCGCATCCGCCTCAATCGGAAATTCCCGCGCCAGTTGCCGCCCCATTTCGACGCGGACCTTATACACGTTCCGATTGGCAATCGTGCTGTCCGGCCGCGCAAAATAAACATATTCAAAAATGCAAAATGCGCGCCGTTGCTGTTCCGGAAAGGCCTGGATGCTTTGCAGGCCCTGCTCGTTGATGATCACGATTTCGCCCGGCTCCACGTCGCGGATGAACTTGGCGTGGATCAAATCCAGCGCGCAGGTCTCGCTCGCCAGCACGTACGCGTCTCCCAATTTTCCGATGCACAACGGCCGAAAACCAAACGGGTCGCGCGCCCCGATCAACTCCTTTTCCGTCATGAGCACCAGGGAAAACGCGCCTTCAATCTTCCGCAACGTGTGGACGAACGGGTTCTTGCTCCCGTTCGCGTCCGGCTGCGCGAGCAGGTGGAGGATGATTTCACTATCGACCGTCGTCTGAAAAATCGAGCCGCCCGCCTCCAGTTCGTCGCGCAGCTTCGCCGCGTTCGTCAGGTTCCCGTTGTGGGCTATCGCAATTTGCCCGCGGGCGCAACCCACCGTGAGCGGCTGCGCGTTCTTCAACTGCGACGAACCGGTCGTGGAATAACGCGTGTGGCCCACCGCCATGTTCCCGACCAACTGATGCAAAATGCCGCCGTCGAAAATCTGCGGCACCAGTCCCATGCCCCGGTGCGCGCGAAAATTTTTTCCGTCACTGGTGACAATGCCCGCGCTTTCCTGCCCGCGATGTTGCAGGGCATAAAGGCCGTAGTAGGTCAGTTCGGCGGCATTCGGATGGCCGAAAATGCCGAACACACCGCAATAATGTTTGGGGTAATTTTGTTGCATCGTTTACTCGCGCCCGCCGCTGAATTCTCGCAGACGCAAACCCGGTGCGCAAGGCGGAAGGGAACGAATGAAGAAGGAGGAATGCAGAATGAAGAAAAACAACAGCGCCGCTGAAGGCCGGATCGCCGATTGACGAAGCGCCAGCCGCCGTCGCGCCGCGAAGGCGGAAGGGCTGGCGCAGTACAAGACTGCTGCCGCGGTTGTCCAAGGTTCCCGTTCGCGCGAAGCGTCGTGGAGTGCGGTGGCCCTTCACCGCTTTTTTCGAGGCAAGGCCACTCGTCGGCCAGGCGGGTACGACGACCTACACGGACACGAATGCGGTTGGCAACGGCCCGTATTTCTACCGTGTCGGTGCCGCTGACTCGTACCCTTGAAAAAACGCGGCGCTCTGCCGAGCCGCCGCTACGGCAAAGACACCACACGGTTTTTGGTCAAAAAATACCAATAAAATCCCCGTTGCGCGAACGGCCTTTGGGGGTATGTTGGCGGGTGATTCCGCCCGGCGTTTTTTGCCGGGCACTTGCTAATTCAACGTTTTGAGATACTGTTTTGATTATGGCTTTAACGAAGGTTAGTTCCACGGTTCATTTCATTTCACGCGGCGCGACGGTGGGTGGGCGCGGCGAAACTGCCAACGGCCACTGGGTCCCCAACACGGACGTTTATGCCACGGACAACAACCTGGTCATCAAGGTGGAATTGGCTGGCATGAAAAGTGATAGTCTGGAGATCACGGTGGAGGGCAATCGCCTCCGCATTGCCGGCACCCGTCCGGACGGTTGCCGGGCCAATAAGTGCAATTTTTTGGTGATGGAGATCAGTTACGGGCCGTTCGAGAGTGTGCTCGAATTGCCGCCGGGTTACGATCTCAGCCAGGCCAAGGCCATTTATGTGAACGGTTTTCTGCGGATTGACGTGCCCCTGGCACAACCGCATTCCAAAATGACCAAGGTGCCGATCGCCGAAGGAAACTAAGCCGCACGCGAATCTTTTCCGGCGCGCCGGCCTTTTAACTGTTAATTGAAAGGAACGACGATGACATCGCCGGAGACAGAGTTTGTCAGCATTTTGGGCACCGACAATTCCGGACCGCCCCCCCGAATCTCTTCGCGTTCGCTCCCGGACACGCTGCCCATCCTGGGCCTGTCGGACATTGTCATCTTTCCCGGCACCCTCGTCCCGCTGCTCGTCGAGACCGGGCCGAGCCTGAAGCTGATTGACGACGTAGTGGCGGGTGACCGGCTGCTGGGCGTGGTCTTGCAACGCCAGCCCGAGGTCGCCGAGCCCAAGCCGGAGGATTTGCACGAAGTTGGCTGCGTCTCGCGCCTGGTGA
>JBKQUF010000260.1:0-2945 GCA_052140285.1 Limisphaerales bacterium | reverse complement strand
GATGTGGATGGCGGTGCGCGACATGGATATCGCCGCGGAACTGATCGGCATTCGCCTCCTGCGCGCAAAACTCCTCGCCTTCGCCGTCTCGTCGTTCTATGTCGGCGTCGCAGGCGCGCTCATGGTGTTCCTGTGGCTCGGCGCGGCGGAGGCCGAAGCCTTCAATATCGATCTCTCGTTCCAAATTCTGTTCATGATCATCATCGGCGGTCTCGGCTCGATCGTCGGCGCCTTCTTCGGCGCCGCCATCATCCATCTCTTGCCGATTGCGCTGCGCGCCCTGCCCGGGATGGTCGGCCTCTCGATCGACGCGGCGAGAAACGACCAGTTGACCTTCATGATCACCGGTATTCTGATCATCCTATTCCTGATCGCCGAGCCGCACGGCCTGGCGCGACTGTGGCAAACCGCGAAGCAAAAGCTGCGCGTCTGGCCGTTCCCTTACTGAGGGGGCGGACACGAAACTGAAGGAGGAAACGAAAAATGAAGAAGAGCACCCTATTGAAATGCGCGGCCGGCGGCTTGGCGTTGAGTCTCGCGGCCCCTGTCACGGCCGCTCTCGCCGAAGACTCGATCTACGTGCCGCTGCTCACCTACCGGACCGGCCCCTTCGCCGGATCGGGCACGCCGATCGCCGACGGCATGCACGACTATCTGACCATGCTGAACGAGCGCGACGGCGGCATCGGGGGGGTCAAGCTTATCGTCGACGAATGCGAGACGGGCTACGACACCAAGAAGGGCCTCGAGTGCTACGATTCGGTGAAGCCCAAGAAGCCGGTGATGGTCAATCCGTGGTCGACCGGCATACCACGAAGGCGTCAAAGAAAAAATAATTTGACCAGCCGGGAGGAACTGGGGAGCGGCGCGGACTGTTTTTGTCCGCGCCGCTTTTGCTTTTCCAAAGACCGCCCACACGTCAGCGCGTGTCTGAAGACCGTCAATCTTTTCGTGTCAATTTTCAGGTTTCATGCTTCAATCCTGTGCCATGAAAATCACCGAAATTCCCGGTTCCGTCATCGCGCCAATCGGCTTCCGCGCCGGCGCCGTCTTTTGCGACATTAAAAAACTTGGGACCGGCAAGGGGTCGAACAAGGGACAAAAACGCGACCTCGCCCTCATCGTTTCTGAAGTGCCGGCCGCCGTTGCGGGAATGTTCACCACCAACCAAGTCTGTGCCGCGCCGGTTAAAGTCTGCGTCGAACACGTCAAAAAGGGCATCGCCCGCGCCATCGTCGTCAATTCCGGCAACGCCAACGCCTGCACCGGACGACAGGGGCTGTGCGACGCGAAAAGGATGGCGGGAATTGCCGGCCGCAAATTGAAAATTCCGCCGGAAACGGTCCTGGTCGGTTCAACCGGCCGCATTGGTGTGGCCATGCCGATGGAAAATGTGGAACGCGGAATCATGGAAGCCGCCGGGTCGCTCGGGGCCACGGAGGAACACGCCGCGCAGACTGTGGAAGCCATCATGACCAGCGATACGCGCCCGAAACAGATTGCCGTCGAATTTGTGCTCGGCGGAAAAAAAGTTCGTATCGGCGGAATCTGCAAAGGAGCGGGGATGATCCAGCCCGGAATGAGCGCCACCGGCGCGCGACCGCCGGCGCTGCCTCATGGCGGACTGCACGCCACGATGCTTGGCTTCATCACCACCGATGCCGCCGTCGAAAGACGTTTCCTGCAAGCCGCCCTCCAGGAGGCCGTCGCCAACAGCTTCAATCGCATCACTGTGGACGGCGACATGAGCACCAATGACACCGTGTTGGTGCTGGCGAATGGGCTGGCGGGAAATGTAAAAATTGCCGGAGACGAGGCGGCGAGTCTCAAATTATCAAAAGGCAGGACCTCCTCACGCTGGCACCTGCCAGATTCAGAGATTTTTCAATCCGCCCTCAACCATGTCTGCCTCGAACTGGCCAAAATGATCGTACGCGATGGCGAGGGCGTCCACCGCGTCGTGACCGTGCGCGTCCATGGAGCGACGACGATTCAGGATGCCGATGCCGCCGCGCGCGCGGTGGCCAATAGCCCGTTGGTGAAGACAAGCTGGCACGGCGGCGACCCCAATTGGGGTCGCATCATTGATGCCCTCGGCTATTCGCCGGCAAAAATCGTCGAGGAAAAAGTGGACATCGGCTACGCCTCCGCGGACTCCAAAAAAATCATTTGGAGCCTGAAACGCGGCCAGCCGACGAAAGCAACCTTCAAGGAATTATGCGCCGCCGCCGCGCCCGATGAATTTGATTTGCACATCAACCTGAACCTGGGAAAAGCCGGCGCCGTGATGTACGCCGCCGATCTGACCGAGGCCTACGTCGATTTCAACAAGGGCGACGTCGGCGACCCGAATTCATTGGGCGGTTGATTTCTGCACGAAGTCGCAGGATGAAAGCTGGTAAAAACTTGCGGAGACAATTTTAGGTGCTACTCCTATTTGCATGGGTAAAGTAACCGCCAGACAATTGCGCCAGGAAACAAAGAACGCCATGAATCAGCTTGGGCAAGGCAAGCCGCTGGCCTGGGATGACATCATGGGTGAAGTTTGGCGCGCGCAAAAACGGGTCAAACTTGCGGAACGTCTTTCCAATCCTGTCCTCAAAGAGCGTCAGCGCCGCGCTGGACGAATTTAATTTACATAGTTTCAAGTCGAGTTGTGGGAGGGTGTGAGACAAATTTCTTCTCTGCCCTGAAAGGGCAAAACAAGATAGCCAGGGACATAGCGAGTCGGCGAGCCCCGCCCCGTGTAAATCGCCCCAATAACACCAAGCCCTGCAAGGGCGAACCAAAATCAACCCCGTCGCCAGCCGCGTTGATTGTTTAACCTAACTTCCTAAAATTTTCACAAAAAGCCAATAAAAGCGCATTTGTGTAGCAAGTAATATATTCATAAATACACATATTTATCTTGCATTTATTGTTTGTGGTGGTTTATTATGTAGCTC
>JBKQUF010000259.1:0-11588 GCA_052140285.1 Limisphaerales bacterium | reverse complement strand
TGGAATTGGGATTGACCGCCTTTGCATGATGTTGTTGGGCCAGGAAAGCATCCGCGACGTGATTTTGTTCCCGCAGTTGAAGCCGAAATGATCAAGGTTTCGGGAGAGCTTCGACCTCCAACGATGGACGCACACGGGACCATGAACCTGCCGCATCCGGCCGGGCTTTCGAGCGACTATGTGCATTCGCCCGCTCTTCCCTCTCCCCTCAACGGGGAGAGGGATTGAGGGTGAGGGGTGAGAATGATCGCCGCCCTCCCTTATTATCTCCGGAGGTTCATGGAGAGGTGAGGGTCCCCCCCCGGGTTCATGGGCAGGCCAGAATTTGTTCGCCTCTGGCGCAGACTTTTTGCATTATGGCACAATGAAATCCATGACCGGCTACGGTCGCGGCGAATGTGCCCGGGACGGTTTCAAAATCACCGTCGAAATGGGCGCGGTGAACCGTCGCCAATCCGAAATCTCCGTCAACCTGCCGCGCGAGTTGGAAATGCTCGAAGCGCAAGTCCGCGACATCATCAATGCCCGCGTCGCGCGCGGGCGGGTCTCGGCCCGGGTTTCCATTCATGCCACCGAAGGGAACATTTCCGCCGGGATGCACATCAACAAGCGGCTGGCCGGGGCCTATGCGGCGGAACTGGGAAAATTGGCCAGACAACTCAAGCTTTCCGGCGGCATTTCGCTGGACCACATCCTCCGGGCGCCGGGCGTTTTCCAAAGCGACGAGGAATTGGTGGAGGCGGAGAACATCTGGCCCGCGGTGGAAAAGGCGCTCAAGCAAGCCATGGAGGCGCTGTTGAAAATGCGCGAACGCGAGGGATCGCATCTCCAGAAAGACCTGGAGACCCGGATCGCCGACATGCGCAAGGCGGTCGGCAAAATTGAAAAACAGGCGCCGCAGACGGCGGAAAATTACCGCCAGCAACTGCTCGAACGGATCAGGAACGCCGGGATTGAAAACGTGGCGCCGGACGACGAGCGTTTGATGAAGGAGATCGTCCTGTTCGCCGACCGTTCGGACATCACCGAGGAGTTGACGCGGTTGCAGAGCCACTTCCAACAATTTGAAGATTGCCGCAAATCGAAGGAGCCGGTCGGACGCACGCTGGATTTTCTGGCGCAGGAAATGAACCGCGAGATCAACACCATCGGTTCCAAGGCGAACGACGCGATGATTTCCCGCGAAGTGGTGGTGTTGAAGGCCGAATTGGAAAAATTCCGCGAGCAGGCGCAGAATGTCGAATAAAAACAGGATGCCCAAAAAACCCCGCAGCCCCTTGTTGATTTTGATTTCCGCCCCATCCGGGGGCGGCAAGACGACACTGTGCCGGCAATTGCTGCGGGCGCGCCGCCACATGGTGCGCGCCATCACCTGCACCACGCGCCCACCCAGGAAGGGCGAACGCAACGGCGTGGATTATTATTTTCTGAAAGCGGACGATTTCCTCAAGCGGGTGCAGGCGGGGAATTTTCTGGAGCACGCCACCGTTTATGGCAACAGTTACGGCCTGTTGAAATCCGAATTGCTCGACAAATTGCGGGCGGGCAAGGACGTGCTGTTGAACGTGGACGTGCAGGGCGCCGCCGCGATTTACAGCAAGGCCCAGGCGGACCCGGAATTGCAACGGGCGCTGGTCACCATTTTTTTGACGCCGACCTCGCTGGCGGAGATTGAAGCGCGGCTGGAGCGCCGGGGGGCCGATTCGCCGGAGGTCATCCGCCGCCGGGTGGCGATGGCCAGACAGGAGATCGCGCAATGGAAGAATTTCGATTACCTTCTGATCAGTGGCAGCAAACAGGAGGACCTGCGGCTGGCGCTCGCGATTATCGAATCCGAAAAGATGCGGGTCGCCCGTTCGCAGGCCCCGATATTTTAAAACCAGACGATGAGCATGAAAATTGTCCTCGGAGTGACGGGTTCCATCGCCGCGCACAAAGCGGCGGACCTGGCGTCCCTGCTCACCAAGGCAAAATGCCATGTGCATGCGGTGATGACGGCGGACGCGCAGCGTTTCATCACGCCGCTGCCGTTCAAAACGCTCACGCGCCACCCGGTGGTCACCGATCTTTACGATGAAGAGGAAGGCTGGCAGCCCGCCCACATTCGGCTGGCCGACGAGGCGGACCTGCTCTTGATTGCGCCGGCCACGGCCAATGTCATTGCCAAAATGGCCCACGGCATCGCCGACGACGCGTTGACCTGCATTGCGCTGGCGCTGAATCCCAAGGCGCGGATTTTGATTGCGCCGGCGATGAACGGAAAGATGTGGCTGCATCCCGCCACGCAGGCGAACGTGAAAACCCTGAAGGCGCGCGGCGCCCAATTCATCGGCCCCGACCAGGGCATGTTGTCCTGCGGCTACGAAGGCATTGGCCGCTTGTGGCCCGTGGAAAAAATCGCGGAACACGCGCTATCGGGGGAGGGATAAATGGACCGCAACTCCCGCGCCCTTTTCCAGAGGCATTCGGTGGCGAAATGGTGGAAGGGACTGTTGCAGGCTTCCCGCCCAAAACCAATGGGACAGGCAGAGCGGATCGTGGCCATGCAACTCCACATCATCCTGCCGGCCAAGGCGGGGCTGGCGGCCTTGGTCTGCTATTTCAACTCCACCTCGTCCGAATCGTTGCCGGTGCAAAGCACATATGGCCTGATGTTGGAAATAGTACGTTGGATCTTTCTGGTGTACGTCGGGGGCAACACGATTGCCGGTTTGGTCTATTATTTCTGGAGACATTTCCCCCCCGTCACTTTCCAATGGGTTGTGTTCACGATGGGTATTTGGGACGGGTTGTTTGTGGCGGGATTGGTCTTTCTCACGGATGGGTATGAGAGCATGGCCTATTGGCTGTTTGCCGGGTTGATCGTCCTCAATGCCATCAGTATTCCACTGGTGACGCCACAAATCGTTTTAAATCTCCTGTTCAGCGTTTTTTATCTCTTCGCCGGGTTCCTCAACACCGAAATTCCGCTGCCCGAATTGGTCAGCCCGCCAGCCAGCGCATTTCATGAAACGGTCCGGATGCATCAACCGTCACACCGCCTGGAACTCCCGTATGGAGCCGACGCCGGGGATGCCTCTGCCAAACCGGATTTGCCCCGGCTATTCGTGCTCTGGCTGCTGGCGGCCTGTTGTTATGGGGTGCAAGTGATGTTGGAACGCCAGGAAGCAGCCATCGCTGAAGCCCGCGAATTCGGCATGCGCGAAAGCCAGTTGCGTTCGGCCGGCCGTCTGGCCGCCGAGGTGGCTCATCAAATCAAAAATCCCCTGGCCATCATCAGCAACACGGCTTATTCACTCCAACGCTCCATCCGTGAAAACAAAAACACCGCTGAACAGCAGATCGCCATCATCCAGGAAGAAGTCGAGCGCGCAGACCGCGTCCTCACTCAAATCATGGGCTATGCGCAGTTAAGCGAGGGCCACGTGGAAAAACTGAATGTCGTTGAAGAAATGGACCGCGCGATTGCCCAGGTGTTTCCCCCCGCCATGCCGACGAAAATCAGCATCCACCGCGACCTCAAACCGACGATCCTCCCACTGTTGATGCAGCGAAACCATTTGTCCGAAATTTTGGTCAACCTGTTGCGGAATGCGTTCGAAGCGCTCGGCGGACAGGGCAGCATTGTTGTCACCGCGGAGCAAAAGGGGCGTTCCGTCGAAATTTCGATTCGCGATGACGGTCCCGGGATACCGCCGGACAAAGTCAAACGTATTTTCGAGGCTTACTATACCACCAAGGAGAAAGGCTCGGGGCTGGGGTTGGCCATCGTCAAACATAACGTCGAGCTTTACGGGGGCAAAATCCAGTTGGATTCCAGGATTGGAATTGGGACGCGGTTTACCGTAACCTTCCCTTCCAAAAGCACTCTCAACGAAACGCTGTAACATGAACAATTACGACATCCAGGCTGCCGACGCGGGTAAAGCGCGCGGGACGACTGTCCCCCTCCGGCGCTGTTTTGCCGGCGAATACGGAGGAAATTCAAAATGACCCATCCCGTTCCGCCGGTCCTGGTTGTCGATGATGAGAAAAATATGCGTCTGTCCCTCCAGACGATGTTGATGGATGAGGGGCACGCGGTTCGGACGGTGGAGTCGGCGGAGGAAGCGCTGGAATTGCTGGCGAACGAATCATTTTTCATGGTCATCACCGACGCGCGGTTGGGCGGCATGAGCGGCTACGACTTTTTGAAAAGGTTGCGCATGGAAAAACCGGATTTGCCGGCGCTCATGCTCACGGCTTACGCCACGCCCAAGCTCGCCGTGGAGGCCATCCAATCCGGCGCGATTGATTATCTGGCCAAACCCTTCGCCCCGGAAGAGTTGCTGCACGCGGTGGCGCGTTGCGAGGAACGGTTCAAACTGTTGCGCGAAAACGCCTCGCTCCGTTCGCGCGCAGGCGAGGTTTTCGGGCTGGCCCAAATCGTGGGCGAATCGGAGGGCGTCCGCGAACTGCGAAAACTGATCCAGACCGTCGCGCAGACGGATGCGCGCGTGCTCATCCTGGGCGAAAGCGGCACTGGCAAGGAGTTGGTCGCGGGCGCGTTGCACGCGCTGAGCCGTCGTCAGAATGAGAATTATGTGCGCATTAACTGCGCGGCCATCCCCGAAACTCTTCTCGAAAGCGAATTGTTCGGGCACGAAAAAGGCGCCTTCACCGGCGCGCTCAAACAGAAATCCGGCCGGGTGGAAGAGGCGGACGGCGGCACCATTTTCCTCGATGAAATTGCGGACATGAGCAAACCACTCCAGGCCAAACTGCTGCGGTTCCTGGAGGACGGCAGTTTCACGCGCGTGGGCGGCATCCAGGAATTGCGCGTCAACGTCCGGTTGCTGGCGGCGACAAACCGGGACCTCGTCCGGACCATCGCCGAAGGCCAGTTTCGCGAGGATTTGTATCACCGGCTGAACGTGGTGCAATTTCAATTGCCGCCCCTGCGCGAACGGGGCGACGACGTGTTGGTCCTGGCCGAATATTTCTTGAAATTGTTCCGCGTCACGATGAATAAAAACGTGACGGGAATTTCCGCCGGAGCGCGGCAAAAGCTCCTGGCGCACCGCTGGCCGGGCAATGTCCGGGAACTGCGCAACGCGATTGAGCGGGCGCTGATCCTGGAGACATCGCACGAATTGCAGGCGGCCAGCCTGCCGGATTTCCACATCGAGTCGCGCCTGCAAAAAACCGGGCCGGCGCAGGCCGCGCCGGAGGAATCGCTGGACAATGCCCTGATGCGGGTGGAGCGGGAATTGATTTCAACCGCCTTGGAACAGAATGAATTCAGCCTGACGCGGGCCGCCGAACAGCTTAAATTGACCCGCCATTCGCTTCGCTACCGCATGCAGCGGCTGGACATGACAACGGGCGATGCGGCCGGTGGAGAAAATTGATTTTTATGGATGATACTGTGACCATTAGCAACCAGTTTAGCGAGGGATGGATCCAATTTTTTGCCCTGATCGGCGTAATCCTCTTGGTGGTGATTGGGTTGTTTATTTGGGCGGTTTTTCTTCGCAGAACGAAAAAACGCCGCCGCAAACACCGGCATCATCATTCGAGCTACCGGGAAAAATTGGAAAAAGGTGCGAACGATATCAAGGAAATTGTCGAGGAGCGGCGCCATCGTCACCGGCACGGTCATCGCCCTGTGAATCCGACGCTGGCGGAAACCGGCGGCCTCCCGCCGCGCCGTCCGCCGGACGAACCCCCGCCGGGAGCTTGATGCAACACAGCCGCAACATCACCAAAAAGAGCGCCTCCAATCTCGCGCTCGCGTTTGTGCTGTTGCCCAAGCCCAAGCGCGACGCCATGTCGGCCCTGTATGCCTTCTGTCGCGAGGTGGATGACGTGGCCGATGCTGAATCGGCGCCCGTGGAACAGCGCCGCGCGGGCCTCGCCGATTGGCGCGCCGACATCCGCCGCGCCTGCGAAAATCAAACACCCCATTTCCCCGTCAACCGCGAACTGCAACCCGTCATTCAACAATATGCGCTGCCCTTCAGGCTGTTTGATGACCTCATCGCCGGTTGCGAAATGGACCTGGCGAAAAACCGCTACGAGGATTTCAAGGCGCTGGAACAGTACTGCTATCACGTCGCGTCGGTCGTCGGCCTCCTGAGCATCCAGGTCTTTGGATACAAAAATCCGGCGACCCGTGATTATGCCGTCTTTTTGGGGAAGGCCCTCCAACTGACCAATATCCTGCGCGATGTCAAAACGGACGCCCGCCGCGGCCGGATTTACCTGCCGCTGGATGAAATGAAAAAATGCCGCGTCAGCGAAAACGACATTTTGAACTTCAATTATTCGGAAAAATTTTACGCCCTGGCCGAAGGCCTGGCCGCCCGCGCCAGACAATTCTATTCGCTGGCGCGGCAAACGTTGCCGGCGGAAGACCGCAACTCGTTGTCCGCGGCGGAGTTGATGGGCGCCGTCTATTGGCGCCTTTTGAAGAAGCTGGAGCGTGAAAAATTCAACGTCTTCGGCGAACAACCGCTGAAGCTCTCGCGGCCCCAGAAATTAACCCTGATCTTCCAGTCCTGGCTGCGGTTTGTTTCCGGCGCGGCTTCGTCGGACTACGGAACGCCGTAAGATGCCGGCCGCGATTTCACCACGGACCGTTGCCGGCCGCGCGCGGCGGCGTTTGATTGTCAACGCCGACGACTTCGGCCTTTCCCACTCGGTCAACGAAACGGTCGTTCGCGCGCATCGCGAAGGCATCTTGACCACGGCCAGCCTGATGGTGAATGAGGCGGGCTTTGAGGAAGCGGTGAGGCTGGCCGGGGAAAATCCCCGCCTGGGGGTGGGGCTGCACCTGACGCTTCTGCACGGCCATTCCGCCTTGCCGCCCGGACAAATTCCCGGCCTCGCCAATTCACGCGGGGAGTTTTCGGAAAGCCCGGTCGGCGTGGGCATGGGTTATTTTTTTAAGCGGAGCCTGCGTGAACAGTTGCGCCGGGAAATCCACGCGCAATTCGGGAAATTCCACGGCACGGGGTTGCCGCTCGACCACGTGAACGGCCATCTGCATCTCCATTTGCATCCGACCGTCCTGGCAATCCTGATGGACGATGCGGAAAAACTAGGCATCCGGCGCATGCGCCTCACACGTGATTGCCTTTCCCGCAGCCGGAAAATGTCCCGGGGCCATTGGTTTTATCGCGTCTCCCATGCGGCCATCTTTGAAATTTTGTCGGGCCGGGCGCGAAAGACCTTCGAGCGGAAGCGGATTAAACACGCGCAGATCACCTTTGGCCTGCTGCAGGATTCGCGGGTGAACGAGGAGTACGTCCTGAAATTGCTGCCGGAATTGCCGGAGGGTGATTCCGAGCTTTACTCCCATCCCTCGCTGGACAAATTTAAGCATGAATTCGATGCGCTCGTCAGCCCGGCGGTGAAGGAACTGGCCAGAACGCTCGGCATCGAATTCATTCGGTACCAGGATTTATGATCAAGTTGCTTGTCATTTTGCTGATCGGACTCGTTTTTGAATCAACCGGAGTCATTCTCTTGAAGAAAGGCATGAACACGATTGGCGGGATGCACGGCTATACCGTCTCCGAAGTGGCCCGCGTGGTCAAAGCCGGCGCGACCAGCCCCCAAATCCTCCTGGGAGTTTTTTTTGAGGCCCTGTTTTTCATCTGCCTCCTGGTTCTGATGTCGGAAAGCGAAATCAGTTTCCTTTGGCCGCTGACGGCGTTGAGTTTCGTCTTTGCAACCTTGGCGGCGATGTGGTTTCTGGGCGAAACCGTCTCGTGGATCCGCTGGGTGGGCGTCATCCTGATCATGATCGGCGCGGCCTTCATCAGTTACAGCGAACATGCCAGGGAAAAACCCGTACCACCCGCTGTCCGATCGCCAGCCGACAATTCGAATTAATACGTTGTAACGACTTTTTCCAAAACATCGGCCAATTTCTTCGCCGCAAATCGGATGTTCTTTTGCAATTCCATCAACGCGCGGATTTTTCCAGGAGATTTGGCGACGGCAATAAGCAGTTTCCCCATGTCCAAATTTTTATCCGGCTTGGCGAGCGCATTGAAATCGAGCGGCAAGTCCTCGTTGGCCGTGTCGGAAATTACACGGATGGTGGCGCAGGGGACGCCATATTCCAAACAGACGGCGCGGATTGCCGCCGACTCCATCTCCACCGCGTCCGCGCCCGTTTCTTCACGCAGCTTCTTCTTCTCGGCAATAGTAGTAGCAATACGGTCAGCACAAAAAAAATCTGCGGGTTTTGCGTCAGCGGCGAGGAGCCTGGCGCGCAGGTTTTCATCCACTGTTTCAAAAACCACGTCGCCGATTTTAAGTTCCGGATTCAATCCGCCGGCAAAGCCGCAGGTGAGCACAAGTTTTGGTTCGTAGGAGACGACGTCAGGAGTCTCTGACTGATTTTTGATTTGAGTCTCGTTACCTCGACTCCAGCGAGAATTCAAAAATTCGCGCAGGTTTTTTTCCGCGTTTTGGCGTCCAACACCGGTGAGAAGGATGGAAACGTTGGATTTGTCGGCCGCGACCTTTTGAAACGGCGCGGCTTCTTCCTTCAGGGCGAAGCAAATGAGAAAAAACATCGGATTATCGTAAAGTATCCAATAATTGTTGCCTTTCCATCCCCTTGTGAACGCTCACACAGCGGACAATGCTATTTAAAGTGCCAACACGAATTGGGTTATGATTGGGAATAGAAAGCCGTTGATGCGTCGGCGCATCGGTTTGCAATATGATATGGCTGCCCTCTTGGTCAACCACTCGATAACCCCAGTCACGGCATAAAACTTTGACTAACTGCGCTCCGCTTAAGTCGCGCGGAATTTTCATGCGTCGGCTAAAACTTCATCTCGCACCAAATGCAAACGGATACGGCGTGCCGTAGCTGGCTTGTCAAAAAAATAACCGCGCACTGCCTCCTGTACGTTTTGGCGCAACATTTCCCACGTATCACCTTGCGTGAAGATGTTTTCCGTCAGGCATTCGGCGCAAAAACCGCCGTCCGCTTCCTGGGTTACTTCAAAAACCAATTCTTGCATGTCATAAAGCTACGGCGACGACTTTCGTATCGCAAGCGCGGATTTTGGATAATCGGTGCGGATGGCTGGAGTAAATCCCAACGGGAATTAATCATTCAGCCCCCCGCGTAGGACAGGCGTCGCGCCTGTCTCTGGACCGCCTGGTTGGCCGGCCACTCACATATTCAAAAAAGCTTTGGAAATAACAGGCCTGTCCGTTTTTTGTATTCCGCGAACTGAGGGTATCGAGACAGAGATTGGTCTTTCTTGAGCATGTTCTTGACAAAAAAGCCAAAAACCCAGACCGCGAGGATCACAAAAGGGAGCCAGTGAAGCGACATCAACGAAAACGAGGTGTAAATCAAAATCTCCCCAAGATAATTCGGATTCCTCGTGCGGCTGAATAATCCTTCCTCAATCAATCCCTTTTTGAGCTTGAGCGTATAGTATTTCTGCGCGTCGCCGGCGTAATGGAGAAATATGCCGCACGTGAACAGGAACAGAACCATGCCGATGACGTATGGCGGCAGGGAAAGATGCCTGCTGATGAGCAGGTAAGGCGCCACATAGTACCCTGCGAGCGGGAGAAAGATGAAGACAATCCCAATCCACATGGGCTGCCGTTCCTCAAACCGGCGATCGGGGTAAGTCGCCTCCTTCACCAGCCACAGGAGCGAATATGTTCCGTGGAGGCTCAGATAAATGAACGCTTCAGTGCTCCAGTTGTCGTAAAACCACATCAGACCGAGCACCACCGGGATGACCAAAGCTTTGTGTGCATTGATATAGGTGATGGTTTTCATACCGTCATTCGCTTTCCAAGCGGCATCGCTGACGAGAACTGAGCCACGCCGGGCTGGTGATGTCAACCGCGAAGGCGGAACAGAAGCGGCCAATCAGTGTCGGTTCCTGAAGGGGTCATGGGTCAGTCCGCAGGATTAACAACGACTGGCAGGAGGAGTGAACTGCTGCCCGCGTGCCTCATTTCACTCCCGCCAGCCTTTCCTTCCAGATTTTGTATAGCTCGGTGGTCGCGCGGACGTCGCGCAGGCAGTATTCGGCGATCTCGCAGAATTTCTTTTCGGCCATCAAACGATTGACATCCATGCCGCTGACGCCGTGGCTCTTGGGCGATTCAATGCCAAAGGCCTTGCAATAAAAATCCAGGTTAAACCGCCGCGCCGCGCCGTCGCGTCCACTGACGCTGTAAAAAGTGAGCTGTTCGGCGAGGTCACAGTGCGGTTCGGTGGCGTAACGATAACCGAGCCAGTTTTTCTTCGAGATCGGCACGTTTAATATCGCCGAGCGAAGGTAAAGGAACGGAACGTCGAAGCCACGTCCGTTGAAGGTGACGATGGAATCGAATTTCTTGGCCGCGTCCCAGAATTGCGCCAGTAATTCCGCCTCGTCGGCGCACGCGATGAATTTGACCGGCGCCGCCTCATCCGATTCCTCATGGAAATCCTCCGCGACAAAGAGCGATTGGCCGCGCAGGGACTCGGCGTTGAGCATGGCGATGCAAACGACCTGCGCGGTGAACGGCCAGAGGCTCATGAACCGGGTGATTTCCTCGCGCTTGGCGCATTTCCCGGATTCATCCGTGATTTTTTCGCATTCGCGGAAGAGATATTCCTGTTGCGCCTCATCAAAGCCGTCGAGCGGTTGGGCGGAAGTTTCAATGTCAAAAACGAGCGTGGCCATGGAACGTTCCGGGAATTGAAGCATCAGGATGCCCGGAACTCCAAGACAAAATTTGAGAACTCTAAAAAGCTGTCCATTAACCGTGAAATACGCGAGACACGAAAAGGCGGGTGAAGTTTCTATGGCTGCACCCGTTGCCACATTTCTTCAACGGTCGGATTCCGGCCAGCGCCCATTTGATAATAGGCATCCCCTTCAGCGCGGATGTGGAATTGGGGCCGGGCGCCAAGGTATTGTTTCATTGAGCCGGTTGCGTGCTGGATTATTTCCGTGTAATTGTCGCCTGCCAGCGTATAAGGGCCGCCGGCGGTATAGACGACGTTGGAACTGGCATCGTATGCGACGATGGACCAATTGGTGAGGGTAAACATTTTGAAATAATAATTGCCGGGGGCGAGAAAAACGAATTGGCCGGTCCGGCGTGATTTCGCGCCCGCCAATTTCCAGGTGCCGGCCATGTCATTTTTCAAAAGATCGTCATCCCGCGCGGGCGGCGTGTGAAGGATATGGTATTCGACCGGGTTCGTTTCTTTTAATTTCTCCAAAACGTGTTGTTGGGCGCGCTGCTTCACGAAGGCATGGGCAAAGAACAGGACCACTCCCAGAAATAAGACGACGAACAAAGTTCCGAGAGTGATGGCAACTGCCGATTTGGCGCCTTCTGATGCCATGAGTTTGGTGCAGCTTTACGCCGACGCCATTCTCCGTCAATAACATTGTTTTACGAAGAATAAGTGAACCAGTGCCGTCGTCAGGTTTAACCTAACTTCCTAAAATTTTCACAAAAAGCCAATAAAAGCGCATTTGTGTAGCAAGTAATATATTCATAAATACACATATTTATCTTGCATTTATTGTTTGTGGTGGTTTATTATGTAGCTC
>JBKQUF010000258.1:0-6392 GCA_052140285.1 Limisphaerales bacterium | reverse complement strand
CTTCTCGGCATTCTTGCCTTTACCGTTAGGATCTCCGTATTTGGCAAAGTTCGACCAGGCAGTCAGCTCTACTTCTGCCAGCTGCCAGTCGCCGGGCGTGTTCGGTCTCCAGCTATGTTTGAGAGATTTGAATACATACCACAGGTCTGAAGAGTGGAATGCTCCCTTGAGCACGTTGTCCCTGCCATCGGTTGGCAGGGGACGGGCAAACTGGTAGGCATAAGCCTTACCGCCAACGTTCTCCCGGTTCAGGCAGAATGCAGCAATGCCTGTAGACATGTTGTTTATATCGTTCAGGGTGTAACCAATCATATACGGAACATTTGCCAGTTGATTGTTGGTCGCAGCAGCATCGAAGCTCTGAAGCGAAACATAACCGTCAACAATCGGTGAACCGGTCATACGGGTGCGTTTTCCGGTAACTGCGGTGTAAAGACTTCCCACGGTATAAATGGTTTCGGTGGAAGCGGCGCGCATCTTGTCAAGATTTGTAAGCCCGGCCCAGTCCATGATTTCCTTTGTTTGAAGCTCTGATTGTTCAAGAGTCAGAGGGGGGCCAAAACCACCGAAACCCCCAGGACCGCCGCCACGACCACCGGGAGCTGCTCCAGTTGCCATACCGCCACCACTCATGATGATGGCTTTTTTGAACAAGCCCCTTGCCAGGGGTGATTCGCAGAGCGTTTTTACGCTGCCGGCACCCGCACTCTGGCCAAATATTGTGACGTTCTCCGGATCACCGCCAAATTGTGCAATGTTCTTCTTGATCCATTTGAGAGATTCGATCTGGTCAAGGATGCCGTAGTTGCCTGAAACGTGATTGGGGCTTTCCTTGGAAAGTTCAGGATGGGTCAGGAATCCGAAAACGCCGAGACGATAGTTGATCGACACCAGCACGACGTCTTTGTTTCCCCACTCCTGTCCATCAAACTCGGGTTCAGAACCCCATCCTTCCCGGTAACCGCCGCCATGAATCCAGAGAGCCACCGGAAGCTTCTTGTCAGTCTTGCCTGGAGCTTTTGTCCAGACATTCAAGTAGAGGCAGTCCTCGCTATAAGGCGCCTCATCTCCATAACCCCACTCGGTGGTATAGCCGCCGGGATAGTGAACCGCCTGATAACCTGGATGCCCGAATTTATCGGCAATTTTCACTCCCTTCCACGGCACCACCGGCTGCGGAGGCTTCCATCGGAGATCTTTAATCGGCGGTGCCGCATACGGAATTCCACGAAAAACATACACTCCTTTGATATCGGCTTTTACGCCTTGAACCTGTCCGCCTTCGATCGTCAGCACAGGATTCGCCGCCTCGGATTTGCAACAGACAAGCGCGAGCAATAATGAATACAATAGTTTTTTCATAAATACGTTTTAATCGAGATTTCCCATCTGGTTTGTTGCCCACGACCAACGTGGGCTGTTTTCGCGATTTTCTTCCTGTAGCACAGGTTTGCAAGTCCTTTTTCCCACTTTTTTCGCACCGCCCTCGGTTTTTCCCTGCCACCGGGGGCGCTTCGCTGCGAATAGCGCCTTTTCACACGCTGTTTGACCCGATGCGGAGACACCTCCTCCGTGGTTTCCAGCATCCTCCAGCGATTGTTGGGTCTCTTTCATCATCCTGATACCGCCGTTGCCAATCTCAGCCGCCCAATCCCTTCCTAAATCGCCCGGAACAACCCGCGCGGCACCGTCACTTCCGCCATCTGGAAAATAATCTGCCGGGAATGCCGCACCACCTTCGCCCCAATCTTGATCAGTTTCTCCCGCAAGACGCCGCCCCCCTGCTCACCGTGGCCGGCATGGGTAAGGGTAATACCTGATACTCTTGCGACATATTTCCAGTTTAAGGTTTGTGGATTGGAAGATGAAAACACATCGCAAACCGTGGGGTGGCCAAAAGCTCCCATCAAAAACGAATTTCAAATGGATTCATGGCGAGGAAACCGGGCGGGCGCCCGGCGATCCCGCATGAAATAAATCTTCCCGGGCGTTCTCAACTTAACGCCTATTCCAAATCAGCCGGAGCCGCCTGTGCTCCGGCTGTTTCTTTGGCGACAATCCCGCGGACAGGAAGGCCGAACTTGATCCGCAAAATTCACAGTCAGCACTACACCTGATAGCGGGTTTAATCTCGGGGGGGTATTCTCGCTTTCATCGAAGATAAAAACGAAACAATCACACTTCAAAAAAAGGAATATTATGTTAGGAACGATTTTACTGGTTTTGCTCATTCTCATGTTGATCGGCGCGCTCCCGGCCTGGCCGCACAGCAAAAGCTGGGGTTACTACCCGAGCGGCGGACTCAGCCTGATTCTATTGATTCTGGTGGTCCTGCTGGTGCTCGGCAGAATTTAAACGGGGCGAGACGCCCCTTTCAAACAAAGGACCCTATGTTACAAAGCATCAAACAACTGCTCGGAAACAAACTCCGCGCGTATGACGGCGACATCGGCGAGGTGAAGGACTTTTATTTCGACGATAAAAGCTGGGCGGTTCGTTATCTCGTCGCGAACACCGGCTCGTGGTTGCCGGGGCGGCAGGTGCTGCTCTCGCCCCATGCCTTCGGCAGCCTCCGTCAGCACAGAAAAGTCCTGGAGGTAAAGCTGACCCGGAAACAGATCGAGGACAGCCCGGCGATTGAGGCCCACAAGCCGGTGACACGCCAGCATGAGGAGGAGTATCATCGCTATTACGGCTGGCCGGCCTACTGGCTGGGCAACGGCATGTGGGGCGTGGGTGAAGGTTCGGTTTTGGAAACACCCCCGAACGCGCCCACGGCCGCAGACGGTCCGCCCTCCGAACGTGCCGACACGCACCTGCGCAGCACGCAAGCGGTGGGTGGCTACCATCTACAGGCGACGGATGGAATCGTTGGCCATGTCTGCGATTATTTGATGGACAACAAGACCTGGGCAATTCGTGAACTGGTCGTCAAGACCGGGCACCGGTTCACCGGCAACGAGGTGCTGGTTCCCGTGAGCCACGTTGAGCGGGTCAGTTACGATGACTCCACGGTCTTTGTGAATTTGACGAAGCAGGCCGTCGAGCAAAGTCCCGCGAACCCTCCGGCGCATGTTGCAATTAGTGATGCCGACAGAACCCCGCTCCTTTTATGAAACATAAAAATAACCAGAATCAAATACCCGCCGGTGAACCACGACCCATTGTGACTGCCGGCTTGAACCACCATGTTCCCACCGCAAAGGAAGCAGACAAAAAAGCATCCCTGGAGGCGGGCGGAAACTTTCCAGAAGATTTCGTGCCATCTCCGGAAGAAGTGTCCAGAAGGGCCTACTTTGCCTATGTCAACCAAGGTTCGCAGCCCGGACACGAGGTGCAGCATTGGCTGAAGGCGGAGGCGGAATTGATTGCGGAACGCAAGCTCACCCGCGTTCATGGATTTAACCACCGGAACTGAATCAAAACCAAGCACCAATAAAACGGATTACGATTAGATGAAACCGAAAACGACCTTTCCAAGGAGCGCTGAGGCTGCGGACATGTTTACAGAGATTTCACGCGGGATTGACCAATGGCTTTGGTTCATCGAAGCCCATTTCCAAGCGCCGAAATAACCGCCGTCTGGAAACAAAAATTTAACTTGTGAACACCAACCCACTGAAAAACGGTTCTTTGACAGAAAATTCCGCGGGCATCGGCACGGTCACCCGCAAGATGGTGCGGCAACGCGCGGTGGAACTGGCGATCATCAATGGTCGTTCGGCGCAGGAAGTGTCGAAAGCCGATCGGATGCAGGCCAAAATGGAACTAACGGGTGAGCCAAGCCAGGACCCGAAAGAAACCGCCCTTGAATCCGCGCCCGAATCCGAACGCTGGGACCCGGTCCCCGGTTCCACCGGACACAAAGTCCCGGTGGCTGCGAGCGAGGATGAAGATGAGGAAGGCCGCAGCGACAATGAGAGACTGGTGGATGAAGGCATGGCCGGGGCGGAACACGATCAAGAACGAGAGGCGACTAAAGAGCTGCCCAAATAACGATCATGCGTTCGCTTCTCTATGTGCTTTTTCTGGCCTGCCTGTTTTTTCTACTCCTTGGCGCGGATTTGCTCCGCTGGCCGATCTCCAAGTCTCAACCGGCCTGGCTCTCTTTCCATCTCGGATGGCCTTTTCACAGTCGAAAATGGAGAAAAGGAACATCGCCAGGAATGAATAAGCCCGGCGACGCGAGGACTTGAGAAAGATCAAACTGATTGCCATGTCAAAATTTTCAGCCGTGAGGTTCAAGTGTGCCTCATCACGGGAATGCCCCCGCAAACCGGGTTGAATCCGGCGCGGCAAAGCCCAAATTTACAATAAGAACCGAAAATAATAAAAAATATGAACACCCCCATCGTTACCGAGACCTCAGCAAACAAGCCCCGCACAGCCCGCGCAAACGCGTCGCTGGATTTGCGATTGCCACCCGGGCCGTTGACAAATGCCGCGCGGACCTGGCGGGAACCCCCGGCGAATACCGTTACGATTGTCCGCTCGACAACCTGCTCTTCAGGTTCAAAGGCATCACCGGCGAGCAATTCAAAACCGCCGTTCAAACCGCGAAAAATTACGAAGACGTCGGCGCCTGGCTGCAGGCCAACGGCACGACGAAAACGCCGGCGGAAATCAAAACCTGGTCGGATGAAATGGAAGCCCGAAGCCCGATGAAGGACCCGGACAAACGCGCTCACTTCATGGAGAACTGCTCCAAGCTCGTACTGAATCCGGAGACAAACAGCACCTTCGACTTGCTGGAAGCAGACGACCGCGCCACGTTTCGCCGCGTCGTCGCGTAACACCGTCGTTCCGGCCAACAACACCCTTCCCCGGTCCACCAGGGAAAGACGAATTCGATGGGAGTATCCATTAAAGAATGGCGTCTAGACGGAAAATTCCGCCGGGATCCGTGCCATCACCACGAACCTCGATGGACAAGAAGGACGGGCGGATATCATTCACACCCCTCACCCACACTCCCACTCCCCGTTGAGGGGAGAGGGAGGTCGCGAGTGGGTGCGTCAAGGAACATTGATGGTTCAGGGAGGCAATGCGCGAATCTTTCGAGAGTATCTCTCCCTGATTTATAAACAGTCACGTCGATCTGCGGGCGAAGCCTTTTTTCCCGCCGGTTGCAACAGCCATTCCAAAGCAGTCGTCGTCGAATGAAAATTTTCCGAGTCAAGCCCCCGGTTTTTGGCCACCATGACGCTGAATTTACCCGAACGAACCCACTCCGGACTGGCCACGTGCGCAATCTTGACCGATGATGCTGCCTCGCCGGCAATTCGTGCGGCGAGATTGAATCGTTCAGTAATTCCGGGCAGGTCAAATCCAGATAACTGTCGGGAATCAATCAGGAGCTTCCCGATCTTTTGTTTGCGGCACATGATCACCGCGCGGCTGATCAGGTCCGCCATCTCTTCGAACGAAACCTCCCCCAAGGGACAAAACACGGCATATCCCTTTCTGAGTTCGAAATTCTCCAATTTCCTCATTGGAGAGTAATAAATCACGTTAATCGCCGCGCTCCAAGCGAAAAACCCGGTCCTCCGTGAAAAGACCTGCGGAGAACACCTAATTGGCGGCGGGGGCCGGTCCGCCCAATTGAAGGCGCTGGTCGGATTCCAGGATGGCGTTCAGGTTCGGCCAGTTGGCCTGGTTCATTTCGTTGAAGGCGTTGAGATAAACAGCCACGACTTCCGGCGGATACTTGGCGAGCAGGATTTCCACGGCGGCCTTCAATTTGGCGTCGTCCATTTCCTTGGGCAGATCATCCACCACGCCTTTTTCGTTTTTAATCTCCAGTGCGTTCAGGAAGTCCATCAGCATGGATTGATATTTTTTGACGAGCCAGGCGCGGATCAGGCCGGCGGCGACGGCCGCGAGGCCGGGTTTGGAGAGGACGTGGGCCATCGAGCGGTGGCGCTCGGCGCGCGGCTGGCGTTCGAGATAGACGGGGCGAACGCGCAGGGACTGGGCGACGCCGGCCAGGGTGGCCTTGTAAGCCGGTTTGTCCGATTCGTGGGTGTAGGCGATGATATCCTCGGCAAGCGCCGGCGACATGAAACCGAAAAGTTCGTGGGAGGTAAGCATGTTAGATGGCAATGACAGAGATTCGATTTTTTTTGGCGAGCGTTTCGCAGACTTCGCGTTCCAGCAGGAGGGTCTTGCCGGATTCAATGGCCAGAACGGAAATTTTGGCGGCGGCGCACGTTTCCAAAGTTTGCGCGCCCAGGCACGGGATGTCAAAGCGCAGATCGTGTTTTTCCCTGGCCACTTTCACGGCCACGGCGCCGCCGTCCTTGCCGGAGAGTTCGCCGGCGCGGGCGAGGCATTTGTCGGTGCCCTCGAATCCTTCCACGGCGAGGACAGTGCCGCCCTTGACGACGACGGTC
>JBKQUF010000257.1:0-15146 GCA_052140285.1 Limisphaerales bacterium | reverse complement strand
CTCCGCGACTCTTCCCCTTTACCCATTACAGACGTCGAGGAACCAATAAACTCCGGAGATTTTCCCAACAGGACAAATTGTCCTAGAACTTCCTTATTCGTAATGGTTATCAATTTGTCTGCGTTGTAGAAATTGGTATATAAACTGCCACAACGCGAACTATAGTCCACCAATTCACTGCGGGGCAGTTTGGATACCGTCTTGAAAAATGCCATGGATCTGGAATTCCGCCATTCTAATTGTAAAAAACCGATCAGGACGAAAAGCACACCCAGGGTGATAAAAATGGTTATTATCTTCTGAGTCATAATCCATCGCGAATTACCCTTTCTGCGCTTCCTTCGCCCAGGTATCCTTCAACGTGATGGTGCGATTAAAAACCAGCTTCTCCGCGGATGATTCCCGGTCGAGCGTGACATAGGCGAGCCGCTCAAATTGATAGCGCTCCATCGGTTTCGCGTCCTTCAACGCCGGCTCGCATTTGGCGGTGATCACCTCCAGCGAGCGCGGGTTCAGAACGCTCTTGAAATCGCGCCCGTCTTTCTCCGGCTCGGCTTCGGTGAACAACCGGTCATACAGCCGCACCTCGGCATCGACGGCCTGCGCGGCGCTGACCCAATGAATGGTCCCCTTGATCTTTCGATTCGCCGTCGCGCCGCCGGTCTTGCTCTCGAGGTCCGCCGTGCAGCGCAATTCCACGATCCCGCCGCCCGCGTCCTTCACCACCTCATCGCACTTGATGATATACGCGTATTTCAGCCGGACTTCGCCGCCGGGTTTCAGCCGGAAAAATTTCGGCGGGGCGCTTTCCATGAAATCATCGCGCTCAATGAATAATTCGCGGCTGAAGGGAATCTTGCGTTTGCCCGCGTCTTCATCCTCCGGGTTGTTGACGGCGTCGAGTTCCTCCACCTTGCCTTCGGGATAATTGGTGATGACCACCTTGATGGGCCGCAGCACCGCCAGCCGGCGCAACGCGATTTTATTGAGTTCCTCGCGAATGGCATGCTCATAAACCGCGATATCCGTGACGGAAATATATTTGGTGACGCCGACGCCCATGGCGAAATTGCGCAGGGCGCCCGCGGGCACGCCGCGCCGCCGGATGCCGCTGATGGTCGGCAGGCGCGGATCATCCCAGCCGGTGACGATTTTTTCATTCACGAGCTGGATGAGTTTGCGCTTGGAAACAATCATGTAACTCGGAATGAGCTTGGCGAACTCGTATTGCCGGGGCAGCGGACGCGGCAAATCGAGGCTCTCCAAAATCCAATCGTACAGCGGGCGATGCACCTCAAATTCCAGCGTGCAAATGCTGTGCGTGATGCCTTCGATATAATCGCTCAGGCAATGCGCAAAATCGTAGAGCGGATACACGCACCATTTCCCGCCGGTATGATGATGCTCGGCGTGGCGGATGCGATAGAGGAGCGGGTCGCGCAGCCAGATGTTCGGCGAGGCCATGTCAATCCTGGCGCGCAACGAACGGGCGCCGTCGGGAAACTCCCCGTTCTTCATGCGCGTGAACAAGTCGAGGCTCTCCTGGACACTGCGATTGCGCCAGGGCGAGTCCTTGCCCGGACGGTCCGGCGCGCCGCGATATTCGTCGGTCTCCTTCGGCGACAGATCGCACACGTAGGCCTTGCCCTTTTCGATGAGCGCCACGGCGTATTCGTAAAGCGGGTCGAAATAGTCGGAGGCGTAAAACGGTTCGGCGGCCGCCTTTGGCGGGATGCCCGCGCTCCCCAGATAAAAATCCGGTTTGCCGTTGCTGGTGACGGCCGCCGGTGTTTTGCCCTTTTCCTTCAGGCCCAGGTTGGCGTCCGCCCAGCCGCTGATGAGCCAGTTGACATCTTCCTGGATGGAATCCACGTACTCGACGTCCTCCTTGGCGGGGTTGGTGTCGTCCATGCGCAGATTGCAAATGCCGCCGAACTCGCGGGCGATGCCAAAATTCAGGCAAATGCTCTTGGCATGGCCGATGTGGAGATAGCCGTTCGGCTCCGGGGGAAAGCGCGTGTGAATTTGCGGATATTTCTTTTCCGCCACATGCTTGGCGACGATGTCCCGGATGAAATCGGATGGCGCGGCGTCTTTATTTTCAGGATTCATAAACCCGGCAGACAGTAACAACTCGCAAGCCGATTGTCACGTCGCGCCGTAGAGTCAGGCATCCGGCCTGACGGAGAGGGCGGCATCCTGCCGCCCGGAAATAACGCCTCACTTGTCGGATTGTTCCCCGGTCACCTGTCCGCGTCAAAGACGAACCGGCAGAATCTCATCGAGTCCGAATTCGATTCCCGGAATGCTCGTGCACCGCAGAATCTCCGGCGCCACCAGCGTTGTTTTGGACAAGTAGCCGTCTCTCGCCGGCTCGCGATAAACGTCCACCGCGCGTTCTGCCGGACGCACCAGCCAGTATTCCAAAATGCCCGCCTCCGCGTAAATCTCGGCCTTGCCCTCATCCAGCGGAAAGCTGCTGACCGCCACCTCGACCACCAAATGCGCCGTGGATGGATGCGCCGTCGCCCAATCGTCCGCCGCGCCGCGCACCACAGACAAGTCCGGCTCCGGCTCGGAATCAGCCAGCGTCAGCGGCCCTTCCCGCCGCACTTCAAATCCGTTCGGTGTTTGAGCCAGCAGCCGTTTGATCAGCTTCTGAATCACCAATTCGTGCAAGGGGGATTTGGACATTTTAGTCACCACGATTCCGCGCAGCAATTCCACG
This sequence comes from Limisphaerales bacterium, assembly GCA_052140285.1. Taxonomy (GTDB): domain Bacteria; phylum Verrucomicrobiota; class Verrucomicrobiia; order Limisphaerales; family UBA11358; genus UBA11358. Next base: position 12,418 of record JBKQUF010000257.1, on the reverse strand, counting down.
TCATCCGAGAGCAGACCGGTTTCGCCCGCGCGATGATATTCGGCCACGGACAACCGATGCACTCTCTCGCGAAACGCCGGCAGTTCCAGCAACGCTGTCATAATGACACATTTTAAACCGCCGAGGTGTCTTCCTCAAGTCCAAAGGTTCAAGCATTGTGGATTTCCGCCGGCAGCGCGGTCGTCAGGATTGTTTTCTGGCCCCTCGTCCGTACCAATATCCGGCAAAGGCGAGGACGACGCTGCACCCGCCGGTGAACCAGACAATAAAGGTGGGCAGCGAGCAGTACCACGCGCCGAAGGCGCCCGCGGCGGACACGCCAGCGCACAGATACGAATAAAGCGAGCTGGCGTTGGCGTTCTGGACGCTTTTTTTAAGGATGAGTTCCACTGCCTGGTCGTTATGGTTCAGCGCCGCCGCGCAGGCCTCCGAGCAGGTCAACCGCGGGTCGGAGGGCCTGGAACATTGCCCGCACAAGCCGCGCCCGCAATAAGCGCAGATGCCGATGGCTTCGGCGTTATGGAGGGGACATTTCATTCGTCATTTCGCCGGTTCCACAAAATTGTTCAGCAGTTGCTTCAATCGTTTTTTCGCGCGGACAACGAGAAATAGCGGGTTTTTCAAATGGTGTTCATATCGTTCCGGATTAACGTGTTTGAAATTTATGATGGGTTGTGGTTCTAAAATCCGTTCAATTACAAAACCAGTTGTATTTAAATCCCGGCTCATGGCGGTTAACGGACGCCGATAATAGGTCATTTTGCCAATGTCCCATTCGTCCTCCACCAGTTCTGTTGCAAAGTAATTGTCTTTCTTGAAATATTTCCAATCGGTGAACGGATGATGGGTGGAAAAGACCAATACGCCGCGCGGTTTAAGAACGCGATGAAATTCACGCAATACCGGATGCCAATCGAGGAGGTAATGCAAAACAAGGGGACAAACGATAAGGTCGAATTCAGACTCCTTGGCAAAGTCCAACGGCTCGGCCAAATCGGCTTGTAACACTTTTGCGCGGTCGCCGACTCGTGATCGAGTAAGCCGGACAAAGTCGGCATTGAAATCCAACGCGGTGACATTGGCTCCCTGATTAAGAAAATATTCCGCATACCAGCCGGAACCGCAGCCGGCATCGAGAACTTGGGTCTCATTTAGCGCGGGCAACAACGAAATGACGGCTGGACGTTCATAATGGGCATTCCACGGCTTGGTATCCACTGCGTCGGCATATTTGAGGGCTTTGCCCTCGTAACAGTTGCCGGTATGTTTGGGCGCGTGGGTCATTCTTTATTCCGCCAATTCCACAAAATTCTTCAGCAGTTGCAGGCCGATCCGCTGGCTTTTTTCCGGATGAAATTGCGTGGCGAAGACGTTGTCGCGCCAGATAGCGGAGGCGAAGGTTTCGCCGTAGTCGGTCCGGGTGGCGATGATGCTTTGGTCCACCGGTTGCGGATAAAAGCTGTGGACGAAATAAACGTAGCTGCCGCTTTTGACATCGCGGAACAACGGGCAATCAGGCCGGGTGATCTCGATCTGGTTCCAACCGATCTGCGGGATTTTCAATCCGTGCTTTTCGGAAAAGCGGACGACGCTGCCTTTGAAAATGCCCAGGCCCGCCGCGCAGGAATTGAATTCCTCGCTTCGCTCGAACAGCGCCTGGTACCCGACGCAAATGCCCAGGAACGGCCTTCCACCCGCGATGAAATTCCGGGCGGCTTCAAGCAGTTCCTGCCGGCGCAGGGCGTGGATGCAATCGTCGAACGCGCCCACGCCGGGCAGCACCAGCGCGCGGGCGTCGCCGATTTCATCGGGCGTTTTGGCGATGCGCACGTCCGCGCCAACCTTGAGGAGCGCCTTGTGGACGCTGCGCAGGTTGCCGGAACCGTAATCAAGCAGGGCAATCACACCATAATTAATAATGAAAAACGCGAAATGTAAAACGCGGAGTCAGCATTTCGCGCCTTGAACCCCTGCCTCTTTAAAGTTTCTTCACGCGGGTAATGCCTTCTTCCCTCTCCCCTCAACGGGGAGAGAATCCCCCGAAAGATTCGCGCCTTGAACCCCTGAACCCCCGATGTTCCTCGACACGTCCGCCGGTTGCTTCCTTCTCCCCTCAACGGGGAGAAGGATTGAGGATGAGGGGTGAGAATTATAGCCGCCCGCCCTACTTGTCCCCTGAGGTTCAAGGTGAGAATTCCCCGAAAAATTCGCGCCTTAAAACCCCTGAACCTGCCGCATCCTGCCGGGCTTCCGAGCGACTATAGGCATTCGCCTGCTACCTGTCCACCGTAGCCTTGGCGAAGGCGGATTCCCTCTCCGCTCCCATCGGATGGGAGGGGAGAGGGCCAGGGTGAGGTGTGGGTCTGGGCGTTTCACACCTTCCGGCGTGCCTTTGAATGTTTCGCACGCAGCAAACGATGAAACAAACTGAGATGATTCCGGACCAAGTCCCATCGTTCTTCAGGGGTGGCGGCCAGGCCGAGCGCAGGCAGGGATTTTTCCTCGTCACTAATGCCGCGGACATGCTTGAATCGCGCCAGCATTTTCGCGGCGCGTTCCGGCAGCGGCGGCAGCGCTTTTGAATTCCGTTTCACGGTGGAAATCTACCTGATGCTTTCCCCTAATTCACGCTTTGTTTTCAGGACGCCGGCGCTTTTTTAGTTTTCGCCGGAATGGTTCCGTGTAATTTCAGTGCCCATGGACCATCCACCGGCGGCCAACAATGCTTCGCGGCAGGGTCTCATTCATCTCTGGCCCTGGCTGGTCGTCCTGCTGGTCGTGTTGTTCATCGGGTTTATCCGGTTCCGGGTGTTGGACATGCCGCTGGAGCGCGACGAGGGCGAATACGCCTACGCCGGGCAATTGATTCTGCAAGGAATTCCCCCGTACGAGCTGGCGTACAACATGAAATTGCCGGGAACATATTATGCCTACGCCATTGGCATGGCGATTTTCGGGGAGACCGCCGCCGGCGTCCACTGGACGCTGATCGCCGCCAACAGCCTGACGATTATTTTTGTCTTTTTGCTCGCGCGAAAATTGCTGGGGACCGCGGGCGCCCTGGTTTCCTGCGCCAGTTACGGGCTGATGTCCGCCAGTCCACCGCTCCTGGGACTGGCGGCGCACGCAACCCATTTCGTGGTGCTCTTCGCCGTGCCCGCGACACTTCTGTTGCTGTCGGCGGTGGAAAAAAGGTCCAATCATTTTTTGTTTTTGAGCGGCTTTCTGTACGGACTGGCGTTTCTGATGATTCAACAGGGGGTGTGTTTCATTGTTTTTGGCGGATGTTTTTTGCTGTGGTCGGGAATCAAAAGCCGGACCGCGTGGACGCGGGATTTTCTCCGGGGAGGACTGGTTTTTGCCGCCGGGGTTTTTCTGCCATTCGCGGTGTTTTGCCTCGATTGTTATATCTCCGGCGATTTTGATAGGTTTTGGTTTTGGACGTTTACCTATGCCAAATGGTATGCAAGCGTGTTGCCGCTGCGCGAAGGAGTCCAGCTCTTCAATGAACATTTGACTCAAACGTTTTACAGTTCAATCGGCTTCCAGGTCCTGTCCCTGGCGGGACTGGTCCTGGCGGCCTTCAACCAATCCCTGCGGCGACCCGCGATGTTCCTCGTCGGGTTCTGGCTCTTTTCGTTTTGCGGCACGGCGGTCGGGTTTTATTTTCGCGGCCATTATTTCATCCTCGTGCTTCCCGCGTTTGCCATGATGACGGGGCTGGCCGTGGTGGCCCTGCAACAAGCGCTTCGGTTTCCCATCCTCAAAGACGTCTTTCAAAGCCTGCCGCTCATTTTGTATGCGCTGCTTTTCAGTTGGGCGGTGACCTATCAATCCCAATTCTTCTTTGAACTTTCGCCCTCGCAAATCGTGCGCAGCATTTATCAAGGGAACCCTTTTGAAGAAACCGTCGCCGTCGGCAATTACCTCCGCGATCATTCGGCGCCCGAGGCGCAGGTGGCGGTGATTGGTTCGGAGCCGGAGATTTATTTTTATGCGCGCCGCCATTCGGCCACGGGTTATATTTACACCTATGCCTTGATGGAACGGCAGCCCGCCGCGCTGGCCATGCAACACCTCATGATTCAGGAGATCGAAACCAATCGCCCTGAATTTCTTGTCCGGGTCACCAGTTCACTGTCGTGGCTGGCCAATCCCAAATCCAGCCATCTGATTTTGGATTGGGCCGGCCAGTACGCCGCCCGGTTCTACGATCAAATCGGCGTCGTCCGGCAAATCAACGGCCAGGTCAACAGTGTCTGGGGCGCGGAAGCGGAAAATGCCAATACCAATGGAGATTGCCTGATCGTTTACCAGCGCAAACCCGGCGCAGGTTAGCCCGGGAATTTCAACAGGCGCATGAAACGCCGGCGGACCGGAGCGCCGATTTCTAATCGGCTTTTTCGCATAAGCCGAAGCGCCAAGAGACGTTCGAAGCCGGGCTGCAAACCGGTGCTCCGGGACAGTGTCCAGATGCGCCTAGACCAATGTTTTTGCGCTTTTTGCGCCTTTTTGCGGCTAAGAAACAAGTTAAAATGCGTTAGCCCGCAACCGCCTCGCGCTCCGTCTTCAACCGCAATTGCCCGCACGCGGCGTCGATGTCGTGGCCTTTTTCGCGGCGCAAAGTCGCGGCGACCTTCTGTTTTTGCAGCGCGGCGAGGAACCGTTCGCACATCTCTTCCGCAGGCCGTTCCCACGCCAGACCTTCGACTTTGTTGTAGGGAATCAGGTTCACTTTGGCGAAGAGCTTTTTCGCGAGGACCGCCAGCGGCCCGGTCTGCTCAATGGAATCATTGACGCCGGCAATCAAAATGTACTCCAGGGTGATCATCCGGCCTTTTTTGGCCTGATACTCCCTCCCCGCGGCGACGAGTTCTCTGAGCGGATATTTTTTGTTGACCGGCATGATTTTATTGCGCACCTCGTCCGTGGCGCCATGCAGGGAAATGGCCAGGCGAAATTGCAGCGGCTCCTCCGCCAGTTGGCGAATCTGCGGCACCAGGCCGCTGGTGGAAATCGTGATTTTTCGCGCGCCGATGCCGCCCCCCCACGGCGCGTTCAGAATCTTCAGCGCTTTCAACAAATGCTCATAATTGGCCAGCGGCTCGCCCATCCCCATCACCACAATGTTATCCACCGCGCGCGACGTCCGTTCTTGATCAACGGCCATCGCTCTTTCCACGGCCAGAACCTGTTCCACGATTTCGTCCGGAAGCAGATTGCGTTTCCAGCCGTCCAGTCCGCTGGCGCAAAATTTGCAGCCATAGGCGCAGCCGACTTGCGTGGAGATGCACAGCGTGTGACGGTCGCTGTCCTCGCCGTAGAGCGCGGGATTGGCCGGAATCAAAACACTCTCGATAAACTGGCCGTCCCCCAGCTTCCAAAGGAATTTTTGCGTGGTGTCATCCGCGCCTTGCTTGCGGACCAATTCCAACTTCTGCAAGGAGAACTTCTCGCGCAGTTTCCCGCGCAGCGCCTTCGGCAAAGTGGTCATTGCCTCCCAATCCGTCGCGTGCCTGGAGTAAAGCCACTCCAGCAACTGCCTTACGCGATAAGCCGGCTCGCCCCAATCGGCAAATTGAAGCTCCAGTTCGTCGCGCGTCAGCGATTTGATATCGATTGCCACGCCGGGAATTTAAAGCATCCCGGCGAAAAGCCGAAACTTAATCGCCCAACGGCTGCCTCATGGGTTCGGCGGCGTTTCCGCGGCCGCAGATTCCGCGGGCGTTTTCTCCGCTTCCTTGTTCTCCAAAACCAACTGCTCCGGCGGCGCCGTCGCCAGCCCGGGGTCAACGGTGACCGGACCGGGTGGCCTTTCCAACGGAATCCGCCGCAACTCATCCGCCGCCGGCAAATCCTCCAACCCGCGCAAGCCGAAATACTCCAAAAACATCGGCGTGGTGCCGTAGGTTTGCGGACGCCCCACCGCCTCAGCGCGGCCCACCGTCTCCACCAACCCGCGTTCGGTCAGCGTCTGCATCACGCCATCCACGTTCACCCCGCGGATTTGCTCCACCTCGGCGCGGGTGATCGGCTGGCGATAGGCGACAATGGCCAGTGTCTCCAGCGCCGGCTGCGAAAGCCGCCCCGGACGGATTTTTTGTCCCACCAACGCCTTCAGCCAGGGCGCAAATTCCGGTTGCGTCACGAACTGCCAGGCGCCCGCCACACAGACCAGCCGGTAACTGCGCGCGGCGGCTTCGTGTTCCGTCGCCACTTGTTCCAGCGCGGCGGTTAATTCGCCCTCCTTGATTTTGGCCAGCGACTTGACCGTGGCATCGGCCTCCCCGCCCTCGGCGGTGGCGAGGATTTCGCGAAGTTCCTTGACCGAAAGTGGTTTTTGCGCGGAGAACAGCAGTGATTCGAGAATGAATTTAAGTTCCATGATTAAAATTTCAAGATTCCAGGGCGGGTTTGCCTCAAAATACTTTTCCAGGTGCAAGATTAATTTGGTCGGCGATAAGCGTTATCCTTCCCCATAGATTGGCGTGGCGTTTGAAAGAATGGAATGTTTGCGATAGCGATTGCGGCTGCGCTCGATGGCGCGGCGACTGACCAAATCCACCGGACGCCCAAACAGTTCAGCCAGCTTTTCCTGCATCTCGGCCCAGTCCAGCAACGTCGGATGCGCGCCATTCTTTAATGTCGCCAATAAATCCACGTCGCTTCCGGCGCGAAAATCATCGCGCAAAGCCGAACCAAACAATTCGAGCCGGGCGATTCGATGACTCTCACAGAATTGCCCCAATTCTTCATGGTTGAAATCCAGCTTCATGGTCAATTATTAGCACTTTGAATTGATGCTGTCAAAACGAGTAAGGCCCTTCCACCAAACGCGCTTGGTGCGCGGAGAACAGCAGTGATTCGAGAATGAATTTAAGTTCCATGATTTTCTGGTTGCGGACTGGAAAGGGCGATGGGCGGAGCGGTCTCGGACGGTGTCGGCGCCGCCAGGGCCGGCGCCCGGCCGATTTCAATTTCGCCGAACGGCTCCGGTTGCGAGCAAACCAACTGCTTCAACCGGATCAATTCGAGCAAGGCGAGAAACGTACAGACCACTTCCGAACGGCTCGCGGCATTTTCGAACAATTCGGAAAATTTGATGCTCCCGCGCTCGGAGATGTTTTTAAGGATGAATTCAATCTTATCGCCGACCGTCCATTGGTCCTCGAAAATTTCACGAGTCCCGCCGGTGCGCTGCTCAAACCGTTTCAGCACCGTGTTGACCGCATTGAGCAGGTCAAAAATGGAAACGTCCGGGCGGGGAACGGGCGCCGTTGATTCAAACTCCAATTTCCCCGGCATCCGCGGAAAAACATTCTCCTGGCGCGCTTCCAAAGTTTGCAATTGCGCCGCGGCGTCCTTGAACTTTTTGTACTCCACCAGTTGCCGGATGAGTTCCCAGCGCGGGTCCTCGCCCTCCTCCTCCCCTTCGATCTGCGCCTGCTGGTCCACCGGCAGCAACTCCCGGCTCTTGATGTACATCAGCGTCGAGGCCATCACCAAAAATTCGCCGGCAACCTCCAAATCCAGCAGCCGCATCGTGTCGATGTACTCAATGAACTGGGTCGCCAGCTTGGTGAGATTGACCTCGTAGATGTCCACTTCCTCTTTTTTAATGAGGTAAAGCAGCAAATCGAGCGGGCCTTCGAAGACCTCGAACTGGACTTTATATTCGGCCATGAATCGCCAAAATTCTAAAACGCCGGCCCCCTCTTGGCAATCACCATGCGCAAGGCCCCGGCGCCAGCCGCGTGAATTTTCTCGGTCTGCCCCGGCATATTAGATAAAACTTTCCCCACGCGCCATTCCGGATCCGTGAATGCCTTGATAAAAAAAATCGAATCCTGGCCCCAAGGGGTTGCCGCTGTTGCGAGCATCCTGCTCGTTGGAATTGTGGGCATTGGAGACTACGCGACCGGTTACGAAGCCGGATTCTTCATCTTTTATCTGATTCCCCTGGCGTTGGGGACCTGGCGCCTCAATACCGCGTTCGGCATCCTCCTGTCGCTGTTAAGTGTCATCACCTGGTGGTTCAGCAATCTGATCGCCGGGGAGCCTTACACGCCCATGATTGTCGTCTGGAACGGCACCATGCTCTTTATCCTGTTTGTTGTCGTCGTCCTGATGGTCGGTTTTTATAAGGAACTGGAAAACCGCGTTCGCGAACGCACCTCCGCGCTGACGCAGGAAATGGCCAAACGCCGCCGCCTCGAAAAGGAGTTGCTCGAAGCCGGCGAGCGCGAACAACGCCGCATCGGACATGATTTGCACGACAGCCTCTGCCAGCACCTCACCGGCACCGCCCTGGCGGGCCAGGTCCTCGAAAAGAAATTGGCGGATAAATCTCTCGCCGAAGCCGCGGCGGCGGGCCATCTCGTAAATCTGGTCGAGGAAGCGATTGATCTGGCCCGTTCCATTGCCCGCGGCTTGCACCCTCTCGAAATGCAAACCATGGACATCGAAGATCATTTCCGGGATTTGGCCGCGAACATCACCGAGCAGTTTAAAATCAATTGCACCTTCGATTGCCCCCAGCCCGTCTCCCTGCGCGATTTCGATGTCATTACTCACCTTTATCGCATCGCGCAGGAAGCCATCACCAATGCCATCCGCCACGGCAAGGCCCGCTCCATCAACGTTTGCCTGGATGCCGCCGATGGCGAACTCGTTTTGACCGTGACGGACGACGGCGTTGGATTCCCCGAAAAACAGACCCAGAGCCGCGACGGCATTGGATTGCATATCATGGCCTATCGTGCCAGCATGATTGGCGCAACGGTCAGCATCGATAAATTACCGACGCAAGGCTCACGCGTCACCTGCACGCTGCCCGGCGCCGCAATTGCCCGCGAAGCACATGACGCAAAAAAATAAGATTTTCCTGGTGGACGATCACCCGCTCGTCCGCGAATGGCTCGCCAATCTCATCAACGAACAGCCCGACCTCGAGGTTTGCGGCGAGGCCGGCAACGCCTCGGACGCCTTTCAACTCATCGCCAATACCGCCCCTGCCGTCGCCATTGTGGACCTCTCCCTGGAAGGCGGCTCGGGAATTGAATTGATTAAGAATGTCAAAGCCAGCCAATCCCCGGTGGCGATGATCGTGCTCTCCATGCACGACGAAGCCTTGTACGCCGAGCGCTCCCTCCGCGCCGGCGCGCGCGGTTACATCATGAAACGCGAAGCCACCAAAAATATCCTTCAGGCGATTCGCGCGGTGCTGGCCGGACAAGTTTATGTTAGCGAACGCATCGCCGGCATCATGGCGGAAACACTGGTCGAAGGCCGGCAGCCCGGACAATCTTCGGTTGAACAACTCAGCGACCGTGAATTGGAGATTTTCCAACTGCTCGGGCGGGGGATGAACACGCGACAAATCGCCGATCATCTCCATGTCGGGTTTAAAACGGTTCAGACTTATTGCGCGCGCATCAAGGAAAAGCTCAATTTGGAGAACGCCACACAACTCCTCCACGAAGCCATCCGCTGGCTCGAAAGCCAGCAACCCAAATAGGCCTCACCTTCATGTAAGATATTGCCCTACAAAAATTAGGGTGATGCTTTACATGCCATCCAGCCACTCTGGCTTTTGAATTGCTTTTGACAGGTCAACGCGGTTGCAACAGGCAATCAGTGAACACCACCGCATTTATTATTAACCCGCCTGTTGCCATGTTCACGCCGCGCCGAAACAAGCAGATATGAAAACAACCAAGACAGCTCGTAAGGCGGGTTTTACGTTGGTGGAAATCATGATTGTCGTGGCCATCATCGGCCTCTTGGCCGCCATCGCCATCCCCAACTTCATCCGCGCCCGTTCCAAATCGCAGCAAAACGCCTGCATCAATAACCTCCGTCAAATCGATGGCGCCATCAATGAATGGGCCTTGGAAGCTGGCCAGTCCACCGGCGCCAGCGTCGCCAGCGTCATGACCATTTCGGCTTACATCAAGCTGAATTCCAACAGCAGCGTTCCCGGATGCCCGGCAGGCGGCACCTACAGCGTCGCCACCGTCGGCGCCAATCCCCAAGTGAGATGCTCCCTCTCCTCCTTGACCGACACCCCGCATCGATTACCTTGACGTTTGCTGCGCAAAAGGCCCGAAGCGAAGGCTCCGGGCTTTTTTTTGTGGTTGCCACAAATCTTGACGCCCCCTGCCAAACATTTTATTCTGAACAAACCGGATGGTGGCCGTAGCTCAATGGTAGAGCCCCAGATTGTGGTTCTGGATGTTGCGGGTTCGAGTCCCGTCGACCACCCCATCTCCGTTTTTGGCCTCCTTCAAACCGGTGACCGAAACGTGAAGCAGGGCCGCTTCGGACATGCTTCCACGGCTTTCGAGTGGGCGACGTCTTGCCATTCAAGCACGGCTTTATCTGTCCGGCCCGAACCAGAATTCTATTTGCGCTCCCACCCCGGGCCGTTTAGAACATTCCTCACATGGCGAAGAAAAACAGCCCTCAGTCGCGCCAAGCGAAAACGATCGATTGGAACGCATCAAGCGGCAGGTCGTCATCGCGATTTTCTCAGACGATTATCTGATGGAACGGCTTGTCCTTAAGGGCGGCAACGCAATCGATCTGATTTTGAATGTCGGCACCAGGGCATCCGTTGACATTGACCTCTCGATGGAAAATGACTTTCCGGCTGACGAACGCGAAAAAATACGGCAGCGGTTGCAAAACCGCCTTCAAGATGTTTCATGCCGGACAACCTGACTGTCTTTGATGTCACTCTTGCCGAGAAGCCACTCCCCATCAGCCCCGAACTCGCCAGTTTTTGGGGCGGCTACGATATCGCTTTTAAGCTGATTGAACGTTCCGTCGCCAATAAATATGCCAATGACTTGACCACCATGCGGCGCAACAGCCTTAAAATCGGAGCGAAGGGGAAATTTGAAATAGACATCAGCCGCTATGAGTATTGTGCCCGCAAACAGGCCGTTGATATGGACGGCTATCAGGTTTTTGTTTACAGCAAGGAAATGCTTGTCGCCGAAAAACTGCGGGCCATCTGCCAGCAAATGCCTGAGTACGGCCCGGTGGTAAAGCGCAATCGCCCCGGTTCCGCGAGGGCGCGTGATTTCCTGGACATCCACACCCTCGTTCGCCACTACCATCTCGACATGGCAAGCCGCGAAAATCTCGAACTTATCCGCTTGGTATTTGAGGCCAAACGCGTCCCACTTTCGTTGTTGGACAAGATTGCGGACTTCCGCGAATTCCACAGGCCCGATTTTCAATCCGTCCAGGACACCGTAAAGCCCGGGGTGATCTTGCAGAATTTTGATTTCTATTTCGGTTTCGTTGTGGAGCTTGCCGGCCGGCTCTCAAAAGCCCTTGGGAACGTGTAGCCGCCAGGGCTGGACGTAATCCGTCGCGCCCATTTTGTGGGTGAGGTAAAAATCAAACTCCATCGGCATCTTCCGCAGGAGATCAATCAGATTTGATTTGTAGCCGGCGCGCTCCAGGTAAAACCCCACAGTCTGATGGTAGGGATAGGTGTATTTGAGTTTTTTCAGCATCGCGGCAAGTGCATTGACCGAGACTTTCTCCTTCGCCAACTCAAAAGCCTTTGCCACCTCATAAACCCCACCCGCATAAATCGGGCGCACCGTAATGTCAATCAGGGTCCGCTCCAGGTTTGTCAGCCGGAGCGGCCCCGCATCCGGGAGGACGGCTTGCTCAACAACCCCGAACTTTCCGGTATTCCGGCCCGCCACTATGCACACACGAAACTCTTTTGTCTCCGCGATGTTTCCGGACACACGCGGTTTGTTTTGAAACGCCCTGTCAATCGCCGCTTGTGTCATCTGTCCCACTGAAATGCTCGAATGCACCTGCTCCACCGTCAGGTAGGTGGTTTTGGGCAACTGCTCCGAAAGCCCGTGGAATTTCATCGCCGTGTAATGCGAGAAATAGCTTTCCGGCTTGATCGTCTGCATCACCTCGTAAAGTGAAACGTTGCCCCACGGATAGCGCACCTCAGGCTTATACGGGGAAGGGAAGGGGAACTTCGTCTCCCTCAAACGACCGTTCTCAATGAGCAGCCGGATGAATTTCCGCGCGGTTGTGTTTTGCGTCAGCCGCCAGAACTCCCGCTGTTGCTTCAAATGCTCCGCAATATCGGACTGACGATGAATCCTTATGGGTAGTTCATCGTAAAATCGGATGATGTCCGGTCTGGCAATCTGGAATCGTGTCTGGTTCATGGTATTGTCCGATAGCAGATATTATATATAATATCTGCTATCGCATGATTTGTCAACTCTGAAGGTTGCTTTTCCCTGTTAACCTAACTTCCTAAAATTTTCACAAAAAGCCAATAAAAGCGCATTTGTGTAGCAAGTAATATATTCATAAATACACATATTTATCTTGCATTTATTGTTTGTGGTGGTTTATTATGTAGCTC
>JBKQUF010000256.1:0-11884 GCA_052140285.1 Limisphaerales bacterium | reverse complement strand
GAAAGCCGGTCCCACCGCCGGTTTTTTTTGGCGTGACGCGATGCTGCTCGGCGGAGTGATTGTCTGTCTCTTGCGCATGATCTTGTCCGAAAACCGGTAGCCACCCTCGGATCAAGTCCGAGGGCAGGCATTTTCGGGATCATTGTGATAAGACGTCTTCGGCTCGAACGTGCCTTTGAGCCAGGCGCGGGCAGATTGTTCGGACTGGATTTTTGCGTTCTGAGACACATCAATCGAAACAAAGCGGGTCGCCATGAGTTTCAGACACGAACGCCTTGCGGCAGTTCAATCTGTCTGACAAAAAATGCGTTTTCTAAGTCAGACAGGCTGCGAGGCTTTGGCTAAATTTTAAGACCGACAAAAAAACCAAAAATAAGGGAAATAATGGAGCGGGTGAAGGGAATCGAACCCTCATCTCAGGCTTGGGAAGCCCGCATTCTACCACTGAACCACACCCGCTGCCGCGCCGGTTGGGCGCGTGAATTCGTTAACTCTTGGATTTTCGCCGCGCCTTGTCAAGCTCAAGTCACGGCGGCGCCAGTTGCGCCATCGCCTCGCGTAATTTTTGCTCAATCAAGACCCGCCGCGACGGAGCTTCAATCTTCCCGCCGTCGTGTTCGCGCACGTAGAAATTGTCAATGGCCGCGCCGCGCTCGGTCACGATCCGCGCGCCGGAAATGTCCACGTTCAACTCGGCGAGCGTCTTGCAAATCGCGTAAAGCAATCCCAGCAGGTCCTCGGTCTCAATCTCGATGATGGTGCGAGTGTCGGAAATCTCGTTGTCAAATTTGATCTGCGTGGGCATGCGTTCGCCGGCATAGGGCAAATAGCGCGGGCGCGCCGCGATTTGTTTCTGGATCAACGCGCTGAGGTTGACGTTGCCGTGCATCAGCACTTTTTTAAGCAATTCATTGAAGTGTTCGTGCTGCTCGCGCGTGGCCAGGTTGCCCGTGTGGCCGTCGGTGACGAAAAACTCGTCCAGGGCAATGCCGTCCCCGCGGGTAAACACCTGCGCTCCGAGGATGTTCAGGCCGGCGGCGCTCAAGGAGCCGGCGATTTTACTGAAGAGGCCGCCGCGGTCCCACGTGCAGATTTTCACCAGCGTATAGCCGCGGTCGGGTTCGTCCAACCAGGCGATGATCGGGGCCAGCGCGCTGTCCTTCTCAAACACCAATTGATGCATGAACCGATGGGTCAACTCGAGGTCATCGAAGATTTCCCCGGCATCGTGGATCTCGAAGTAGCGCGGCGGCAACGAATCAAAGTGAACCGTCACCTCCTGATCGCTGATTTTTGCGGAGGCCCGCTGGCGCACTTCTTTCATCAGGGTCTCGCGAAGTTTCTCGAAGGCGCGAACGAATTCAGTGCCCCCGGTCAGGCGCGGCCGGGCGCGGGAATACAATTGCCACAACAGGGAATCTTTGAACCCATTCCAAAGTTTGTCGCTGGTTCCCTGCGAATCGGCAAACGTCAGCAGGCTCAGCAGGTTCAGGTGTTCGGGCGTTTCAATCTGCCGGGCGAAATTTTTGATGACGGTCGGGTCGTCCAGGTCGCGGCGCTGCGAGACGGTGGCCATCAGCAGATGATTTTCGATCAGTACCCACAGGGTATGCGTTGCGGCGGCGTCGAGCCTCAGGCGCTTGGCCGCGCGCATGGCCATTTCGGCGCTGACCGCGGCATGGGGGGTCTTTTTCCGGTGCTCGGCCTTGCCGACATCGTGCAGGAGCAGCGCCAGATAAAGGAGTTCCGGGCGTTCCAGGCTTTGAAACAACGTGGCATAGTTGTTGTACGGCGGCTCCTTGGATTCCCAGATTTTGTCCAGTTGTTCCAGGCAGACCAGCGTGTGTTCATCGGCGGCGTACTGATGATAAAACTCGTGCTGCACCAGGCACGTGAGCTTGCCAAATTCGGGAAGGTACTCGCCGAGCAGGTTCACCTCGTGCATCGCGCGCAGGACCCAGGCCACCTCCCCGCGGCATTCCAGAATGGTCAGAAATGATTCGCGCACGTGTTCATCGTTCAGAAATTCCCGGTCCACCAGCGGGATTTGGTTGCGGATCAACTGCGCCAGATCGGGATGCAACGTCATGTGCCGCTGTTGCGCATAAAGAAAAACCCGCATCAGCCGGCGCGGCGAGTCGCGAAACACACGATTGGACGCCGCATGAATCTCGCCGTCGATGAATTTGAAGCCGTCGGCCGTTTCCGGCGCCCGCTCGCGGAGGGGAATATAACGGCGGATCGAAAGAAAACTTTTGGGCCGTGGATTGGCGATGGCCATGCGCTGTTCCAACGTGCGCGTGATGAGAAAAATGTTGCGCATGTGAGTGTACAGGTCGCGCATGAATTCTTCAATGCGTTTGCTGGGCGAGCGCTCGGTGTAGCCGAGATTGTGCGCCACCGCCGGCTGTAAATTTTTGCCCAGGACATCGAGCGCCCGGTTGACGTGGTAGTGCAGCTCCGTGCGCGTGCGCAGCAGGAAATCGTAAGCCGTGGCAAGCTGTTTGTTTTCCTCTTCGGTGACGAATTCGCGCTGTTGCAATTCATCCAGGGAATGAACCCGGTACTTGAAGAAAGCCATCCACAGGAGGTTCTGGAAATCGCGCAACCCGCCGCAGCCGTTCTTGATGTTCGGCTCCTGCATCGTCGGAGAATTGCCGTGTTTCGTCCGCCGCGTTTCCTGGTCTTCCAGCCGCGCCGCGATGTACTTGTCTTCAAAACCGGCAACGCACTTGTTCACAAGCGTTTTTTGGAATTTCTTGAACAGGGCCTCGTCACCAATGATGAGGCGGGATTCAATCAACGATGTTTTGGACTGCATGTCCGCATTGGCGACGGTGACGCAATCGTCGATGCTCCGGACCGAATGGCCGACCTTCAGGCCAATGTCCCAGAGCGGATAGAGAATGCCGTCGATCAGTTTCGAGAGATGGGGCAGGGGACGATTGGCGGCAATCTGGCCGTCATGCAGGAACATGAAATCGATATCGCTATGGGGATTCAACTCCGCGCGGCCATAACCGCCGATGGCGACCAGGGCGAGGGAGGGAAATTCAGCCTGCGCCTGCGGGGAGAGGCTGCCGCGCGCCGCCTCCCACAAATGCCGCAATAGAACATCGAGGATGGTCGCGCGTCCGCGGCAAACTTTGCAACCGCCCATCCCGGCGCGATGCTGCATTTTCAACCGATGGGTTTCCACCCGAAGAAAGGCCTTATATCCTTCCAGCCGGTCGGCTGCGCTCTTTTCCGGCGAAAGGCTCAAATGGGCTTCGGCCGAGGTTTCTATTTTATCGCTCAAGTCCTGCACCGGCAGATAATCAAGGTTCAACTTTTAACTTTCAAGTTTTCACCGTCGAAAAGTTCAAAAAAAGATGAAACTCTTTTTCGCGACCGGGGCGTCTGTTACTATTTTTGCGCATGTCAATTCAACCGGACCCGGATGCGGCGTTGATGCTGCGCGTCAAGCGCGGCGACCGCGCGGCCTTCACGGAACTGGTTGAAAAATATAAGCAACCGGTCGTGAATTTCGTCTTTCGCAGCCTGCGCGACGAGGCCGAAAGCGAGGATTTGGCCCAAAACGTCTTCCTGCAGGTCTATAAATCCCGCGCCCGTTACCAGCAGACAGCCAGGTTTTCCACCTGGCTCTTCACCATCGCCCGCAACCTGTGCCTGAACGAATTGCGCCGCCGATCGCGGCATCCCGCCGAATCGCTCGAAGAAACCCATGCGGAACACGAAGACCAGCCGCGCCAGCAATTTGAGGACAAATCACAAATCGCGCCGCCCGACAATTTGCTGCACCTCGAGCTGGCGAAAAAAATCGAGGAGGCCCTCGCCGAATTGCCGGAAAACCAGCGCAGCGCCATCCTGCTTTGCCGCCAGGATGAATTGAGCTACGAGGAAATCGCCAGCATCCTGAATTGTTCCCTGTCCGCCACCAAATCGCTCATCCATCGGGGACGGGAAACGCTCAAGGAAAAACTCAAACCGTATTTGAAAAGCGGCGATTGGACCGGGTGACCACCAACGACCCCGGGATATTTCACATCCGCCAGGCCGGAGCGCCGGTTTGCAACCGGCTTTGGCATCCGAAAATTTCCGGACTACCGGTCCCGTTTCAGCAGATATTCCGCCAGGGCTTCCAACGCCACCGCGCGGCCCTTGAAAATTTTCAACGCCGCAAATGCCTTATCCGTGAGTTGCCCGGCGATCTTCCGCGATTTCTCGAGACCAACGATGGCTGGATAGGTCGCCTTTTGTTCGGTGACATCCTTGCCCGCGGTTTTCCCCAATTGCTCGCTGGTTTGGGTCACATCGAGGATGTCATCAATCACCTGGAAAGCCAGCCCGACCTGATAACCGAAATCCGTCAGGGCGGCCAATTGCGCCGGCGCGCAGTTGGCGCTCATGCCACCGAGCCGCACCGAGCAGCAGAGCAGGGCGGAGGTCTTGCGCTCGTGGATGAATTTCAATTCGCCCGCCGAAATCTTTTTTCCTTCCGCCTCCAGGTCGGCGACCTGTCCGGCAATCAATTGCCGCGAACCGGAGGCCCGGGCGATTTCCAGCAAAATGGTCTGGTGCGGATAGCGCGGAAACTTTTTGCATTGCGCGGCAATCTCGAACGCCTGCGTCAGCAGCGCATCCCCGGCGAGCACGGCCACGCCTTCACCGTAAACCTTGTGGTTCGTCGGCTTGCCCCGGCGGAAATCGTCGTTGTCCATCGCCGGTAAATCGTCATGGATGAGGGAATAGGTGTGGATGCACTCAACGGCGCAGGCCAGCGGTAGGGCGTCGCGTTCGGAGCCGCCGCAGGCTTGGGCGGCGGCCAGGCAAAGGGCCGGCCGCATCCGTTTGCCGCCGGCAAACAGCGAATAGCGCATGGCCTGGTGAATCGTCGCCGGCTTGCCATTGGCTGGCGGCAGGAATTTGTCCAGTGCGCGGTTGACCGATTCCGTGCGCGTGGCCAGGAAGGCCGGCAGATCAAAAATTGTTTTTCTTGCGGACATAGTTCGCGGGCAAAATGCCGGAAAACGCCCTCCATTTGAAGGGGAATTTTTACTGTTGCGTTACAAATCGGTAACGTTTATTATCAAAAGCTCTTTTTTAATGAACGCTGAATTTGCTAAAAAGGCTGCTGAAAAGGTGGGGAACCCCAATGTTCTTGTCAATCTCGTGTCGCGCCGCGTGCGGCAACTCACTTCCGGCGGTGGCGGCTTGAACCGCCCCTTGATCGCCGATGTGGGAAACCTGGGCGCCGCCGACATCGCCCTGCGCGAAATCATTGAAGGCAAAATCGGCTGGGAAATGCCCGAGGTGACCGAGTTGGTCCGCCCCCAGAGCAAGAAACGCAAAAAACGGTGATTGCCGCGGCGCGCGGCGGCTGTTTTTTAATCGGTGAAATCCGCCCCGTCCGCGGTTAACCTTTCCCTATGGCCGACATCGTGACCAATCACAAAGCGCGGCGCGATTATCATATCCTCGACACCTTTGAGGCGGGCATTGTCCTGCACGGCACCGAGGTCAAATCATTGCGCGCCGGCAAGGGACAAATCACCGACGCCTTCGCGCGCGTCGAAAAGGACGAGGTCTGGCTCTACAACGTTCACATCGACGAATACTCCCACGGCAATCTCCAGAATCACGAACCCAAGGCGCCGCGGAAATTGCTGCTGCACCGGTCGGAGATCCGGAAATTATTCGGCCTGGCGGCGGTGAAGGGCAACGCGCTGATCCCCCTGGCATTTTTTTGGAAGAACGGAAAAGTCAAAGTGTCGCTGGCCGTCGGCAAGGGCAAACAGCAATTCGACAAGCGTGAGGATTTGAAGCGCCGCGAGGCCGACCGGGAACTGAAACGGGCGACGATGAAGAATATCAAGGGAAAATAAAAAAGGCGGGGCTGATGCCCCGCCTGGAAAGGGCCTCCGGAAAATCAGGCCTTCGCGGTGTCTTTCTTCCAATGGCGCTTGGGCGCCTTGACGACCAGGCCCTTTTTGATCGCGCTGGCCGTGACCCGGACATAACGAACTTCGCCATTGGGCATCAGGGCCTTCACCCGCTGGAGGTTGGGAAAGAATTTGCGCTTGGTGATGGCGGTGATGTGCGTGCCGATACCGCCAAGTTTCTTGGCCTTGCCAGAGCGCCAAATGATGCTGCCCTTCATCGGGCGTTTGCCGGTCAATTCACAAATGCGTGCCATAAATTTTAATTAAAGAGCCGGGAAAATAGCAGATCTCAGAGTTTTTACAAGCATTATTTCCCGGCAATTTTGTGACGAATCGCGCCAACCATTGCTTGCCTTGTCTCGTGTTTGTGTGTAGATATGCGTATCTAAAGCATATGAAAAACAATATACAACCCATCGCGCTCACATTGCTTGTTTTGGCATTGGCCGGTTGCTCCAAACATTCAACCACAGCCACAGCGGCCCAAAAAAATTATGATTTGGGAGTCATTGAAATTTCCGGTGGCAAGCCAATTACTAATATTTTAGACGATGGCAGAGTTTGCATTATCACGCCGAGGGCTTTGCCCGGCGGGTATTTTAATCTCTCCTCCACCATAATTCAAACCAACGCTGCCGGCGTAACCGAGTCATATGGGGCAGGGGCAGTTCAGGTTCAGGGTGGGTCTGACCAGTCCTCCACGATTATCATCGATAAGAATACCACTGTTACTTTAAAAACACATATGTGAAAGTGACGCCTCTCTTTGGCCCTTGGCCCGCAAACGCGAAACTGGCGAAAATATAACTTGGCTTTGTTCAATGATTTTCGTTGTCTAAAGCCATGAACTTCACTTCGTGGCGTAATCTCCTCTTAACCACAGGCGTTATCACGATCTTTGCCGCGGCGACGCCGGCGGATTCGCAGGCGCAACCGTCGTCTGCCTCCCCCGCGCCGGCTTCAGATGCCGATGTCGTCGCCAATTCCATCGTCAAAGTCTTCTCCACGGTCGCCCTTCCCGACCCTTATCGGCCTTGGAGCAAGCAAAGTCCGGAGGAGATTTCGGGCACCGGCGTGGTGATTGACGGGAATCGCATTCTGACTTGCGCCCACGTGGTCGCCTACGCCAGCGAGGTGCAGATCCAGGCCGATCAATCTGCGGACAAAGTCTTCGCCACCGTGGAAGCCGTTGCGCCGGACATGGACCTGGCGGTGCTCAAGCTGGACGATCCATCGTTCTTCGATACCCACCACCCGCTTCCCCGCATGCCCGCAATGCCCAAGATTGAGGATTCTGTCCAGGTCTATGGTTATCCCCTGGGTGGCTCCAGCCTCTCAATCACGCGTGGAATCATCTCGCGCATCGAATTCGCTAATTACAACTATCCCGCGGAGGGGTTGCGCATCCAGATTGACGCCGCCATCAATCCCGGTAACAGCGGCGGTCCGGCTGTCGTCAACGGCAAACTCATCGGCATCGCCTTCAGCCGCCTGACCGGCTCCGCCGAAAACATCGGTTACATCATTCCCTGCGAAGAAATCGATTTGTTTTTGAAACAGATCGCCGACGGCCATTATACCGGCAAGCCGGTGATGATGGATTCGCTCCAGACACTCGAGAACAGCGCCTTGCGCAAATGGTTGAAGTTGGATAAATCCGTTTCCGGCATGGTGGTCAGCGAACCGTACGACTCGGACCCGTCGTATCCGTTGAAACAATGGGACGTCATCACCAAAATCGGCGGCCTGCCGATCGACAATCAGGGAATGATCAAGCTCTCCGATGACTTCCGTATCCGATTCAAGTACGAGATCCAAAAAATCGCGGAGAACGGAAAAGTGCCGCTGACCATCGTGCGCAACGGCCGGGAATTGCAAATTCAATTGCCAGTGCCGATCAGCCCGCCGCTCGTCATCCCATTCCTGCAGGGCCGCTATCGATCTTTTTTTATCTTTGGCCCTGTCGTCTTTTCCGAGAGCAGCCAGGAATTTCTGGACGGGTTGAGCCGGACCGCCTCGGTCGGCGCCATCATCGCCGTCCTTGGGCTTGAAGGCAGCCCCCTCATCAAGCGCATGGGCGATAAGCCGTCATTCCCCGGCGAGCGGCTCGTCATCATTTCGTCCCCGCTCTTTCCGCATCGCTTGTCGGAAGGCTATTCCGATCCCATGGGCGACGTCGTCAAAACCGTCAACGGCGCGCCGGTGAAAAACCTCGCCGACCTCGTCCGGCTCCTCCGCGACGCCCGCGATGAATTCATCACCATCGACGTTGATGGCCGCCGCGGTGAAAACCTCGTGTTCCCACGCGCCGAAATGCTCGCCGCCACCGATGAGATTCTCAATGACAACGGCATTCGCAGCCAGGGTTCGGCGGACATGATGGCGGTGTGGAACACGAAGAATGCCGATGACCACATGGCTTCCGGTCGCTAACGGTCCTGCCTTTGCCTATGGTTGCGCCAGCAATTGATCGGCGGCGGGTCGGAACCCTTTTTTTGCAGCCGGACGGGCTGTTGGCAGTCGCCCTCACACTCCTGGTGGTTTGCCTCCACCTCTATTTTCTGCTTCACGCCGGCGGGCTGTCCCGCGACGAAGTCAATCTCCTCAATCTTTCCGGGCGCCATTCATTTGCGGAAATGGAAAGGGACTCCTTCCCCACCTTGATGCCCGTCCTGGTGCGCGTTTGGTCGGCGGTCGGACTGGGCCAGTCTGATTTTGCCCTTCGCATTTTCGGAATGCTCGTCGGCTTGGGAACTCCGGCGGTTCTTTGGTTGGCCGCCTGGAAAATCCGCCGGGCGCCTCCGCTGGCCGGCCTCGTTTTGCTCGCCCTGAATGCCATCTTCATCACCTATGGCGATTCGTTGCGCGCTTATGGCATCGGCAGTCTGACGATTCTTCTGGCCGCCACCACCGCCGGTTTGCTTTTGAAAAACCCGACCTGGCCCAAAATGGCGGTTTTCACACTATTTTCTATTTTGAGCGTGCAGGCGCTTTATCAAAATGCCGTGTTTGTCGCCGCCATTTGTTTTGGCGCTTGGGCGGTTTGCCTGCGGGAAAAAAAGGGGCGGGCCGCGCTGAAAATTCTTCTGGCTGCCGTGATCGCATCGTCATCGCTTTTGCCTTATCTCAGCCAGATCGCTTCCCTGCCCGACGCGGCCAAAAGCCTGCGCAGTGGATTCGACCTGCAATTGTTCCGGATCAATCTCGACAATTCGCTCGGTTTTCCCTTGGAACAGTACGTTTGGATTTGGGCCTTCTTTGCCCTTGTTGTCCTGGTGTGTCCGTTGGTCGCGTTTTGTTGCCACGGGAAATCGGTCTCCATCCGGGATTCGCCAATGGTGAAACGAACCGTGTTGGCGGTTGCGGTGGCAACGGCGTTTGGCCTCACCTGGTTCATCGCCGCGCCCGCTGCGCATTGGATTTTTCTTCCGGTCCTCACGCTCGCGTTGGTTTATTTGGACTCCGGGCATTGGTTGAAACAGGCGTCCGCGGAAACACGCGTCGGCGTCGGCCCGATGCCGGGTGAAAGCTTTTCGCTTTTTGCGGGAGTCACGTTGTTGACGGGTGTGGCCATGTTTTATGGCTTCCTTTGGTATGCCGCCATGCCCGCCGAGTCCTGGTATTTTCTCCCGTTGATGGCATTGGCGGCGGCCTGTATTGAAATGGGCCTGCCGCGCGGCCTCCACCTGCGCGCCGCAATTTTTGGATTCGCCGTCCTGACGGTGCTGATGGCTGTTCCGCCGCTGCGCGCCAATCTGAATTGGCGTTTCACCAATATCGATCTGATTGTGCGCGAATTGACGGCCAAAGCGCAGCCCGGCGATTTCATTGTCGTCAGTCCGTGGTACGACGGCATCACCTTTGCCCATTATTACACCGGCAATACGCCGTGGAATACCCTTCCGCCGCTCGCCGACCATTCGGTGCATCGTTACGATTTGGTGCGCGCCCAAATGGAACAGCCGGACGCCCTGCAACCGGTTCTCGGGCAAATCTCCTCCGCGCTTCAAAATGGCCATCGCGTTTGGATTCTGGGCCGGATGGGTCCTCCTCAAAGCGGGGTAACCTTGCCGGCGCCTCTGCCGATGCCGCCGCTGAAATACACCGGCTGGGCCGACCGCCCGTACGATGTCGCCTGGGAAAATCAAATGATGCAATTCCTGGCCGGGCATAGCCGGAATTTTCACTTGGTTTACGAGTCCACCGGCTTGAACATCAACGACACGGAACGCTTGATCTTGTATTCGGCGGATGGCTGGACCGGCGCTTTGCCCGGGAATTCCAGATGAACGCGCATTAATTCGCTTGTTCGTCGCAATCCAATCTGCTCAATTGCCGCGAACTTTTTACCGGCAATGACCGCAATCGTCCGATTTTGGATTTTACTTTCCACCCTGCTCGTCAGCGCAGGATGGATTTTATCGGCATTGCATGAGTTGAATCGCGCCGGTTACTTGGCGGTTTTTATTCTCGCCGGGGCGGTTCTCCTTTTCTGTCAGCGAAACCAATTGCCGGCCTTTCCCGGTAGGATCGGCGTTTTTTTCCATAAATTCCGCCGCCGGCTCAAACGTCCGGCGCCGCTGCTCTATTTCATTCTGTTGGTGCTTTCACTTTTTTCCGGCGCGCTCTATCCGGCGATGAATTATGACGCCAACGCCTATCGCCTCCCGCGGGTGTTTCACTGGTTGGCGAATGACGGGTGGTTTTGGATCCATACTCACGATTTTCGCATGAACGTTTCCGGGTGCGGCTTTGAATGGCTCACCGCTCCGTTGATGTTGTTCTGGAAAACTGATCGCCTGATTTTTCTGGCGAATTGGGTGTCCTACCTGATGCTGCCGGGATTGATCTTCAGTGTCTTCACCCGGCTGCAAGTGCGTCGGCGCGTGGCCTGGTGGTGGGCGTGGCTGCTTTCCTCCGGTTGGTGTTTCGCGCTCCAGGCCAGTTCCGTCGATAACGATGCTTTTGCGGTCGTTTACGCGCTCGCCGCCGTGGATTTGGCCTTGCGCGCGCGCCTCACCCAAAAAATCAGCGACGTCTGGCTCTCGCTGCTCGCCGCGGGGCTGTTGACCGGCGCCAAACAAACGAACGCGCCGTTGGACTTGTTATGGTTGATTGCCGTTTGGCCCTCCCTCCGTTTGTTGTTCCGCTATTGGCCGGGCACGATTGCCGTAACGGCGATTGGCCTGCTCGTGTCGCTCCTGCCCATCACCCTTTTGAATTACCATTATGGCGGAAGTTTTATACCCGAGGACCAGTTGGGCACGGCCACCTTGGGCGCGTTTCACCTGTCGCCGTTTTGGGGCGTCATCGGAAACTCCTTTACCGTTCCGCTCCAAAACCTGTTGCCGCCGTTCTATTATCTCATTCCGCCGCTCTACCATAATTGGCCGTATGCCTGGAACCAGATGATGACGGATTTCCAGCAGACGCCCTTCGGTTCGCATTTCACGTCGTTTGAAAAATTCGGGTTTCTCAGCGGACCGTTTTATAACGGAATTTCGGAGGGAAACGCCGGGATCGGCCTGGGGATTTGTCTGCTCTTCCTCATCTCCCTCTACGACGCCCGGCGCCTGGGAAAAAAAATCGCCGCTCCGTCCATTCGCGCGGACCCGATTGCCTGCTGGCTGCGGCTGGCGCCATGGTTTTCGTTGTTGGTCTTCATGGCCAAGGTCGGTACCTTCGAAAACGCCCGCCATCTCGCGCCGTATTATCTGTTCCTGTTCCCGGTTTTTCTCATCCACCGCGGACACGAGCCGCTGACGAGGCAGCGTGGCTGGCAGCGCTTTGGGCTGGCGCTCATGGCCTTCACCGCGTTCATGATCATCACCCTTACCGACCGTCCGTTGTTCCCGGCGCAAACCATTTTCAAACCGCTTTACGCCAAATACCCAAAATCCGAATTTATTTCCAACGAGTATTACTATTACGTCGAGTCCAAT
>JBKQUF010000255.1:0-7815 GCA_052140285.1 Limisphaerales bacterium | reverse complement strand
GGAATGGAGCCGGTCGGGAGTGGCCTGAACGGACGACGGCGAAATGGAGCGTGATTTCAGACTGCCCGTTGAGTGCGCCGCCGTATAGGTTCGGGTTTCATGCGGCTATTTGTCTGGCCGGTCGCTGAATACCTGGAAGCGAGCCGGCCAGTCAAAGAGCCGTGCCCAATCCATCGTTGGAGGTTGGGGCACCTTGCCCGGCAGCCTAACCGCGCAATCGTTTTCTCTGCGGCCGGGTCAACGTGCCCAACCATTGGCGCGGCATGCAGATGTCAATGCCGAAGGGTTTTTCCAACACCGTCAAATCCCGGTCGCGGGCGATGATCGAGCAGCATTCCCGCTCACCCAAAGCCGCCTCAATGAATTTGTTGTCCTTGGGGTCGCGGCACACTTTTTCTTGAAACGGGATTGGCGTAACCCACAAGGCTGACGTTCGCAGCGTATTCAACCAGAGCGCGGTGTCCGTGGTAAAATGCTGCTCCTGCTTCACCCGTTCCAACACCGCCTCGTATTCCGCCAGAATTTCTTCGGTCATCACCGGCGTCATTACGCCACGCAGCCATGCCTTGAGGCACAGGTGCGGCTCGTGATGCCAGAAGACGCCCGACACGAAAACGCCGGTGTCAATGACGGCCAGATTCATCACGCACCTGGCGCAACGCCTGATTGACAATTGCGGCTGCCTGTCGCGGCGAATGTCTGCCGACGGGGGTTTGTTTCAAGAGTTTTCGGACAGCCTCGTGGCCGGGAGACTTGATGGGACGGATCAGCAAGCCGTCCTTGCCCAGATCAAACACGTTCAAGGGACCGCCGCGCGCCAATCCTTCCCGCTCGCACCACTCCAGCGGGAACACCGTCTGGCGCTTGCTGGTCAAAGTCATGGTCATCGTCTTTATCATAGTAAGGATTTATTACCCGAATAACGGCCTTTGTCAAGGCTTTTGCAATGATTTCGCCTGTATAATATTGTGCCCCTGCTACACCAGACCGGCAAATCTTCCTGCCAAACTCTCCAATGGACGATGAAAAATATGAGACAAAACATGGCCGGCGGCGAGCGGGCGGCAACGGGGAATTCCCGCCGACATGAAAATTCGCCAGAGGCGTCAGCGCGGGCGATTTTCCTCATGTAAGAATTTATTACCTAAAAAACACGATTTTTCAACTGTTCCGCCGGAATTGGCTGGTAGAATTTTGTGCAAACCTTGCGCCAAGCCGTCGAAAACTTCTGCCAAACTTGTCAATTGACGATGAATAACCAGAGTCAAAAACATGCAAAGGCAGGGCAGTTGGCGCGGTCGGCGGAATTGAAACCTTCCGCGTCTGCGGTTGCCGCCCATAAACATCTGGTAGATGCCAGAATTATTTCTGGGAGGCGGCCGCCACGAAACCGTTCTCAAATTCCGCTGGCTTCCATCGGCCACTGCGGACGGAAATTCACCACCGCATTTTGTTTCATTTTGCAACATTTGCCGGTTTGTCTTCAGGCAGGATTTCAATTAGATGGCCGGATTGACGGCTTAAAGAAAAAAACACTTTGTTCAAAAAATGAGCTTTGCCTTTTGAAAGCCAGCTAAAATCGGTTCCATGTTTAGTGCCGTAGCCCATAAAAATCTGGCGGATGCCCGGAAGTATTTTGACGAGCATCTGGCGCAGAATGATTACTACGCCGCCGGGGAAATCCGCCCCGGCCAGTGGATCGGCGCGGGCGCGGAACGCTTGGGATTAAAGGATCATGTCACGCGCGAACAATTCCATGCGCTCTGCGAAAATCATAATCCCGAAACCGGCGAACGGCTGACGCAGCGCCAGTTGAAAAAGGACAAGCGGCGCGTGCTGTATGATTTCACCTGTTCCGCGCCGAAATCCGTTTCCGTGCTGGCGGTCACGCTGGACGATGCACGACTGGTCGCGGCGCACGAGGAGTCGGCCAGACTCGCGTTCCGCGAACTGGAAACCTTCGCCGCCGCGCGTGTCCGCAAGGAAGGCAATCAAGGGTATCGGACGACGGGCAATCTGGCCGCCGCCGCGTTCACCCACACGAGCAGCCGCACCCTCGACCCGCAATTGCATACGCATTTCACGGTGTTCAATGCCACCTTTGACGAGTCAGAGAAGTGCTGGAAGGCGCTGGAAGCGCGCGGCATGTATGACGCAATTCGCTACGGCACGGCGGTCTATCGCAATGAACTGGCCAGGCGGGTGCAACAAATCGGCTACCGGATTCAACCGGCCAAACACGGCTTTGACATCGGGGGCGTCAGCGATGAGGTGTTGAAACGGTTTTCCAAACGCTCGCAACAGCGCGATGCGGTGGTGAAGGCAATGGAACAAAAGCTGGGCCGGAAACTTTCCAACAACGCCGTTGCGCTGGCGGTGCATCAGAGCCGGGCGGAAAAAATCAAGGGCATCTCGACAGCGGAAGTGCGCGAACAGCAATTGGCCCAGTTGTCAGCCGATGAGCGGCAATCGCTCGAAATGCTCCGCGCCTCGGCTCATTCAACCCGCCTGCCGCGAATTGCCTTGGTGGAAAACCAAGCCTTGAACCACGCCGTTGAGCATGTCTTTGAGCGCAAATCGGTGGTGCCGGAACATGAACTGTTGAACGTGGCCTTGTCGCACCGCCTGGGTGCGGTGGATTTGAACCATTTGAAAGCAGCGGTGAAGCATTCGGCGGATTTGGTTAAAACGGAGCGCGGTTTTTCCACCAAACAGATTTTGGCAACGGAATTGAGTTTGATTCAGACGGTCAACGCGGGCTGCGATTCGGTTGCACCGTTGAATCCCGGCTATCGGCCTGCCGACTGGCTCGGCGAAGATCAACGCCGCGCGATTTATCATGTCCTGCGCACCAGTGACCGCATCACCGGCCTGCGCGGACTGGCAGGCAGCGGCAAAACCACGGCGTTGCGCGAGCTGGTCGCCGCCTGCAATGAGGCGAAGATTGAACCGCTGTTCTGTGCGCCGACGGCGGCGGCAACGGATGTTCTCCGCAAAGAGGGATTCGAGGTGGTGACACTGCAAAGCCTGCTGTTGTCCAAGCCGGTTCTGACTGAACGGCAATTGGTTGTCTTGGATGAAGCCGGGGCGGTGGGAATGGACGACATGAAACGGCTGTTTGATCACGCGAACGATGCTCGAATCATTTTGTCGGGCGACACCGGACAACACGCTTCGGTTGCGCGTGGCGATGCGCTGCGGATTTTGGAGCGCCATTCCGATTTCAAGTCCGGTCAATTGACGGCCATCCGGCGGCAACGCAAGGCTGCCTATCGCAAGGCCGTGGAACTGGCCGCGCAGAAACGCACCGGGGAAGCGTTCGCGCAGTTGGAACGCATGGCGGCCATCACTGAACTGGCGGGCGATGAACTTCACGGCTCGGCGGCGAAATCGTATTTGAAGGCGTTGGATGAAAACAAATCCGCGCTGCTGGTGGCGCCCACATGGGCGGAAATTGAGGCGGTGACGGAAAAAGTCCGGGCGGAATTGAAATCAGCCGGTCGGCTGGCCGGTGAGGAAAAGACATTTCAAGTTTTTGATTCGCTCTCGTGGACGGAAGCGCAAAAGCGAGATGCGCGGCAATACCGTCCCGGCATGGCCATTCATTTTCATCGGCGCGGACACGGTTTTGAAAAAGGGGAAACGGTGCAGGTGGTCGCCGTGGAAGATGATTCATTGAAAGTTCAACGCGCCGATGGTTCGGAAGATGTTTTCCCATGGGGTGCAGGCATCGCCTGCGATGTTGGGGAGAAACGGAAATTGAAAGTGGCTGCGGGCGACAAGCTGCTGCTGCAAGCGAACTGGCCTAAAAAATTTGTCAACGGTGAGTTGGTGGAAGTGAAAGCAATTCAGGGTGATTCCGTTTTGCTGGCCGATGGCCGGGTCATTCCTGCCGATTATCGCACCTTCACGCATGGCTACGCCGTCACGTCGCACGCCGCCCAGGGCAAGACGGTGGCTGAAATTTTGCTGGTCGCCTCGTCGCGTTCGCTGCCTGCCATCAATCAGGAACAATTTTACGTCAGCATTTCGCGCGGTCGTGAACGCTGCCAAATTTTTACCGATGACACGGAATTATTGCGGTCGCACGTCACTCATTCCAGTGCCCGGCTGGCGGCCGTTGAAGCCATGCCGCACCGTGGCTTCCTTCAAACCATTTTGCAGCGCGGCAATCGTTTCATGAAACGGTTCCGCCAGCGCCTTGCCCAATCCATTTCAACGGAAACAACTGAAAGGAGCATCCATGAAATTAAGCCAACCGAACATCAGCGACAATCCACCCGTCATATCCGCGTCTAGCCCGCGCGATAATCCCTGTCTTGACCGGGATTCCACCATCGCCGCGCTGGAAGCCATTGCCGATGACGACATCAGCTACCTGCTGCCTTACGCGCAATTCCTGTATGCGGAAAAAATTTCCAACCCGGTCTTGGAAAAAAAACCGGATGCGCCGCCGGAAAAAATGCTGATTCATTTTGCGTGTGCCGATGTGGTCGTCCTGGGCAGCGGCCTCAAGCGGCTGACGCAGGAGATCCAGAAATATGAATTGAAGTTCGTCAAATCGGCGGATCGCCGGTTGGCGGCCACGTTGAACACTCACATTGCCGCCGTCACGGTCACTTTAACCAAGGAAAATCCATGAACGAAGAAGCACCGATCAAAATACCGTCGCTGGAAAAATACGGGCCGTTGATGAAGAAAGAGGAAGTTGCCGAAGTATTGCATCTGCCTGGACATATCATTGCGCCTCTGGCACGGGCCGGTTTGCTGGAACCGTATGGGGCGCCTCGCCGTTACTGCGTCAAGCTTTATTCCCGTGATCTGCTGGCCCGGCGCATTGTAGACCAGCAATGGCTTGATAAGGTGGCGGCTGCCATCCACCGGCATTGGCGAAATAAAAACGCGCGCAAGCGGGCCAAACAGGCCGGCCAGGCACAGACGGAGGGGATTCGGGCCAGCGAGTCCGTTACGCAGTAGCGACCGGCGGCGCGGCGAGCTGGCCCGTGGCGCATGAAAAAATTGAACTTGGATTTTTGCGGGGATATTTTGGGCAAATGAAAGAACTGACGGACGCTGAAATCGCGCAAAACGCAGAGGCCAAATTCAATGAACTGATGGCGGAATTTTACCGCCATCGCGACGAGATCATGGCTGAAAGCCTGGACGATCCGAAATTAAATCACCGAAACATTTTTGAAAGCTGGGCGATTCAGAAAATCGCCGGGCTGCAATGCGTCGTGCTGGACTTGGTCAAGCAGGTGGATGATCTCAGACAATCATCCGGATCGGGCGACGGCGGTGTTTGAGGATTGATTACAATCACGGGCCGGACACGGCCACCTTGCTGCGGGAATCTTCGCCGCAATCCCCCGCCCAATACCCATGCCAACAGAACCACCATGAGGCAGATGATGGCCACCAGAAAATAAAGGGCGTTTTCGCGCACAAATCCGTTCGCGGCATCCAACACTGACACTTACAGTTTCAAAGCTTTGATTTGCCACGGTTGCATGGTGCCTCCTTACGCGATGATGGCTTGGGGCACGGGTTCCGCTACAATGCCCTGGGCAGCTTCCTTGCGCCGACGTTCATAATCGCCCAGGGAGGGCAATTCCACTTTGGCTTTCCGCGAATAGGCCCGGTGGACGGCCTTGCTGTTTTGTCCCAAATTCTCCATCGCAAACTGTTCGGGATAGCCCGCCGTTTTGGCGCGTTCGGCCCATGCGTATCGGTAACTGTGCAGCGACACGCCGGCAATGCCCAAGCCAACGCAACGTTGATGAAACTCCGTGGCCCGGTCGCCTGCCCGCACCGTCCGCAAATAGGGAAACAGCGGCCCGCTGCCCGGCAAATCCCGGAGGATTTCCGCCACGTCGTTGTCAAACCGCATGATGGCCACCGTGCCCGTCTTCATGCGCGCACAACTGATGATGTGATTGTCCCAATCCACATTTTCCGCCTCCAGACAGGCCAAATCCGATTGCGACGCGCCCAGGTGCCACGCCAGTTGGTAAAACGCCTTGCGTTCGGGATTCTGTTCGCGGGCAATGATGGCCAGATGTTCGGCCAGCGTGATGCCGCGCTTTTCCTTGAACTCCACGGCGGGCCAGCGTTTCTTGGGCAGCACCGGCCACGGCAGCCAGGTCAGGTCCACGGCGAAGTTGTGGATGCGCCGCAGATAGACATTGGTCGAAACTTTCCCGGCTTCCAACACGCGCAGGAAATGTTCCGGGCGCGTTTCCAGAAGTGGCAAATGCCGGAGGCTGTCGAAGGCTTTGTCCTTGATGGCGGTCTGCCAGCGATGCTGCGTCTGATCTTTCTTGAGCTTCACCAGTTCGTCCATGACGAACTGCCAGTTGCGGGTGGCAATCTGCGGATCGCTGGCCACCAAATAAGCGCGGGCGATTTGCAGGTTTATGGCGGGCTGCTGTTCGGCTTCCTGCCGCGAGTGAAACAGCCGGGTGGCGGTGGCACGGTCGTCGGTGCCAAGGCTTTCCTGCTTGCCCGTCACGTCATCGTGAATGTAGTAGCGGCCACCCTTCTTGCGTTTGTAGAGTCGGTATCGTTGTCTCATAACTGTGTTCACAGTGATGAGGTTACGACGATTGACCTCGACTCCGGTAAGGAGCGCGTGAGAGTTATGAGGAGCAGGCCAGAGTTAAACCCCGTTCAACCCGTGCTGGCAAATCTGCTGGCACTCACCGTTGGCAGTGTTCCAAACCTTTGCAATTAAGCATTTTAAGTCTGGAGGCGAGGGTCGGAATCGGCCAATTTACCCCGCTGTTGCACCCTAAATATAGCCGATTTCATTAGCTATTCAACATAAAACGGCTTAACCCGGCTTAACCCTTTTTAACTCCTTTGGTGTCCGTTTTGGTGTCCGTTCAGCCAATGGGTTTTTGTTCAATAAACCAAAACCAGCACCGCCGCATCCTGCGCCGACTTCACCACGTCCTCAAACCTCTCATCCGCCGTGTTCGGCGCTTTGAGCTTGGCATCCACATCCGGCACCGATTCCAAGAAGCTCAACAGCAGGCTGCTCTTGACCGCGTAATTCACATTCTCCGGCAACGCCCCGCTCGCCGCCAGCGCCGCCCCCGCATCCAGTTTGGCCGACACGATGCCGATCACGTTGCCCCGCTCATCCACCAGTGCCCCGCCCGAATTGCCCGGCTGCACCGGCGCGCTGATTTGAAAATACCGCGGGTCATCCCCCGCGCCGGACAACGACGCGATTTCCCCCTTGGCCAGCTTGGGCGCGAACCCCTGCAAACCGATGTCGGGAAAACCGATGGTCGCCACCGTGCCACCCAAATGCGCCGAGCGGCTGGACAAAATGGGTAGCGGGGCAAACTGCCCATCCGCCTTCAACAATGCCAGATCATTGGCCGCATCCACCTGAACCACTTTGGCGTCAATCAAACCCGCGCTCGTGAGCAGACGAACCTTCGTCGCATCCTTGACCACATGATAATTGGAAATCAAATAACCATCGTCCGTGATGAAAACACCGTGCCGTATAAATTCGTTGCCTCGCGTGCTTGCAATGAATCGGCAAAAGACGCAATCATTCTGCCGTTATGCACCTCCAGCAGACAAAGGCCGGAAGCCTGGCGACCGGCGGACCGCAATACTATTTTCACAGCATCGCCCCGCATGTGAAGGAGTTTCTGCGCAAGCGCGGCGCTTGTCCGGTGGTTTTGCAGACACCCTACGGAATCGCCAGTAGTTCCTTTGTCGCCGTCGGCCGCGATCACAAGCTGAACGCCAAAGGAAAACCAGTGGCCGGGAAAGTTGGGCACGACCGGATTCAAG
>JBKQUF010000254.1:0-7443 GCA_052140285.1 Limisphaerales bacterium | reverse complement strand
ATCCAACATCGAACATCCAACATCGAACATCCAATGTGGAAAAGCGGTGTCAGCCCTCCACTTTGCGGGACCTGGCATGCACTCCAAAACGCCAGCGAGTATGGGCGCAGCGCCAATACTCAAACTTCAATCAACATTCGCGCCGGCGTTTCAATTGTCTCTTTTATCCGACGCAGAAACAGCACGGCCTCGCGCCCATCCACCAGCCGATGATCATACGTCAGCGCAATGTACATCATCGGACGGACCACCACCTGGCCGTCCACCGCGATCGGGCGTTCCTGAATGGAATGCATCCCCAGAATCCCCGTCTGCGGCGGATTGATGATGGGCGTCGAAAGCAATGAGCCAAACACGCCGCCGTTGGTGATTGTGAAGGTCCCGCCCTCCAGCTCCTGCGGCTTCAACTTCCCTTCGCGCGAACGTTTCGCGTAATCCGCAATCGCTTTCTCGATTTCCGCAAAGCCCATTTGCTCCGCATGGCGCAGCACCGGCACCACCAATCCCCGGTCGCTCGCGATGGCCACCCCAATATCAATGCGCTGGTGATAGATAATATCCGTGCCGCGGATTTCCGCGTTCAACGGCGTGAATTCCTTCAACGCCCCGGCAACGGCTTTGACGAAGAAGGACATGAAACCCAGTTTGACCTCGTGGCGTTTCTCAAATTTTTCCTGGAACTCCTTGCGCAGGCCCTGGACGGCGCTGGTGTCCACTTCGTTGAACGTGGTCAGCATCGCCATTTGCTGCTTGGCCTCCACCAATCGCTTTGCCGCCGTGCGCCGCAACATCGTCATTGGCGCCACTTTTTCACCCGCGCCGGGAGTGCCGGCCACCGGAAGCGCCGGCGGGGTCGTTTTTTTGGCTTCCGCTGCCGGGATGACAGGCGGTTCTTTTTTGTCGGGCTTCGCCGCGGCCTTTTCTGGCGGTGTCACCGCTCCCGTGGCTGCGGCGGGTGGCGGGGTTTCCTTTGGCGGCGCGGGCTTCTCCGCCTTTTCCGGTTTGCGGGCCGGGTCCGTTTTGGCGGGTTCGCCGTTCGTTTCGATCCGCGCCACCACCTCGCCGATGGGCACCGTTTCGCCGGCCTGGCGTAAAATTTTCAAACGCCCGCTCTCGGGCGCGGGCAATTCCAGCGTGGTCTTTTGTGAATCAATCACCGCCACGTTCTCGTCTTTTTGGACTTCGTCGCCTTCTTTTTTGAGCCACTCGGCGATTTGCACTTCCGTGATGGATTCGCCGACGCCGGGAATTGTCAGATCAATTGCCATAAATTTTTATTTGCCTGGTTGTACTTGGATTGTTGAGGTCACGTCGCGCACGCCGTCCGCTTCCAGCGCCAGCGCCACCGCCCGCCCGATGTCCTCCTCCGCCGCCGCCGTTCCCGAAAGCGTCACATGCCCCTGGGCGCAGGATACGGAAATCTTCCACATCGACAAGGACGGATCCATCGCGTATTTCGCCTTGATCTCCGTCACCGCCCGCGCATCGGTGGCCGCCGACACCGCCTGGGCGCCAATGTCATGGGCCTTGCGCCGGACGACTTCGCCCGAGTGCTCCAGTTCATTCCGGATTTCATCGGCATGCAGGTCGAGTGTGTCCAGCTTGGCGCGAAACGCGTCCGAGGCCGTCAGCGCGGCGGCCATCATGTTACTCGCGGTTGCTGCCGCGGCCGCCTGATACTGTTGTTCCGCCTCCGGATGTTCCCGCGCCTTTTTCTGGACGAACCAATACCCCAGCGCGCCCAGAATAATTCCGATGATCAATCCACTGAAAAAAGCTCTCATGCCATCCTGCCTTCCGGTTATTTCGGCGCCGCTGCGCTCTTGGCCGGCGGGGGGATGGCAACGGTTTCGCTGTCGCCAAACGCCCGCCGGATCAATCGTTGCTGTTCCATTTTGTGCGCCCCCGCCGAACCCGTCGCCGGGCTGGCCGATTCCGGCCGCGACACCACTGCAAAGGGCCAACGCGAGAAAAGATGTTTGCCGAATTTCTCGTGCAAAAATCTCCACGCGCCCATGTTCCGCGGCTCTTCCTGCACCCATAACACCGGCACTATTTCCGCATACGGCTCGAGAATCTTCTCCATGTCCTCATCGTGCAGCGGATAAAGCTGCTCGAGGCGGATGATGGCCACGTCGTGGCGCTTTTGCTCTTCGCGATATGCCAGCAGTTCGTAATAAATCTTTCCGCTGCACACCACCACCCGTTTGACCTCCCCGGCCGGCAACGGGTCCGCGATGATGCGCTGGAAATATCCGCCGGTGAATTGTTCGCGCGGGGAAACCACCTTCGGATGACGCAACAAACTCTTCGGCGTCAGCACGATCAGCGGCTTGCGCCAATTGCGCAAGACCTGCCGCCGCAGCAGATGGAAAAACTGCGCCGGCGTGGTCGGCTGCGTGATTTGCATGTTGTTTTCCGCGCACATGGTCAGAAACCGCTCCAGTCGCGCGCTGGAATGCTCCGGCCCCATCCCTTCAAACCCGTGCGGCAGCAGCAGCACCAGGCCGGAAAGCCGGTTCCATTTGTCTTCCGCGCTGGAGATGAACTGGTCCAGGATTACCTGCGCCACGTTCACGAAATCGCCGAACTGCGCCTCCCACAAAATCAAGCCGTCCGGATAATCAAGGCTGTACCCGTACTCAAAGCCAAGCGCCCCCGCTTCGCACAACGGGCTGTTGACAATCTCCACCGGCGCCTGGTCCTTCGCGACGTTCTGCAGCGGACAATACGGCGCGCCCGTGTCGTAATCGTAAAATATCGCGTGGCGATGGCTGAACGTCCCGCGCGCGGAATCCTGTCCGGCCAGCCTGATGCGGCAGCCCTTGGCCGCCAGCGATCCGTACGCCAGCAATTCCGCCGCCGCCCAGTCCAGCGGCTGTTTGCCGCCCGCCATTTCCAGCCGCAACTGCAAAATCTTCTGCAATTTCGGGTGGACATGAAAATCCGCCGGCGCTTCCGCCAGCGTCGTGAGCAGTCCCGAAATCGCCTCGGACGGCAGCGCGGTTTCGGTTTCCTCGCGGGGTTCCGGGCCGCCCAGATAGCCGTGCCAGACCCCCTTCTCCTTTACGGGGTATTCGCATTTCCCCTTGCGGGCCGCCTCCAGCAGTTTCTCAAGTTTGTCATGGCGTTTGCGCGAAATTTTGTCCGCCTCCTCGGCCGTGATTCCGTTCAGCTTCAGCAAATGTTCGCGGTAATGCGCATGCACGCTTTGGCGCTGCTCAATCTGCCGGTACAACACCGGCTGCGTGAACGACGGCTCATCCGTTTCGTTGTGACCCCGCCGGCGATAGCCGTACATGTCAATGAAAACGTCATTCCGGAATTGCCGTTGAAAATCCAGCGAAAGCCGCACCACCTGCGCCACCGCCTCGGGGTCTTCGCCGTTCACGTGGAAGATCGGCGCCCGCAACATGCGCGCCACGCTTGTGGAATAAACGGACGAACGATACTCATGCGGCATCGTCGTGAATCCAATCTGGTTGTTGATGATAATGTGTAGCGTGCCGCCCACGGAATAGCCCGCCAATTTGCTCAGGTTCAATGATTCCTGCACGATGCCTTCGCCCGCAAACGAGGCGTCGCCGTGGATTAGCAGGCTTAAAATATGTTTCCGCTCGGGGTCGCCAAACCGGTCCTGCCGCGCCCGCGTGCGGCCCAGGGCGACGGGATTGATAAACTCGAGATGGCTGGGATTGAAACAAAGCGACAAATGCATCTTTTCGCCCCCGGACGTCACCCAATGTCCGCTGTGTCCCAAATGATATTTCACATCGCCCCGGCCCTGCTTTGTTTCCGCGTCCATGTCCGCAAATTCCCGGAAGATCTCGCAGGGATTTTTGCCCGCGATGTTCGCCAGCACGTTCAACCGCCCGCGATGGGCCATCCCCAGCACGATGTCCTTGATTCCCTGGCTCCCGGCCTTCTCAATCGCCAGGTCCAGCAGCGGGATGAGCGTCTCGCACCCTTCCAGTGAAAATGTTTTCGCGCCCAAAAATTTTTTCTGAAGAAACTCCTCAAATACCACCGCGTCCGTCAGCCGCGTAAAAATGCGCACCTGCTCTTCGCGCGTCAGTTGCAGATGGTTCTCCGTGCTCTCCATCCGCCGCTGAAGTCACTGCCGCGTCTCCGTGTCGTCGATGTGCATGAACTGCGCCCCGATCGAACCGCAATACGTCTGGCGCAACCGATGATAAATCTGCCGGACGGTCAGCGCCGTCCCGAAATGCAGCGTTGGCACCTGCACCAACTGCTCCAATTCACTCTCGGAAAAATTATAATACTCCAGCTTCAACTCCGGCGGGCACGGACGCGGCGCGCCCAGCGGGTCGATCGCCGCGATGCGATGTCCCCGCACGCGATAATTCCGGATCAATTGGTGCAGCTTCTGGTCGAGATTCGAATTGCGCGCGGCCCGCCCCGCCAGAACCAGCGCCGGCCCCGCCGCCGTCTCCATCGTGGGGTAGCCATCGCCATTGCCGCCGGCATGGCCGTTCCCAACGCCGTTCCCGCCGTCACCATGGCCGTTGGTTCCCGCAAAATAGTCCCGCCATTCCGCCCCCACGGACTGCGGATCGCTCTGGTACCGCGAATATAATGTTTCTAAATAACCAAGATTCTCCAACATGATAACTGCCTTTCGACCGGACAACCGGGGCTTTGTTTGAAAAAATAATTGTTTTTAATGCACCTTTGCACCGCCGCGATTCCCGCCGGCGCTCTTCCTAATTTCCCATGCCATCGCCCATTGTTCAATGAAATTCTGTGCGTCTTATAGCGCCCCACCTTAAGATAAACGCCAATAATAATGCGCGGATTTTTAACTTTGAAACTTCGCGATGGCAACAGCGCGCCTAATTCTCCACGCGCATTGGAACCACGCCTCATTCCCGGGTTTGTGGTAGTTTGTTCATTTCAAGATTGCCGCCGGAAACAAAATCGTTTCACCTGTGGGCAGCAATGGCTGCAGAACCACCCATCATTATTGCCACCCGCGGCAGCGCGCTGGCGCTCGCCCAGGCCAATTTCATCATCGGCCAATGCCGCGCCGCCTTTCCGCGTCTGCGCTTTGAATTGAAGATCATCAAGACCACCGGTGATAAACTGCAAAAATCATCCATGGCCGCCAGCGGCCTGCCCAAGGGCCTCTTCACCAAGGAACTCGAAGTGGCCCTCCTGAAAAACAAGGCCGACTTGGCTGTGCATAGCCTCAAAGATTTGCCCACCGAAGTCCCCGCCGGCCTCCTCCTTGCCGCCACCCCAAAACGCGAGAACGTCCGCGATGTCCTCATCTATCGCGACGCTGAATTCATCAAAAACCGGAAATCGGAAACCGAAGCGTCCGCTGATTGGACTCCGGGTCAAAACGAGTTGCGCGGATTCGCGCCCAAAACTTCGTTCAAAGACCTTCCCCGCGGCGCGACCATCGCCACCAGCGCCGTCCGCCGCAAAGTCCAGCTTCTCGCCGCCCGGCCCGATTTGAAGATCGTCGAAATCCGCGGCAACGTCCCCACCCGCCTCCGAAAAATTTCCGAGCGCGGCGAACTCGACGCCACCGTCCTTGCCCTGGCAGGCCTCACCCGGCTCAATTTCAAGATCGCCGCCGACGGAAAACTTTCCGGCGACGCGGTGCCCGATGGATTGCTCGCCACGGTTTTGGAATTGGACGACATGCTGCCATGCGTCGGCCAGGGCGCCATCGGCATCGAGATTCGCGCCGAAGACGAACGCATTGCGAAAATCTGCGAGCGGCTGAACCATTTCAACACCTTCCAATGCGTGACCGCCGAGCGCGGCTTTCTGCGTGGCATGGGCGGCGGCTGTCAAAGCCCGGTCGGCGCGTATGCGGAAGTTGTGGGCGAAAAAATTTTCATGCGCGCGATTTCCTTTCACCATGAAACCGTAAAGCGCGCCGAGGCCAAACGACCGCTGGCCGAGGCGGCCGCCCTGGGTGAGGAATTGGCAAAACAATTGGCGTAGCGTCAGGCATCCTGCCACCCGGATTTGTCGTGCCTTTCGCAGCCAAAATTTTCTCGACAGACCGGACGCCATGAACCACGCTCGATTCGTGAAAATAGCACCGCATTTTTGTGGTTTAAGAACAGGTTGGGAATTGTTAGGCCGATTGTATGTTTCACGCATTGCCACAAGACCGGCGTGATTGGCTGAGATTGCCTTTATTTCCATTTCAGGCATTCACAGTTCTCGCTCATCTTGTGAGTTACTACCTGGTTTTTCATTGGCCGCATCGGGGCGATGTTGGGCCACTGAATCATTTTTACGACCAGATCGCCTGGGCATACGAACTGTGTTTCCTTGTATTATTGATTGCCGGTTTTTTGCAGATGTTTACAGGACATCGCGTGAGTTCGGTTGTGAATACCTGCTGGCGGCTTGGTGTGTTTTGAGCCTTTTTATACCGGGCTGGATTCAGACATGAGCACCAGTCATAGTGGCCGGACCCCGGAAGGCGCGCTTGTCGTCTTGGAATGCGGTGGCCGTGACACCGCTTTCAGATTCAGGATGATCTACAAACGTCCAACAACTTTCCAAATTTCAATGCCATCCCCAAAGCGGTGTCAGCCCTGTTCCCCGCCAGCCACCGCACTCCAAAAGCTGGCGCAAAATTTGGTCGCGCCTTTCGCAGCCAAAATCTTCTCGACAGGCTGGACACGATGAACGGCTCACAGTGGAAAGAACGGTTTGTCTGGACGCGTCTCGGTAAGAACCGGAACCCCATCCTTGGGCAAATTCCAGATGTAATGGCAGTGCTCGCAATACGCTTCATGGCGGATCAATCGAAAGATGATTCCCAAGTGCAGCAAGATTGTCGGGAGGATGAATTTGCGCGTCATTTGCGGATAATTGACCCGCAACGAACCGCAGGACGGACAATG
Organism: Limisphaerales bacterium; assembly: GCA_052140285.1. Lineage (GTDB taxonomy): Bacteria > Verrucomicrobiota > Verrucomicrobiia > Limisphaerales > UBA11358 > UBA11358. Next base: position 547 of record JBKQUF010000254.1, on the reverse strand, counting down.
AAACGCTTGCTCCAAAATCGCCGGCGGTTCCTTTTCCAGAATATTGGTGACGATTTTAAATTCGCTGGCGCGCACCTGCACCCGAAAAGTTTTGCGCGGCGGGCGTAGAAAAAGAAACCACCTCAGCAATTTGTCATCATAAGTCCGGGCCTCGAATTTTTTCTGCTCCAGGAACGTCTCCAGCACATTCCCGTCGCTGACCTCCTCAAAGACCGCCACGTCAACCCACGAACGATTTGTCCGACCTCCAGTCATAATCATCTGTCGCCCAGTTTCTTTCGTACGTCAACTGATACTTGGATTTTTTGGATGCCATTGCGCAATCGGCATTCGTATGCCATTTTTTCCAATGGATTATCAGCCGATTGAAAACTATGGCGTGATTGGCGATTTGACCACGACGGCGCTCGTCGGCATGGATGGCTCGATTGATTTCATGTGTTTCCCCGCGTTCGATTCGCCGACCATTTTCGCCCGCCTCCTCGACCATCAACGCGGCGGCTTCTTCCAAATTGCGCCGGTCAGCGGAGAATTCAGGCGTCGCCAG
>JBKQUF010000253.1:0-24989 GCA_052140285.1 Limisphaerales bacterium | reverse complement strand
ATTCGATGAATTCTTTTGGGCAAATGCCCCAATACTTTTTGAATTCCCGCGAGAAATGGTGAGCATGTTTGTATCCGAGGTGGGCGGCCACTTCCTTGATTGATTTGTTGTTTTTTCGCAACAGTTTACCAGCCTCACGCTGGCGTTGTTCCAAAAGCCAGATTTTAGGATGGAAATGGTCGAATGGCCGCCGGTTTGTTTTAGTTGATGGCTGCGGTCCGGTGGTCGCACCGCTTCGCGCCGGACTGCGCTACGCTGCCGCTCCGCTGCGCCGGTCAGAGGTTTTTGGTTGGAAGGGCAGTCCGCTTTCTGAGAGTGTGGCCGGCATGAGCATGGACACTGAATTACAAAAACATTACGCGTTACTTTTAGGCATTGGCAGCCCGTGGGAAGTCAAAACCGTGGAATTAAAATTGGGAGAGAAGAAGGTGGAGATCGAATTGGGCTGGCAATGGGGCCAGTCGGCCAAGTGTCCGGAGTGCGGGCGGGCCTGTTCGATCCACGACAGCGCGCCGGAGCGGACCTGGCGGCATCTGGACACGATGCCGTTTGCCACCTTGATTCGGGCGCGGACGCCGCGTTCGGATTGTCCTGAGCACGGAGTCAGAACGATGCAGGTGCCGTGGGCGGAGCCGCAGGGGCGTTTCACCCTGCTCTTCGAGCGGTTTGCGGTGGAGGTGCTCCAAGCCAGCGCCAGCGTCAGCCAGGCGTGCGAGTTGCTGGGCATCGGCTGGGAGACGGCACACGAGATGATGGGGCGGGCGGTTAAACGGGGCTTGGAGCGGCGGCAACGGGAAGCGATGAAACATCTGGGGATGGATGAAAAGAGTTTCGGGCGCGGGCAGTCCTACATCACGCTGCTGACGGATTTGGAGCAAGCGCGGGTCATTGACGTGGTGGAAGATCGGACGGCCGAGGCGGCCGGGCAGTTATGGCAGACGTTGAGTCTGGAGCAAAAGCAAGCGGTGGAAGCGGTGGCGGTGGACATGTGGGAGCCGTTCATTCGGACGCTTGAAAAGGAGGTTCCCGACGCGGACATTGTGCATGACAAATTCCATATCAGCAAATACCTGGGCGAAGCGGTGGACAAGGTGCGACGTCAGGAGCACAAGGAACTGATGGCCCAAGGCGATGAGACGCTCAAGGGTAGCCGGCAACTGTGGTTGTATAACCCGGAGAATTTCAGCGAGGAACAGCGGTCGGAATTCGGCGCGCTGAAGAACTTGCAATTGAAAGTGGCGCGGGCCTGGGCGGCCAAGGAACTCTTCAGCAAGTTCTGGGATTATCAGGAGGAGGGCTGGGCGCGGCGGTTTTTTAAGGATTGGTTTGGCTGGGTGAGCCGGAGCCGACTCAAGTGCCACCGGATTTAGCCAACGAAGGGGAGTGCCTTTGACAGCACTATAAAAGAGATTGAAGCCGTCAATGGAGAGGATGGTTTTCATCGGCTTCGCTGTGGAAACACGGCGGCTTCCATAAAAAATGCAAGGGCGGTTTCCAAAGAAACCGCCCCGCGTCCTGCCGTCGAAACGGACAAGGGAGATGTGCTGGTACAATATGCGCGCGGTTTCATTTGGTCAACAATTTTGTGTTCACCCCATCCGGCTGTGCCACCTTCTCCCCATCCGATGCGGAGAAGGGGAAATACCGGCGCGGAAGCCTCGTCGCCAGTTGCGTTGTCGGGAAATTGAAACAATTACCGGGCCCTGATCGTTCCGTTTCATACCTGTTTCTGAATTTCAAGGGAGCATTACCACCGTCATCAGCAGTTGGCCAGACTTTTTTTACACGCCGAGCAGGGGTCAGTCCGCCATATTTATAGCCGTGGCAGTTTATTTCGGCTGTTTTGCGTTTTCATCCTGCCTGGGGCCGTCGGTTGGCCCACGGGCGCCCATGCGAAACGGGGGTACGGGACAATATCCTTCGTTCTCTTTGTTTTCTTGGTGTAAAAATTAAATAGAAGCAAACCAAGTCAACCGGCGCTGACAGCAGTGCGGGGAACGCCAACAGCAGATCCAAAGCCCGACAGGATGCGGGAGGTTTATTGGCAAATTGCATGGTGAGGGATGATTTTTTTGCAGGATGCAGGGATTAGACCACGAACGCCCGCTTCTTTCCCCGTGGCACGGGTCTCGCTAAAGCGGCGGTATATGGAAACAAAACGATTAGTCACCGCTATTGTGGCCGTCGCTTTTTCAAGTTTGACGGCGTTGGGACAGGATTACAACAAAACGCCCAACTCGCCGCCGCCTTCGGCATCCGCGCCTTATTCCCCATCCTATTCCCCGCCGAACAATGCGCCTGAAGCGCCGGCGGGAATTTTTCAGGGCAACGAATTGCAGTTGGATTTGTTTGGGACGGCCTCGGTAAATGAACAGATCCTGAAAAACATTTCGGGCCAGCGGATCACGCGCAACGGCCGTTTGGGGGCCGGCGGCGGGCTGACGTATTATCCGATTCGTTACCTGGGCGTGGGCGGCGATGTTTACTCGGAAAACACGAGGCATCGTTTCATCAACGACTCTTCTGGCAATCTCTATTTGCGGCTGCCGTTCGATGCGGTGCATCTCGCGCCCTACATTTATGGCGGCGCGGGCTATCAGTTTGAGCCGGGGGAAGCCTGGTTTGGCCAGGCGGGCGCCGGACTGGACATCCGGGTGACGCATCATTGGGGTCTTTTTGTGGATGGGCGTTACGTGATGCCGTCGCGCCATGAAGAGAACTTCGGCATGGGCCGCGCGGGCATCCGGCTGGTGTTTTAAACATGATCCGAAAACTGTCATCGGGGAAATTCCGCCTGTATTCCCGAAAGCGGAATGCCGCCACGGGAACCCGGCGAAACCCGGGGACATTTGGCTCGCGCCAGGCGGCGGAACGTCAGGAACGCGCGTTGCAGTTTTTTAAACGCCATTGATTCGATGAGCAGAACGCCAAAGAAGGCAAGGCGATGGTCGGGAGAAGTGACGCGCCGCAGCGATGCGATGGACCTGGAGAAAAACATCTTCAAGTGCGGCAACCCGCGGCGCATTGCCATCTCGCTAAAACATTCCGCCGAAACAAGCCGTCGGCGGAAGGGGACGCCGCTGCAATCGGCGATGTCGATGCTGATTTTTTACACCAATCGCGCCGGAAAAAACCTTTCGGCGAAGGAAAAGTCCGTGCTGGCGCGGGCAAAGAGTGAATTGCGAAAGGAATTTGGAAAAAATGAGCCTGGCTTTCGACCCTCGGGATTTGCCCGGTAATCCATGCAATCCGCGGTTAAAACTCTCCGCGTCTCTGTGGTAAAAACCCAGTGTTTTGTGCCTTTGCGTTTTGCGGCCAAATTCGTCCACTCGGTGGTGAATTTTTCTGCTCTCTGCTCTCTGCTTTCTGCCCCCTCTCCCCCTTCATTTTATGTTCCCCAGCAACATTACACTCTGGCCGTTCCGTGCTTAAATCGCCGCGATGAGAGCCGGCGCAACAAATCCGGAAACCGGGCGTAGCGCAGCCGTCCCGGCTGCGAGTTCCCGCAGCGTCCCGCTGCGAGGCCGTTACGGGGTTGGATTCGCGCGGCGAGACGCCGCCGAACTCGCCGGCGAGAACGCCCGCGCTACGTTTTGCCGGACGATGGCAGAATGCCCCATTTCCGCTTTCCGCTTTCTGCTTTCTGCTTTCTGCTTTTTTTCGTTTTCCCTTTGTTTTTCGCATTTTCCTCCGCCGCAGCGGGTTTCCGTGCACACGTTTGCTTGCTTTTACGTATGGACTTTTTTGTATATGGACGCGTTTTTGCACAAATTTGCGTGAATTTGCGCGACGCGTTTTAAAATGAATTAAAACAAATTAAAGCGATGAATTTTTCAGAGTCTTTCACAAAGCGTGAACATTTTTCACGCAGTGATGTCTTTTATTTGTCATTAAGAAAAGATATAATTTTGGGAAAGTTGCGATTGAAAAATTACCGATTCTCAACCGTGTGGGCCGCCATTTGCATCATGACGATGATGATGGCATCGGTGGCGCATTCGGCGAGTTTCACCGCCTCGCTGGATCGCGATACGATTTCGATGGGCGAGACGGCGACGCTTTCGCTGTCGTTTGAGGGGGCACAGCCGCGGAACGTGCCGACGCCGGATGTTCCCGGGCTGCAAATTGTCAATTCCGGGACTTCGCAGAACATGAGTTTTATCAACGGGGCAATCAGCTCGGCGGTGACGGTGACGTTTGCCGTGACGCCGCAGCGAGCCGGGCGTTTTGTGATTCCCGCGATGAGCGTGGACATCAATGGCCGGCAATTCACCAGCCAGCCGCTTCAATTAACGGTGGCGGCGGCCAGCGCGCCGTCCACCTCGGCGATGAATTCGGGCGCCGAAGTGGCGTTCATGAAATTGATTCTGCCCGAAAAGAAAGTTTACGTCGGGGAAACTTTGGCGGCGGAAGCGCAGATTTATTTGCGGGATGACGTGCAACAAATCGCGAATTTTCAGATGACCTCGACGCCGGCGGACGGTTTCATTATCGGCAAAAGCGCGGAGGGCACGCGCTTCACCGCGCAGCTTGGCGGGCGGGTTTACCGGGTGATCCCGTTGTCACTTTCGTTGAGCGTGACGCGCACGGGCGAGGTGAGCGTGGGACCGTTCACCGCCACGGCGATCGTCGTCCTGCCGTCACAAAATCAGAACGGGGACCCGTTCTTTTCGCAATTCTTCAACCAGGGCGAGCAGAAGCCGGTGACGATGACGACCGACCCGGTGACGGCGCAGTCATTGCCCCTGCCGGACCAAAATGCGCCGAAGGATTTCAACGGCGCGATTGGCGATTACACGATGAGCGTCACGGCCGGCCCGACGAATGTGACGGTGGGCGACCCGATCACCGTCCACGTGCAAATCAGCGGGCGGGGCGCGCTGGACGCGATCAAAATGCCGGACCAATCGGGATGGGATAATTTCAAAATTTTCACGCCGACCACCAAGACGGAGACGACCGACGCGCTCGGACAGGAGGGGACCAAAACGTTTGAGGAAATTGTGACGCCGCAAAACGCGGACGTCCATGCGCTGCCGGCTTTTTCGTTTTCATTTTTTAATCCGGAGGACGGCCAATATCACACGCTCACGCAGCCTTCCGAGCCGCTCGTGGTGCAGGCCGGGGGGGCGACGCCGATGCCGACGATTGCCGCGACCCGGACGGCGCCGGCGGGAAACCAGCCGCCGCAGGATATTTTGCCGATCAAACAGGAACTGGGCGGGCTGGCGACGGGGTCCGGGCCGTTGATCACCCAACCGGCCTTTCTTGCGGTGCAGGCCCTGCCGGTGCTGGCCTTCCTCGGGGCTTTGGTCTGGCGCAAACGGACGGACAGCCTGGCGAACAATCCCCGCCTGCGCCGGCGGCGATTGGTGGCACAACTGGTGGAGATGGGAAGCGATGATTTGAAAAAGTTCGCGGCGGAAAACAATCCGGAAGCATTTTTCACCACGCTATTCAGATTGTTGCAAGAGCAACTCGGCGAGCGATTGGATTGCCCCGCGTCCGCCATCACCGAGGCGGTGGTGGACGAGGACCTCGCGGGCCGCGGCGCGCCGGAGAGCCTGCTGAATGATTTACGGGAGTTGTTCCAACTGTGCAACCAGGCGCGGTATGCGCCGGTGCGGGGAAGCGAAGAATTGAATTCGGTGGCGGCAAAATTTGCCAGAGTCATCGGCCAATTACAGGAGGGAGAAAATGCGGCCTAAGTTCCTGATCGCGCTCATGACGCTGGCTTGCGCCGGAAACATTTTCGGGGCGGACGCGGTGTCCGATTTTTCAGCGGCGAACCAATTGTACGGGGAGGGAAAATTTGCGGAAGCGGCGCAAGCCTACGGGAGGATTCTTCAGTCCGGCGTGGCGTCGGCGAATTTGTGGTTTGATTACGGGAACGCCGAGTTCAAGGCAGGACATTTGGGCGAGGCCATTGCGGCATTTCGCCAGGCAGAATTGCTGGCGCCCCGGGACAGTGAAATCCGGGCCAACCTCGGTTTTGCGCGCAGCCAGGTGCAGGGGCCGGTCCTGCGGGAAAGCCGCTGGACCGACTGGCTGGGGCAACTGACACTGAATGAATGGACGATGCTGGCGGCGATTGCGCTGTGGCTTGCTTTTCTCGTATTGGCGGCAACACAGTTGCGTCCGGCGCTGGTGCCGAGGCTTCGCGGGGCGGGCGGCCTTCTGATTTTTTTGACGGTCCTGTTTTCCGCGGCAACCGCCTGGCAGGCGGGGCGGCATTTTTCGCAGGCGACCGCCGTGGTGGTGGCGGACAATGCGATGGCGCGCAGCGGTCCGTTTAATGATTCCCAAAATGCCTTTGCGGTGCGGGACGGCGCCGAACTGCCGGTGATGGATCGTCATGGGGATTGGGTGCAGGTCGGGGACGGTTCGGGCCGGACCGGCTGGCTGCCGGACCCACAAGTGAAGCTGTTACCGGGCGCTTAGGAAAAAATGTTGAACACGCCGGAATTTTAATTGTCGGAAAAATACACAATGAATACAGGTATTTCTGCAATCAACGAAGCGGTCAAGGAAGCGGGCGCTTTTACGCATCCGCTTTTTAATGAACTGGGCAAGGTAATCGTCGGCCAAAGTTATTTGACCGAGCGGCTGGTGATCGGCCTGCTGGCCAACGGGCACGTGCTGCTGGAAGGCGTGCCGGGGCTGGCCAAAACGCTGGCCGTGAAATCGCTGGCGAACACGATGCGCGTCAAATTTTCGCGCCTGCAATTCACGCCGGACATGTTGCCGGCGGACATCATCGGCACGCAGATTTACAATCCGCAATCGGGCGGATTTACGACCCGTAAGGGGCCGGTGTTCGCCAACCTCGTGCTGGCGGACGAAATCAACCGCGCCCCCGCCAAGGTGCAGAGCGCGTTGCTGGAGGCGATGCAGGAACGGCAGGTAACCATCGGCGAGCAGACCTTCAAATTGGACGAGCCATTCCTGGTGCTGGCGACGCAGAATCCCATCGAACAGGAGGGCACGTATCCCCTGCCGGAGGCGCAGGTGGATCGGTTCATGTTGAAGCTGAAGATCGATTATCCAAACCGGGCGGAGGAAAGGCAGATTCTGGATATGATGGCCAAAACCTCGGGCACACCGACGGCCAGCGCGGTGGTGGATTCCAAGGACATCCTCAAGGCGCGCGAAGTGATCAACGACATTTACGTGGACGACAAGGTGAAGGATTACATCGTGGACCTGGTGTGCGCGACCCGCGACCCGGACCATTACAAAATTGCGGTGAAGGATTTCATTCAACTCGGCGCGTCGCCGCGCGCGACGATTGCGCTGACGCTGGCGGCGAAGGCGTTTGCGTTCCTGAAAGGACGCGGTTACGTGACACCGCAGGACGTCAAGAGCATCGGCATGGACGTGCTGCGGCATCGGGTGGCCATCACCTACGAAGCCGAGGCCGAGGAAAAGACGAGTGAAACCGTCATCCAGAAGATTTTTGATGAACTGCCGGTGCCGTGAACAGATTTCGAATGCCAAAGTCGGATTGAGGGTTCACTGGTTCCGCAATTGATTCGACATTTGACATTTACGATTCGAGAATCCAATGATTTCCAGAGAAATTCACAAAAAAATCCGGCCGGGCGAGGCTCGCGCGAAGCGCAGGGCGACCGGGACGCCGGCGGGCACGTTACTTCAGTCGCCTGCGCAGTTCCGCTGGGTTTCGCGCGCCGTGGAAGACAGAAAGCACTGCAAAGCTATTGTCTTTAATCGCAAAATAAACGGTGTATTTTTTAAAACGAGGCAGGTGAATTTTTCGCGCGAGACCTCGAACTTTTTGAAAATGTTCCGGGTTGGCCAAGGCTCGCTTGAGCGCGAGTTTCACTTCCAATTTGAATTCAAGTCCGAGTCCGGGACGCTCGTTTTCGCACCACACCACTGCATCGTCAAATTCCAAACGCGCCACGGGTTTGAAAATGATCGGAAGGCTCATTGCCAGCCGAAGCGTTTGTTCAGATCGGCTTCAACTTGTTCCCACGGAATGCCGTCGCGGGGATTTTTCTCAAATTCAGCGAGACGGCGGTCTAATTCGGCGGCTTGCTCCGGCGTCAAATCGGGATCGAATCCTTCCTCAATAAGGTCATCATTAAGTTTTCGCGCAAGGTCAATTCGCTCTTCGAGGGGAAGAGTTTTAGCCGCGTTGAATAATTCCGTCGCACTCATGGCCTCAATTTACTCCGTTGCTTCATCCGCGCAAGCCGGAGTTTTCTTCGGCTTCCGCGATGACTTTGAAAGTCATTTTCTGGCGCGAAAGCGTTCTTCAATTTCAGCAAATACCTGGTCAACGGGTTTTCCGCGTCCGGGATGTTTGAGCGCGTCTTCCGCGCGGCGGTCGAGTTCGGCTGCTTGTTCGGGTGTTAAATTCCAATCGTATCCGTTTTCGATGATGTTCGACCAAACTTGCTGGGCAAGCTCGAGGCGGTCGAGACGGCTCAACTTGGCGTCAATTTCGATTTTCAAAGTTTTCCACGGGAATTTGCCCTTTGGAATTGGCGGCGCGTTCCAGTCTTGGAAGCCATCCATGAATTCATCCCAGAGGCGATGCGCGAGTTCAACCCGTTCATCAAACGGAAGCTTTTTCGCGGCGGCAAGGAATTTTTTCACGGACATGGATTTATTTTACTCCGACAGTTGCCGTGAGCAATTTGAAATTCGTCATTCGTCATTCGCCATTTTTCCATGATTCCCAGAAAAATTCTCAACCAACGCTTGAAAGTAATCCAAGTCGGCGGGCGATTGGAGCCGCACTCGCTTCATTTCCAGCCAAAGCGTTTGCCGGCTTCTTCGCGGACTTGTTCAAAGGGAATTCCGCCGCGCGGATTTTTGCGGAATTCTTCCACCCGCCGGTCGAGTTCAGCTTTTTGCTCCCGCGTCAGTTCGTCATCGAACTTTTCGCGGAGTTGCTCAAAGACTTCCCGTTGTTCTTCAAACGGAAGTTTGTCCACTTGTTCCAAAACCTGGGCCGCGCTCATGGCCACAATTTACCCCGTTGCCTCATCCGCGCAAGCCGGAGTTTTTTCCGGCGCGAAATCGCCCATCGCTCATCGCCCATCGGCAATTTTCCATGAACCAAAAGGGACAAAAGAGACACAAAGGACAAGAAGAGAGGACCGATACAATTCTCACTCCTCACCCTCAATCCCTCTCCCCGTTGAGGGGAGAGGGAAGTCACAATCGCGGGATTTGGGACAATTCCGGGTTCATGGCCCCGATGCGCGTCCATTTTTTGGAGGTCGAAACTCCCCATGATTCCCCGCGAAATTCTTAAAAAAATCCGGCAGATCGAGATTCGCACGAACCGGATCGTGACGGAGACACTCGCGGGCGCCTATCATTCCGTGTTCAAAGGACAAGGGATGAACTTCGACGAGGTGCGGGAATATCAGCCCGGCGACGATGTCCGGACGATCGATTGGAACGTCACGGCGCGGATGAATCATCCGTTCATCAAAAAATTCGTGGAGGAGCGCGAACTGACGGTGATGCTGGTGGTGGATGTGAGCGGTTCGGGACTGTTCGGCTCGCAGGGGCAGACGAAAAGGGAGTTGACGGCGGAGTTGGCGTCGGTGCTCGCCTTTTCAGCCATCCGGAACAATGACAAGGTGGGGTTGATTCTTTACACGGATGAGGTGGAAAAATTCATTCCGCCGCGGAAAGGACGGGGCCACGTGTTGCGGGTGATCCGCGAAATTCTCTTTTTTGAACCGAAACGGCGGGGAACCGACCTGCACCGGGCGCTGGAATTCCTGATGCGGGTGCAGCCGCACAAGGCGGTGACGGTGGTGGCATCGGATTTTCTGACGGTGGACGGGGGCGGGATGCTGTTGAAGCCACTCCAGGCGATGCTCCGGCAGGTGAACCGGAAGCACGACGTGGTGGCGGTGCAAATCACGGACCGGTACGAGAGGGAATTGCCGGCGCTGGGGCGGTTGATCCTGGAGGACGCCGAGACCGGGGAGATTCTGGAACTCAACACCGGCAGCGCGAGCACCCGCGACGCCTTCGCGTTGCGGCAGGAGAGGCAGGAACTGGCCAGACAGTTCCGGGGGCTGGGGATTGATTCGATCCAGCTTCGGACGAACGAACCTTACACCGCGACGCTGGGAAAATTCTTTGAAACCCGGGAGCGACGGAGGCTGAGAGGATGAGCACCACCACAGAAGCCGCTTGAAGGGCGGTAATTGTTAATCGATGACCACCAACCCACCAACCGCGTCCGCCGCAATGGATATCCGCGACATCAAGCCGCCGATTGACATTGCGAACGGATGGCGATGGGTCTGGTGGACGCTGGCGGCGGTGGCGTTGGTGGCGATTTTGCGGCTGGCCTGGCTCTACTGGCAAAAGCGGCGCTCGCAAATCGCCCAGGAACCGCCGGTCCCGGCGCACCTCCGGGCAAAACAGGCGCTGGAGCGGGCGCTGGAAATCATCGGGCAGCCCAAGCCGTTTTGCATTCTGGTTTCGGACACCGTGCGGTTTTACCTCGAAGAGCGGTTTCGATTTCGCGCGCCGGAACGGACCACCGAGGAGTTTCTGCGCGAATTGAGCGCAACGGACCGGCTGTCGCCGGAACAGAAGGTGAGCCTGGGAAGTTTCTTGGAAAGTTGTGATTTGGTAAAATTCGCGAAATACGAACCGGGCGAGAATGAGTTGCGCGAATTGCAAGTTTCCGCGGTGAGGCTGGTCGAAGAGACGGAACCCAAAGAAATGACGGGTGCGCCGCCGGTCCAGGCGATGGCGGAAATGAAATGAGAAATTGCCCATGACTTTCGCGCATCCATATCTTCTCTGGTTATTGCTGCTGCTGCCGGCTCTGGCGTGGCTGAAGGGACGACGAAGCTCGCCGCCGGCGTTTTTATATTCATCGGTCAAGCTGGTGGAGGGATTGACGGCGGTGCGACGGTCGCGGTCGGGGGCTTTTTTGGCGGCGTTGCGCTGGCTGGCATTGGCGGCATTTATCGTGGCGCTGGCGCAACCACAGTTGACCAAAAGCACCACGGAAGTCAAGGCCAGCGGCATTGATATCGTGGTGGCGCTGGACCTTTCCGGAAGCATGAACACACCCGATTACATAGTAGACGGGCAGGGCGTCACCCGGTTCCATATCGCGCAAGCGGTGTTGAAAAAGTTTATCGAAGGGCGTCCGAACGACCGGATTGGCATGGTGGTATTCGCGGCGGCGGCATTTATCGCGGGGCCGTTGACACTGGACCACGACTATTTGCTGGATAATCTGGACCGCCTGCAAATTGGCACGATTAATTCGGACGCGACGGCGATCGGCGACGGAATTTTGACGGCTTTGAACCGCCTGCGTGATTTAAAGTCAAAAAGTAAAATCATTGTGCTGATGACCGATGGGGGGAACAATTCGGGGAATGTTGATCCCATGACGGCGACCGAGGCAGCGCAGGCGCTGGGCGTCAAAATTTACACCGTTGGCCTGGGCAACGATCAAATTGTGCAGCAAATGGGATTGCCGCCGGGATATTTGCCGGACACCGAAACCCTGAAAAAAATTTCCGACATGACGGGAGGGAAGTTTTACCGGGCCAACAACGCGGAGGAACTGACCGCCATTTACGCGGACATCAACAAGCTTGAGAAGACCGAAGCGGTGGTCAATAAATACACGCAATACCGGGAATTGTTTGCGTGGTTTGTGCTGGCCGGTCTTTCATTGTTGTTGATTGAAATTATTCTGGGTCAGACGATTTTTCGCCGATTGCCATGAGATTCGAACACGCCAATTTATTATGGTTGCTGCTGGTGGTCCCGCCGGCGCTGGCCGCGTTTTATTGGTGGGCGGGGCGGCAGCGGCACAGACTGCTGACCCAATTCATCGAAACACGCCTGCTGCCGACGTTGACGGTGGGCATCTCGGCCCGACGCCGGAAAATCCGGACGACGCTGCTGATCGTGGCGGCGGCATTTTTAATCATCGCGATGGCCGGTCCGGAATACGGGTACGATTTGCAGGAGGTGCAACAGAAGGGGTTGGACATCGTGGTGGTGATTGATACTTCCAAGTCAATGCTCACGCGGGACATCGCGCCGGACCGGCTGGAACGGGCCAAACTGGCGGCGCTGGAATTGATGCAGGACGCGAAATCGGACCGGCTGGGGCTGGTGGCTTTCGCCGGGCAGGCCTTTTTGGAATGTCCGCTCACGGTGGACGATTCGGCGTTTGAGCAAAGCGTCCAGGCGCTGAACGTGAACACGATTTCCGAGGGGGGCACGGCGATTGGCAGTGCCATCCAGACGGCGGAAAGCGCCTTCAAAGAAGGCGACGCGCATAAGATCGTGGTGCTGCTGACGGACGGCGAGGACAACGTGGATGAAAGCGGGGCGCTGGCGGCGGCGCAGGACGCCGCCAAGGACGGCGTGACGATCTTTACGGTCGGAGTCGGAACCGCGGCGGGAGATTTGATCGTCGTGACCGATGCGAACGGAAACACCGATTACGTGCGCGACGCGCAGGGCAACGTGGTGAAATCACATTTGAACGAGCCGTTGCTCCGGCAAATCGCCGGCGCCACGAAGGGGTTTTATCTGCCGTTGCGCGCCGACACGATGGACGTGCTCTATGACCGCGGGCTGGCCCCATTGCCGAAAACAGAAGGACAGGGAAAATTGATCCGCCAATATCACCAGCAATTTTACTGGCCGCTGGCGGTGGCAATCCTGTTGCTGGTGGTGGAAATGCTGCTGCCCGAGCGAAAGACAGCCAAAACGGCCGCTCCCGGCACGGGACAAAAGGCTCAATCGACGGTGGCCACCGCTCTCATCCTTTCAATTATTTTGCCGATGACCTCCAGAGGGTCGCCGGCATCGGCCTTGCGGGAATATCAGTCGGGAAATTTCACGAACGCGCTGGAGGAGTATTCGCAATTGGCGGAAGGAAAGACGAATGACTTCCGGCTGGTTTTCAACGCCGGCGACGCGGCGTATCGAGCGACCAATTTTGACCTGGCGCAGCAGCTTTTTGAACGCGCGGCATTGTCGCCGGACCTGAAATTGCAGCAGCAGGCGGATTACAACCTGGGCAACGCGCAGTTTGAGTCGGCGAAGGACGCCAAGGACCTGGACGGATTGCAGGCAGGGCTGGAAACGGCGGAGAAGAGCTACAGCCGCGCCGTGGACCTGAACACGAACGATGCCGACGCGGTGTTTAATTATCAGTTCACCAAAACTGCGATTGAGCAGATCAAGGCGTTTCGGGAGGCGATGATGCGCGCGAAGAACGAAGCGGACGCCGCGGTGCGCCAGGCGGAATTCCACCGGGCGCTGGAGATCATGATGCCGCTGCAAAGGACGATTGCGGCAAAGCAGTTCCAGGATTTTACCAAACGATTGAAGGACATCGATGACATTGCCACTCCGAATCAGCCTTAGCCTGCTGCTGCTGGCCCCGCTGGCCGCCAGCGCGCAAACCGCCGGAGATTTTTTCGACGGGGGCGCGCAGCTTTATATTTCCAACAACATTCCGGCGGCATTGGACAAAACCGAGCAGGGCCTGAAGCTTTATCCGGACGATGCGAAGCTGAAGAAACTGGAAGAATTGTTGAAACAACAGCAGCAGTCCCAGCAGAACCAACAAAACCAGCAGAATCAGCGAAATCAACAAAGCCAGTCGCAACAGAATCAATCCCAAAAAAATCAATCGCAACAGAACCAGTCACAGCAGCAGCAATCGCAGCCGAACCAAAATTCGCAGGCCCAAAACCAGCAGAACCAACAGCAGGGGCAACAACCGAACCAACCGAACCAGGCAAATCAACCCAAGGCCCAGCAGGCGCAGGGCCAGGAGAAGGCCGGACAGGACAACAACCAGCAAGCCAGCGCGATGACGCCGGAGGAGGCGAAGCGATTATTGGATGCGCAAAAGGACAATGAACAAATGCTCCAGTTCGGTCCGAGGGGGAATCCGCAAAACGAAAACCCGCCGGTGAAGGATTGGTGATCAGACCGTTTCGGCGGGCACTGGCTTGGGTTCCGGATGGTCGTCGAGAACCAGGACGCCATGCGGCGGCAAATCGTAGTTCCCCGAAAAAGTATTGCCGGTCAGAAAATCATGCATGGGCTTGTAGAATTGGATGCGCACGGGTGAATTCTGGTGGTTCAGCAGAAAATAAACACGCGTGCCTTCCTTCTCGCGCATGCTGACCTCGACATTTTCGGGAACTTTCAGCAAGGGGCGCAGGCTGCAAACCTGGCGCAGCCAGGCAACCAGGTCATGATAAAAATGCTGGTGGCTGAGGGTGCCGAGATAGATGGCTTTGCCCAATCCATAAGTATTCATCGTCATGGCCGGTTTGCCGGTGTAGAAATCCTTGGCATAAACCGCAAGCACGGAACACCCCTTCGGTTCGATAATATCGCACCAGAGGCGCGCGGGATGCAGATGACTGGTGGGGAAGGCGCCTTTGAAGGTGAGATGATTTTCTTCGCCCGGCGGGATGGGATCAAATTCCACGACTTCCAAGCCGAAAAGATCCATGAGGTCGTTGGGGAAGCCGGTGTCGGGCACGATATGATGTTCGTTGACGAGGCCGGTGTTGAAGGTGCCGACCAGGGTGCCGCCGTTCTGCACGTACAGCTTCAAATGATCGGCTTCCGCCGAGGAAAGCACCTGCAACGAGGGGGCGAAGACAATCTTGTATTTGGAAAGGTCTTCGGTGGGCCGCGCAAATTCGACGGGGATATTCCGGTCGTGCAGGGCATTGTAAATCAACTGAATGTGTTCGCGCAGGTTGTAAAATTTGTTGGGCTGCGACGGCTGCTGCAACGCCCATTCGTTGTCGTGGGTAAAAAGGATGCAGGCTTCGGAAACGACTTTGGTGCCCTTGAGCGAGGGGGCGAGCAATTTCAATTCCTCACCCAACTGGCCCACTTCCATGAAGGTCCGGTTGTTGCCTTCAAGATGATGCGGCACCACCGCGCCGTAGAATTTTTCGTTGCCGATGCGGGGCTGGCGCCAGCGGAAAAACAAAATGCCGGTCGCCCCGCGGGAAACAAGCTGGTAGGTGAAAAGACGAATCAAACCCGGCCGCAGCAAGGTATTCACGTCCAGGGTGGTTCCCTGGCCGACTTTTTGTTCCAGCGCCCAAAATCCATAGTCGCCGTCGGGCGTGCGGATGTCGTTTTTTTTCAGCGAACGCAGGAAATCGACGTCGCACGCCAGTTCGGCTGTTTTTGCCCGGGTCACGGGATTGCTTTCGATGGAAACGAAATCGACGACGGCGGCCATGTCGAAATGGTCGAATTTGCGGGAGAACGCGCGGAGGGTGACCGTGACCGGATGTTCGGGCGAAAGCTTCCGCAAGAGGTCCGCCTGCATTTTGACGAACTGCACCATGGTATCGCTGCTGAACCGGTTCCAATCGAGGAGCAAGGCGGAATTGTGCGGTGCGGGGGAAGACATCGGCATCGGCACATGGGTGAAGGAGGTAACGGTCTGTCCCCAAAAGCGCAGGCCTAGCAACTCGTTGAGCCGTTCGACGGTTTCGTATTTGGATTCGAGCCAAGAGTGCCATTCCTGGCGGGTGGCTTCGTTGTAGGAAAATTCGGTGTCGTGCGCGCCAATGCCATTATCGATCTGCCAGGCCAGCAATTGCGGATGATCGCCCAGCGCGGAGGCCATCTGCGTGACGATTCGTTTGGAATAGTCCCAGAAAACGTCACTGGTCAGGCAAACCGCGCGGCGGGTGCCGTGGTGTTTGGTCAGTCCGTTTTCATCGAGCGGAAGAATCTCGGGATGTTTTTCGGCCAGCCAAACCGGTGGGGCGGCCGTGGGGGTGGCCAAGACGACCTTGATATCCTTGGCCGCCATGATGTCCATCACGCGGCGGAGCCAGAGAAAATCGAATTTGCCTTCTTCAGGCTCGCAGAGGCCCCAGGAGAATTCGCCGATCCGAACCACATTGACGCCCAACTTGGACATCAAGTCGGCGTCCCGTTCCCACGCGGCTTCAGGGTTGTCAGCGGCGCCTGCGTATGGATAGACCCAATGCTCGGGATAGTAATCAACACCAAAGTACATAAGGTCAATTTATTGGCTGCCCATAATTTAGGACAAAACCCCGGCATTGCCAATTAAAAAATTTTAAGAAACACTTCGACGGCGCGGATTTGGCGGGAAACACGACTGCGACCAATTTTCGCGTCACGGGATTCAATCCGTGAGGGCATGGCAATGGCTTGCCGGGAGGGGTTTGTTCAATTTGCCACGACCTGGGCGTGGGCGATTTCGGCTTTGGCTGCGGCGAAATCCTCCTGGAAGATGGCGCTCTTTTTCATCTGCTCGACGATGGCCTGGGCCAGGACGCGTCCGGCGTAGATGTCGGTGGGATAATGGCGGGCAATCATGACGCGGTGCCAGCCGATGCTGCGCGCGGTGGCGATAATGGCGTCATGCTTCTCCGGAAACAAATCGGCGAGCACGAGGGCGAGGACCATGGATTCGGTGGAGTGGCCACTCGGGTAGCTGTAGCTTTTCTCGAGTTTACCGTTGGCCAGGCTGGGATCGGTGACATAGGGACGGGGCCGCTGATAATGGTCCTTGGCCTGGTCGGTGACGGCCGCGGCGTCGGATTGGACGTTTTGGAAAAATTCCTCCGTGTTGGGGAATTTGCCGGGCTGAAAGAAATCGCCGACAGCCGGGGTGAAGGTAAAGACATCAAATTTCTTTTGGGAATAGGCAATCGCCATGTCATTGGTGCTGCAGGCGTGGTAAACCTCACGGACGGTCTGCATATCGGCGGCTTGTTCGGGGGAATCGGGCAATGGCGGCGGCGCAAGGAGGGTGACGGCGTCGGGCTTACCGGCGGGCAGGTAATGGAGATACACTGGGACGAACGGCGCCGAAGGCGCGGCCATGGTGTCGTCCTGGGCCTGAAGGGGGGAGATCGCAACGGCGAACGAAAAAAGAGCCGTGGCCAGACAAAGAGGGAGCTTTAAAGACAGTTTTTTCACGATGATTCAGAAATCAGTTGGTGACCGGGTTACCCTGACAATCCCAATTGACATCCGAATGGCCGGGGTCGTGGCCGGCGGGGACGATTTGGCCGGAAGGATAAGTGGCAGTGCCGTCGGAGACAATATAGCTGTATTTATAATAACCGGCATGAGCGTCACTAAAAGTAATGTTGCCGCCCAAACTGTGTCGAGAGGAAAAGCGCGTGGTGTAAGATTGCGGGGTGGCCAGGTCAATGGAATTTCCATTGGGATACAGATTGTCCCCCGAGGCGAAGTAAGGAGTTTCCAGGGAACGGTAGCGGGTATCCGAAAAAAGCACAAAGGCGGAGGGGTTTTTGACCATGGCGGTTTTGCAGACAAGATCCGATGGCGAGTCCAGACTCTCGTTAGCCGTGGCTTTTGAATTCATTCCGTAACTGAACAGCGGACGTTGCCCCGGTTCCATGAATCCATGGGTTGGGGATACATCTCCGGGGTCAATGCCTTGTGACAAGGCAACCGGACAGATGAAAATATTTTGGCCGGAACCGGTCGCGTTGTTGAACTGTCCTTTATTTGCCCCCAAAGCCCATTGGTACATCGTCTTGCTGCCAACATACGATGGGAGGGCGTTAAACCAGGCATCGTCCCCAACGTTTTGGGTGGCATGATACGAGTAGATGTCCAGCCAAGTCGGGGTGTCTTCATCGGCGGAGGCAAATGAGGAAGGTGGGTCGTATTTCGGCCAGGGAAATGTTTCGTTGTTGTCATCGACATACATATTTTGCGCCAGCCCCCATTGCTTCAAATTGCTCAGGCAGGCCACCTCCTGGGCCCGGAGCTTGGCCTTGCCCAGGGCAGGGAGGAGCAAGGCCGCGAGAATCGCGATGACGGCGATGACGACCAGCAATTCGATTAAAGTAAAAGCGTTTTGTTTGGAATTTAGTTTCACTATTTCTCTTCTTGTTAAACGTCCCGATACAACGAACCCAGACAATGATGGGATGGGATTGTTACAAAAACATTCGTCTTCTGTTACAATCATGTGACAAGGAAATACTTAAAATTAAGTCACCTAATCGTAACCAAAACGCCATATTCGTGTGACGCGTGTTTCATTCACTGGGCGCGTCCGACAAGCAGGTTTTCCGTCACCAACATAAAAGAACTAAATGAAATTAAAAAACATCGCGTCTCTCGCGGCGATTTTTGTCGCTTCGCTATCCGCCGCCAAAGCTCAAACCCCCATCAGCGCCTGGACCTTCGACAACGCGTCGCTCGGTTACAATGCAAATCCCGCTCCCTCGACCGGTTTTGGTTCGGCCGACGCGGTGGGCTTGGGCAACGCCAGCAATCCCGCCATTGTCTCCCTGCCGGGAAGCTCTTCGGGGGAAGCCAACAGTTGGCAGTTCAGCGCCACGGGCGGGAGTGATGGATGGCAATCGACTGCGGCGATTGGTTCGCAAGGCGCCCAGTTTTCCGCCAGCACGGTCGGTTATTATCAATTGCAGGTTTCATTAGACGTGAATGCGACGGCAAACGCGGAAGGCGCGCTTCAGGTTCAATACACGACGGGAGACTCCATCTGGTATAATGCCAACATCGCCTCGGTCGGCTCCGGAGCAACCATTTACACCAATACAATTACGACGAACGATCTGGTGGTGGGCACCTATGTGACCCTGGCGAGCGGCTGGAACAACCAGATTACAGTTAACTTGTCCGGCATTTCGCAGGTGGATGATGCGCCGAATTTCGCCATTCGCATCGTGAATGCCTCCACGGGAACGAACTGTCTGGATACGACCGGCGCCCCTTACAACAACAGCAACACGACGGCCAACTGGACTTTCGACAATGTCGTCATTCAAGGCGTTCCCTTCAACGTCGTCGCCGACTGGCCGTTCGACAATCTGGGCACCAAGACCAAACCAGTTAACAATCCGGCGCCGGCGATTGCCAACAACACCGCGACGGCAACGATGATGGGCTTTAATTTGCCGAATGCCGTGTTTGCGAATGGGGTGACGGGCAGTACCAATTATGGCGATATCACCGCAAACGGCGCCCCGTACAGCTCCACAGGGCCTGCCGGTCAGGATGTCTGGCGGTTGCGCGGCCAAAATCCTGGCAACGGCTGGCTGAGCACTCAACCCATCGGTTCGCAAGGCGCGGAGTTCGATGTCAGCACGATCAATTACAGCAACGTCATCGTTACCTTCGATCTTTATGAGACCAGCCAGGGTGAAGCCAAAATGTGCGTGCTTTATACCACCAACGACTGGGCGACCACGAACGTAGCCAACAATCTCTCCTACGGGCTGAATCCCACGTTGATCCAGACCAACACGTCCTCGCCGAACACCGTGACGGGCACTTATTTTGACAATACTTACGGTTCGATCTTCTTTAATTACATGGTGATTGACTTCACCGGGGATCCCACGGTGGCCAACAATCCGCAGTTTGCCTTCCGGATTGTCAATGCCGCCACCGGCTTCGACTGCGTGAATTATCTGGGACAACCGTACAACAACAGTTCCGGCAACGCCCGGGTGGACAACGTGGAAGTGAGCGGCCAATTTACCGGCTCCTATCCGCCGGCCATCACCAACTCCAGCACGGCCACGGTGGATAATCCGTTCACCAATACCTTCGCGGCGGATCCGGCCTGGAGCACGAATATCTTCGCCGTTTATGTCAACGGCGTGGTTTTGACAAACGGTTCGGGTTTCAAAGTGAGTCCAACCAATATTGTCTATACACCGGCGAAAGCCACGGTGCTGCAAACCAGCGGAGTGGATCAAATTCTCATCCTGGCCACAAACTTTGCCAGCGCCACGGTGAGCCAATTTGTTGGCACCGGCAAGGCCGCACACCTGGCCTTTTCGCAACCCGCCGGCCCTTCCGCCAGCAGCGGCACCTTGACCGTCAACCCCTCCTTTGCCGTTACGGATCAATATGGCAACGGCACCACGAACACCTATCCGAATTTCGCGGTGACAGCGAGCGTCAGCAACTCCCCGGCGACCTGGATTTTGGGCGGGGCCACCAACCAGCCGATTGTGAACGGCTATTGTGTCTTTACTAATTTGTCCGCCACGGTTACGGGTTCATCGGCGGTGACGAATGCCGCCATCCTCTTCACCATAACGGGTTACACGAATGCGGCCACGCTCATTTATTCCACCAACTTTACGATTGGCACGCCGCCGGTGCCCTTCACGCAAGGAAACTTGGCGGCCATCCAAATTGACACGTTGGGGAATAACACGACGTTCAGCGTGATCGAACTGCAACCCTCCACCGCGGGACAAACCGTGCCCGTCAACATTATTCCCATCAGCGCCACGGGGACCAACGCATTGCGGCTTTCCTCCGCTGGCAGCTGCGGAAAACTGGCATTGAGCGATGACGGAACGTTCCTGGTATTTGACGCCTTCCAGGACGGAAGTTCGGCCACGCCGGACGAGACCTTCAACCTCAACCGCGCGGTGGGGACTTTGAATTACACCAACGAGTTTACTTCGCCGGTCAGCTATGTCTCCACCTCATTCGGTGGCAGCCAGGCCCGGGCTGCGTGCAGTCCGGACAACATGAACTTCCTGATTGATGATAAAGGCGGATTATACGTGGACAGCAACCTGTCTTACGCGGAGAACAACGTGAGCGTAAGGTCATTTGGCGGCGTGGCTTGGGCTCTGACCGCCAAAGTGGCCTACCCGCCGACGGCATCCATGTTCGAATTTGCCGGCAATTCACCGCCGGCAATTGACTGGGAAAAACCGGGCAACGACGGCCCCGTGATCACCGCCTCGCTCACTCCGCCCGCGGATGAGGTTGCCCAGGACTTCTATCAGGTTTCCAACGGAACCAATTATGGCATTACTTATATCTGCGATCAAAGTTCCGGAACGAACGGGACGAGCGGAGTCATTACCAAATGGACATTGAATCCCAGTGACGGCTCCTGGACGGACATTGGCTCATGGACCAACGCCGATAACTGCGACACGATGTTCGCCGCCACCAACGGCAGCGGGGGAGTGTACCTTTATTACGCCAACGGCTCCGGCGGGCAGGGTGGAAACCAGTTGATCCGCCTGACCGACCAGACCGTCACCGGGCCGCTCAACATCATCAGCACGAACGTGATTTATACCGCGCCGGCGAACAGTTCGATTGAGGGAGTCACGTTTGTGCCGCAGCAGACGGCTTACGGAACGGAACTCATCCCGCCGCCGATTCTCACTTCGCAGAGCAATGCCACGGCAGGCGTGACGTTCACCATCACGACCACTCCGGACGATGCCACTTGGCGTTCCAGAATCACTGGCATCCTGGTGTACAACGGTTCGTCCTATTCAGTCTTGCCGCCCGCCGCCTACAGCACCAGTCAGGCAGGCGAAATCGTATTTAACTCATCCCAGTCCGCGGTACTGCAAAGTCCAGGGACAAAAACCATTGTGATTAATGCGACGGGCTATAGCACCGACACCGTGGTGCAGACCCTCGCTGTTCCTTCGTCAAAATTGAGTGGAGTTTCGGTCAATATTAGTGACAGCCTGAACTTCACCTTCACCAACTTCACTGGCTTGAGCTTCTCGGTTCTGGCGACAAATAATATCGCCGCGCCGGTTTCCACCTGGCCGGTCATTGGAACGGCAACGGAAAATCCGCCCGGTTCGGGACAGTACCAGTTTACCGATCCCAATCCGGCGACAAACTCCGCGCAGTATTACATCCTGCGCCAACCGTAAGGGAGTTTTGGAAATGAATTCACGAGTGAGGCGGGCGAAAGTCCGCCTCACTTTTTTGTGCCTGGTGAATAACTTGCCGGTTTGGCGTCCAAAACCGCAAATAGCTCGCCGCCAATTACCTTTGCCGAAGTCAATTTGAATTGGGCGGCGTCCGCCAGTTCGAAAAAGCCATGAGCATCGGCGATGGTGGGAGCATCCCGGCCTCCGAAGATTCTCGGGCAAATCGTCAGGTGCAATTGGTCCACCAAGCCGGCGCGGACCAGCGTGCCGTGAAGTTCTCCGCCGCCTTCGCACAACAATCGCCGCACGTTCCATTTTTGGCGCAGCCAACGGAACGCCGTCGGAAAATCGATTTCAGTTTGGCCGAAGATTTCCACTTCGGCCACGGTGCGGAGCGCTTTCAGCCTGGCGGCGGGGATGCGTTCGGTGGTCAGGATGATGACCGGCGAGAACCGTTTCTTAAAAATGTCCGCCTCCGGGTCAATCGAGCCGGAGCCGCTGGCGATGATGCGCAGTGGATAAGGCGGACGCCCGTTCCTGATTCGTTCCTTCCGGAACCGTTCCCCGCCGTTGCCAAGGATTGTGCCGGTCACGTCCACCGTCCGCGCGCCGCTGATCACGGCGTCGGCCGTCGCTCGAAGTTCCATCATGTGACGCCGGTCATGCCGGCTGCCAAACGGAACAAAATTTTCCCGCCCCAAGGCGATCTTGCCGTCGGCAGTCATCGCAAAATTGCTGAAGACAAAAGGCAGCGGTTTTTTTCGGGAAACCAATTTCGAGGTCATAAAATCAACATGGCATCGCCGTAGCTAAAGAACCGGTAACGTTCGCGGATGGCTTCGGCATAGGCGGATAAAATCATCCCGCGTCCGCGAGTCTCGCCCGGCGCGGCGAAGGCGCCGGCCAGCATCACCAAGGTGGAGCAAGGAAGATGAAAGTTCGTCAGCAACGCATCGACGATCTGAAAGCGGAACGGCGGATAAATAAAAATGTGTGTTTTACCCGCATAAACATTGAGTTTTCCATCGTTCGCCGCCGCCACGCTTTCCAGGACGCGGACCGTGGTGGTGCCCACGGCGATGACGCGGCGGCCGGAATCCTTGGCCGCGTTGATGGCCCGAGCGGTTTCTTCGGACAGTTCAAATTTTTCCTCGTGCATTTTGTGTCCGGCCAGGGATTCCGATTTCACGGGTAAAAACGTGCCGGGTCCCACGTGCAACGTGACGAAGCAAACCGTCACGCCGCGCGCGCGGATTTCCGCCAGCAAATCCTCCGTGAAATGCAGGCCGGCCGTCGGCGCAGCGACCGAACCGGCCGGTTGGGCGAACACAGTTTGATAACGTTCCTTGTCTTCGGCGGCCTGTGTGCCCCGACGAATGTAAGGCGGCAAGGGCATTTCACCCAATTCATCCAGGACGCTCTTCAGATCGTCAAGATTGAATTGCAGACGGACCAGGCCGTCGGAATTTTTTTCGCGGACGGTCGCCACCGTCTTCTGTTTTCCGTCCGCGGCATTTGGATGGGTGATGATGATTTCGGTTCCGATCCGGGCGTTTTTTCCAGGGCGGACCATGGTCCACCAATCGTCCGGGGCCTTTTCTTCCACCAGCAGAATTTCAAATTTTCCGCCGGTTTTGGCGTTCAAGCCGCGCAAGCGCGCGGGAATGACGCGGGAATTGTTCAAGACCAGAACGTCGCCCGGCTGGAGGAACTCCAGGAGTTGCGGAAACCGTTTATGCTCAAGACGATTCTCCTGTCGATGGAGGACCAGGAGGCGGGAAGCGTCGCGCCGGACAGCAGGATGCTGGGCGATGAGTTCGGGGGGCAGATTAAATTGGAAGTCAGCCGTTCGCATCGGGAAAAGCGTAGCAGGATGGAGGAAAGTAAAAAACAGAATTGGAAAAACCGGAGGTTTTTTGGGGAAATTCAGGTTGTGAATAACTTCTGAATAATTAACCCCTTTGCAAAAAATAGACAGTTGCCATCGGAACGGATTTGGTTAATAGTATCCCGGTTCAAATAACAAAGAGATTATGAAAACTTTCTTAAAATTATCGGCTATTGCCGTGTCCATTCTTTTTTCCATTTCCACCTTTGCCGACATCCCCAAAGCGGGTGATGCGGCGCCGGCTTTCGTCGGCAAAGACCAGGATGGGAAGGACTTCAACCTGAGCACTCTTATCGGCAAGAAAATTGTGCTGTTGTATTTTTACCCGAAGGATTTCACCGGTGGCTGCACGAAGGAGGCCTGCGGCTTTCGCGACCGCATGGGCGATCTGCAAAAGGACAATGTCCAGGTGATCGGCGTCAGCTTTGACACCGCCGACAGCCACCAGAAATTCATCTCCACTTACAAACTGAACTTCCCGCTGCTGGCCGACCCGGACGGCAAGATCGCCGACATCTACGGCGTGCGCATGTCGGGCAGGAACATGGACAATCGCGTCAGCTTTTTGATCGGGCTGGACGGCAAAATTGTCCACGTGACCAACACCGGTGATCCGACCGTCCATTTCGATGAAATGAAGGCGGCGATCGCGGGGTTGAAGGCGAGCTGACTAATTTGTACGGGGAGTGCAAGGTGCAGATGTTGGGTATTGCACACAGAACAAAAGTGGTCAAAATCAGCCATTTCCAGCCATTTCCAGCGATTTACCCCTCGCAAACTCATCCCTGTCAGTGTCAAAAGCCTGGGCGATTATCTGCTTTTGAAGCGCCTTGAAGCCAATGTTTCCCAGCCGGAATTGGCCGCAAAATCACGAATGCTTCCAACCACGACTTAATCGCCAGAGTCCAGTGCCGGGTTTTGCACTTTTTTTAACGGGCAACCACGGTGCAGGTTTTTGTCACGGACAACAGCACGCCTTCCTTAAGCGACACCAAATCGTTCACGATGACGGTTAATCCGCTGGGGCCGGTCACTTTGACTTCGCTCGGTATTACAAGTGGCCAGTTCAAGGTGCGGGTCAATGGCCCCATCGGGCCGGACTACATCATCATGAGCAGCGGCAACCTTCAGGCCGGGTGGACCGACCAGACGACCAATCTTGTCCCAACCACGCCGTTCCAATACACGGATCCTGGTGCTCTATCGTCCACCAATCGCTTTTATCGAGTCCAGTTGTCGCCTTAGCCGTAACCATGCAGTTGAGGCGTAAAACCGGCTGTATCGGATAACACAACAACCACAATTGGAACCAGTTACAAATGCAAATCCTACTGCATTGCCGTTGGTCTTCCGCACCGCTTGGTCAA
>JBKQUF010000252.1:0-9418 GCA_052140285.1 Limisphaerales bacterium | reverse complement strand
CGTCCTAAATTTGAAAGTTTTGGCGGACCGGCGTTAACCTGATTCCCTCAAAACCATCGCAAACTGCCCGTTCGTTACCCAACCGTCACTTTCCCGTCACTTGCTTTTCGCTCGTTTGAAGATTGTGTGACGTTGCGAAAGATGTTATTCAGGAAGCGTGAAGCAGAAGATTTTGGTCGTGGATGACGAACCCGAAGCAGTGGAACTGGTTGAGTTCAATCTCAAACAGGCCGGTTACGCCGTCAGCACCGCCAACGACGGCGCCGAAGCCCTCAAAAAAGCCCGCTCCCAGTCCCCCGACATGATCCTCCTGGATGTCATGCTCCCGGAAATGGACGGCTTTGAAATCTGCAAAACCCTCCGCCTCGAAGCCGGCACCGCGCGGACCCCCATCTTGATGCTCACCGCCAAAGCCGCGGAAATCGACCGCGTCCTCGGCCTCGAATTGGGCGCGGACGATTACCTCACCAAGCCCTTCAGCCCGCGCGAATTACTGCTCCGCATCAAAAAAATCCTCGCCCGCGGCGTCGTCGAGGAAAAGGCCAAGGACCAATTGCGCTTCGGCGATTTGCAGATCGACGTCCCCCGCCACGTCGCCAGTTGGAAGGGAAAAGGCGTTGAATTGACCGCCACCGAATTCAAATTGCTGACGACCCTCGCCCAGCGGGCCGGACGCGTGCAATCCCGCGACAGCCTGTTGCGCGATGTCTGGGAATACGACAGCCTCATCGACACCCGCACGGTGGACACCCACATGCGCCGGCTGCGCGAGAAACTCGGTGCCGCCGCGAAGCATCTGGACACCGTCCGCGGCGTCGGCTACCGGTTTGTGGAATGATTTGGCCGGCCTTAGCCATCATCGCCGTTCTCGCGGCCGTCGCCGTCCATTTTCTCTGGAGCCGCAAATTCCATGGCGCATACCGCAAACTGCAGGCGGACATCGAGAATTTCCAGCAGCGCCAGCAGCAAATCAGCCTGGATGCCAAGGCGCAGCAGCAGGTCCTCTTCAATTCCATGCTCGAAGGACTGCTCTTGCTGGACCGCAACCGGAAAATTTACCTCGCCAATCGCGCCTTCAAAAACCTGTTCGATCTGAAAATCGAATTGCGCGGCAAAACGGTCATGGAAGTCCTCCGCCTCCACGAGCTGCAGCAACTCATCGACCGGGTGGAAACGGAAAAACAGGTGCTGGACTACGAATTGAAGCTGCCGGAGTTGAACGAACGCTGGCTCCAAGTCAACGCCTCCGCCATCTCCAACTCCGCCGGCGAACGCGAGGGCACCATCCTTGTCTTTCACGATTTGACCCGCCTCAAGCGCCTCGAACGCACGCGCGAGGAATTCGTCGCCAACGTCAGCCATGAATTGCGCACGCCCCTCTCCCTCATCAAGGGCTACGTCGAAACCCTCCTCGACGGCGCGCGCCAGCAGCCGGAAATTGCCGAGCGCTTCCTCAAAATCATCGAGCGCAACACCCAGCGCCTCGATCTTTTGATCCAGGACCTCCTCACCATTTCGGCCCTCGAATCCGGGCGGGTGAAGCTCAACCTCCAATCCGTGGACCTGCGTTTGCTGGTCGATAAAATCTTCACCGACATGAAGCCGCCCGCCGACAACAAAGACATTACGCTGGCCAATCAATTGCCTCCGCTCAAGGCCATCGGCGATGCGCTGCGGCTGGAACAGGTCTTTGGAAATCTGGTGGACAACGCCATCAAATACGGACGCGTCCGCGGCCACGTGACCGTTGGCGGAAAAGCCCTCGAAAACGGCCGGATCGAAATTTTTGTCCAGGACGACGGCCCGGGAATCCCCGCCGAGGCGCTCGACCGCATCTTTGAGCGGTTTTATCGTGTGGACAAGGCGCGCTCGCGCGACCAGGGCGGCACCGGTTTGGGGCTGTCCATCGTCAAGCACATCGTCCAGAGCCACGGCGGCGAGGCGTGGGCCAAAAGCGAGCCGGGCCGGGGAGCCACGTTTTTCTTTACCCTGCCGAAAGCCACCGCCCTGGAGCCCAAGCCCGCCACGGCCGTGGCCGCGACCGCCAAATAATTTTTGCATCCTGCAACCTGATTTCGCTGACAGTGTGCGCGATGCAATTTTTCCGCCGCACTCCTGTGCCGTATTTCCTTCATTTGCGGCGCTTTTAAAAAATTCTTCCGGCGGCACAAACGCTGCTATTGGTGTCGCGTGACCATTGTCACCGAGAAATAAAAGCAAAACCGAGTGCTAAAACAAAAGAACACTAGAACAAAAAACTATGAACGCTTTTGGAAAAGCACAAGCACACGGAAAAACCGGGAAAATTCTGAGAAAACAAAACCAAATGGAAAAAACTATGAACGCTTTTGAACAGTTATTTTTGGACGCGATCTCGGACATGTATTACGCCGAGAAACAATTGACGGAGGCCCTGCCGAAAATGGCCAAGGCCGCCACGAATGAAGAATTACGCGAGGGGTTTGAATCCCACCTTGCCGAAACCCGGGGCCATGTGCAAAAATTGGAGCAGGTCTTCGAGTTATTTGGCCAAAAAGCCAAAGCCAAGCGCTGCCCGGCCATCCTCGGCATCATTGATGAAGCCGAAGAGTTGATTTCGGACAATAAAAAGAAGCCGACCATCAATGCCGCGCTCATCTTTGGCGCTCAAAAGGCAGAGCATTATGAAATCGCCTCCTACGGCGCTTTGCGTGAATGGGCCAAGCTGCTCGGACGCGAGGACGCGGCTGACTTGATCGATGAAATTTTGATCGAAGAAAAAGCCGCCGATACCAAGCTGAACAAACTGGCGCTCGACAAGTGCAATCAAGCCGGCAATTCCGACATGAAAATGGCCGCCTGAACCGTTTTCCAGCGCCTTCAACAAACGCTGGATTCTCCCAAAACAGCCGGAATTGCCTGTTTCCGGCTGTTTTTCTTTTCCCATGAACCTCACGAGAGAATAAGGGAAGCCGGAGATAATTCTCACCCCCACCCTCAATCCCTCCCTATGAACCTCAGGGGACCCTCACCTCACCCTGCCCTCTCCCCTCCCATCCGATGGGAGCGGAGAGGGAATCCGCCTTCGCCAAGGCTACGGCGAACAGGTAGCAGGCGAATGGCGGTCGCTCGAAAGTATGGCAGAATGCGGCAGGTTCAGGGGTTCAATGCGCGAATCTTTCGGGGGAATCACTCCCCGTTGAGGGGAGAGGGAAGGCACAATCGTCGGACTTGGGAAAACTTGGGGTTCATGGCCCAGATGCGCGTCCATTCTTGGAGGTTGAAGCTCCCCACAAACCAACCGTCACCAGCAGTATGCGATAAGAATGCCGTCCCATTTATTTCGCCGCGTTCGCTCCTTTTACGGTCATCTGGATGGAATACAAAGACTTGGTGGCGGTGATGAACAACGTCTGGTGGTTCGTCCCGGCGAAAGCCACGTTCGCCGTCCAGCTTTCCGGCACGGGAATATGCCCAATCTGTTTACCCTGCGAATTGTAGATGGTAACGCCGTTCCCGCACAGGAACAGGTCCCCGCGCACGTCAATCGTCATGCCGTCGGAACCCCGCTCGCAGAACAACGTTTTGTTGGTCAGTGAACCGTCCGGCAGGATATCATAACGCCACGTCTGGCCATCGCTCAATGCCGACACGTAAAGGATTTTGCCGTCCGGTGTCCCGGTGATGCCGTTGGGGTGCCCCATGTTCTCCGTCACCGGAAAAAGCTGCTTCCGGTCGGGCGTCAGGTAAAACACCTTCTGGCCGTCGAGCGCCATCGTGGTATGGTCCCACCAGTCGCGTTGATAAAACGGATCGGTCATGTAAATCCCGCCCTTGGGAGTGATCCACACGTCATTCGGGCCGTTCAGATATTTGCCCTGATAATTCGTGACCAGCACCGTCACCGTCTTGTCCGGCGCGATTGACCACAACTCGTTATGCTCGTCAGCGCAGGAAATCAAATTGCCGTGGGCGTCGAACATCATCCCGTTGGAGTGGCCGGACGGCTGCATGAACGTGGACAATTTCCCGTCCACGCTCCATTCCATGATGCGATTGTTCGGCTGGTCCACGAAGTAAAGGTTGCCGTCTTTGTCGCACGTCGGTCCCTCCGTAAAGGCGAAGTCACCCGCCATTTTTTGCAACGTTGCGCCCGGCGCAATCACGTCCTGCGCCCGCAGTGCAAGCGCGGCCATGAAAAGCGCCGCGAGATGTAAAAGTTTAAGTTTGATGGATGAGATTTGCATCATTCGGACTTTTTTACAATTCAAAAATCAACGTCCTGCGGAAGCCGGCGAGTTTGCCTTGTTTTTGGGCGTCATTTGGCGCAATGTTAAATGGATTTGCAAATGCAACCCGGCCATAAAAGACTCGTGCGTTTTCTGGGCAATTGGGCCATCAATACTGTTGCGGTGGCGGTGGCGGTGTCCATGTTGGGCAACCACATCACCTACCAGCATTGGAACGACCTTTTGCTCGCCTCTTTGTTGCTCGGCCTGCTCAACGCCTTTGTCCGCCCCATTTTAATGTTGCTGGCACTGCCGCTGCTCATTTTCACGCTCGGCCTGTTCACGTTCGTCATCAATGCGCTCCTGCTGCGCGCGGTCGGCTGGTTGCTCTACCCGCATTTCCAGGTGGACACCTTCTGGTCCGCCTTTCTCGGCGCGCTCATCATCAGCCTCGTTTCGATTGCGCTGAACGTGCTGACCGGAGGCGCCCGCGTTTCCGTCCAACGCCGCCGCCCCCCGCCCCCACCGCCGAAAAACGATGACAACGACGTGATTGATGTGTGAAATCGCGGTTGTCAGCCGACCATTCAATTAATACAGATGGACACAGATAAACACGGATTTGGAACAGGGAAAAAGGTTTTCGGCGAGACGCCAAAAACAGCGGGCGGGACGCCCGCGCTCCCCGTGAATGGACGCCAATGAACGCAATTTTGGCCACGGCTGGACACGGATTTTCAATGTTCATTTCCTTTTGGGAGAATCCAGCAGCCAAACAATTGGGTGACTTAAAAAAGGAACCCAGTTGCTTTTCATCCGTGTCCATCCGTGGTTAAATTTTTTCGTGACGATTATTACCGATGAGAAATGCGCGGGGTATTTTCGCGCCGGCCATCCGGAGCGGCCGGGACGCATCACCGCCAGCGTTGAGAAACTGAAGAGCCAGCAGGAACTAGCGCTGGAATGGCAGGCGCCTTCGACCATTTCCACGGAGCAAATTTTGCGCGCCCACGCTCCCGAAATGCTCGCGCGGCTGGAAATCCCCCATGATTTTGACGCCGACACGCCGTACTATGAGAACCTGGCCGGATATGCCCGCGCCTCGGCCGCCGCGGCGCTCGACGCGCTGAAGCTGGCGAGAGCGGGCAACCCGGCCTTCAGCCTGATGCGTCCGCCGGGACATCATGCCAACCGCGAACATTCGATGGGGTTTTGCTATTTGAACAATGTTGCCATAGCCGTGATCGAGGCGCTGGCCACCGGAACCAAACGGGTGGCCGTGCTCGACTTTGATGTGCATCACGGCAACGGCACGGAGGAGATTCTGCTGGACCGGGAAGGCGCGGCATTTTTTTCGATCCACCAGCATCCGGCGTTTCCCGGCACGGGAGCGGTGAATGCGGGGAAAAATTGCTTCAATTACACCCTCGCGCCGTCCACCTCACGCGAAACCTGGCTGGGCGTTCTCGCCCGCGCCATTGACGATATCAAAAAGTTCCAGCCGGAGCTGATCGCGGTGTCGGCCGGATTTGACGCTTATGTGCGGGACCCGCTGGCCCGCGGGACGTTGCAGACACAGGATTTTTACTGGCTCGGCCAGGAGTTGCGGATGACGAAGGCGCCGTTTTTCAGCGTGCTCGAGGGCGGTTACAGCCGCGATCTGCCGGAGTTGATCCTGGCGTATCTCAAAGGAATCCAGGGATAAGTTTCTGGTGTTCGGTTTTAAGGGAAAATGGCCTCACGCAAAGGCCACGACGTTCGCAAAGGAATTTTCAAAAAAAAGTTTCAAAAAACGCCTCACCAACAGGTACAAGCTGGTTTCTTGAAAAAACCTTCCCTGCCCATTTCTTTGCGGCTTTTGCGAGCTTGGCGTGAGATTGAACTGCATCGTTACGGCTGAGATAGGCATCACGTTGGAAATTTGGAAATTACCCTCGATTTGAAAGCGGTGTCACGGCCATCTCCACGACGCGAAGCGGACTTGGGTGTGCTGCCACATTCGCTTGCCGTCGTGGGGTGCGGCGGCAAGCGGAGCAGCACCGCTTTCGGGAAGAGGGAAAACATCCAACATCCAATAGCCAACATCCAATAGCCAATAGCGTTCATGGTCCCAATGTATGCGGAAAAATCGAACGAGGTTCCCCATGAACCGAAAAAACATTCAATGCGATCGCTCAACGGCCTCCCATTTCGGGCGTCTTAAGCATTGGAGTGGCACTGCAAAGAGAGATTGAATATTCCCGGCCGTTCATTGGGCCGATGCGCGTCCAACGCTACCGGAAATCATGGGAAATTCACCTGATTGACACGTGATTGACACACGGTTTCGTGAGGCTGCATACTGGATTTAATCAAAATGCAACCGGTAAAATTGTTAATCCGTTCGCCTTCCTTGTACGCCGCGCGCCTGGCGCGCAACGTGGAGGAAGTGCATCTAGCCCAGACATTGCGCTTTGAGGTTTTTAACCTGGAACTGAACGAAGGCCTGGAACAGTCCTATGCCACCGGGCGCGATGAGGACCCGTTTGACACGGTCTGCGACCATCTGGTCGTCGAGCATCTTCCCACCCGGGAGGTGGTGGGCACGTACCGTTTGCAGACCGGCGCCAATGCGGCCAAAAATTCCGGCTATTACTGCGAGCAGGAGTTCGAGTTCGGGGTATATGAGCGGTTGCGCGAAGAAATTGTGGAGCTGGGCCGGGCCTGCGTACACCAGCAGCATCGCAACCTCTCCGTCCTGGGTTTGCTGTGGAAGGGCATCGCGGATTACGCGAACGCGCGGAAGGCGCGGTATCTGGTGGGCTGCAGTTCCATCACCTCGCAGGACGCGGCGGCGGGGGCGTCGGCGTACGCGGAATTATGCCGCAAACATCTGGTGGACCCGGATTACCGCACGGAGCCGCGGGCGGAGTACGATTGCCCGCTGCATTGCCTGGCGGAAGAAAAGCAAAATATCCCGAAGCTGCTCCGGGCCTATCTAAGCGTCGGCGCAAAAATCTGCGGGCCGCCGGCGCTGGACCGGCATTTCAAGACGATTGATTTTCTGACGATGCTGGACCTGGAAACGTTGCCGGAACTGGCCCGCCGTCGATTTCTGGGTTGACGCCGTTCGTTGACTTCATTGACACTGGAGCATGAGCGGCAGGCGCAAATTCCGGATTGTCATACGGTTTCTCCAATTTGCCGGCATCGTGATTTGCGCGATGACGGATTACCTGTTTCGTTGCGCGTTGCGCGGGAAGGGTTCGTCGTATCGAGCGCGGGCGTTTTGGCTGCAACGGCACTCGCGGCGGATTTTGAAGATGTTCAAGGTGACGCCGGAGGTATCCGGGCCGGTTCCCACCCAGGGGCTGCTCATATTAAACCATTTGAGTTATCTGGACGTCATTGTCATCGCGGCGATCACGCCGGCGGTGTTTGTGGCCAAGAAGGAGGTGAGGTCGTGGCCGGTGCTGGGGATTTGCGCGTGGATGGGCGGGACCGTGTTCGTGGACCGCCAGCGGCGATTGCAGGTGGGCGAGTCGAACGATGAGATCAAGCGGGCGCTGGATGAAGGGGTGCTGCTCGGTCTGTTTCCCGAAGGGACCAGCACGAATGGCGAAGAAGTTTTGCCGTTCAAATCGGCGCTGCTCGAACCGGCGGCGCGACGGACGCATTCTCTTTTTGCGGGGTGCGTCCAGTATGGCCTGGAGGAAGGCGACGCGAGCAACGAAGTTTGTTATTGGGGCGATCACGCTTTTTTTCCGCACATGCTGAACCTGATGGGCAAACGGAGGATCCGGGCGGCGGTGCGGTTTGCGCCGTTTGAATCGAGCGTCGCGGACCGGAAGGAACTGGCGCGGCAATTGCGCGGGGAAGTATTGAGGTTGAAGGGAATGTTTAACTCGCCCGGCGCAAGCCGTCTCAATGGTCTTCAGGGAACATGATTTGCGCCGTCTGATACAAATACCTGCGCCAATTCAACCACTCGTGGCCGTTTGAACTAAACACCCAAAAATTACGGATTCCGTAATTGTCGAACACCGCCATGGTCCGCTGGCTATTGAGCAGCGCGATGTCGGTTTCGCCGGCGGCAAAATAGATCGGCACGCGGAATTTGTCGTTGATGTTGGTCTGGCTGAGGAGCGGCTTGATGTTTTCTTCAAAGGCGGGGAGTTGATCGGGCCAGTAACCCGAACTGAACACAAAAAGCCCGCCAAAGGTCTCCAGATGCGTCAGCCCCGTGTTGAGGGTGACAAATCCACCCATCGAAAGGCCGGCCACGGCGCGGCTCTCGCGATTGGTGAGCGTGCGGTAGTGGCTGTCAACGTAGGGAATAATATCCTTCAGGTATTCCCGGGTGCAGGCGTCATCCTCTCCCAACTTGGGCGGTGTGCCGGTGACCAAGCCGGCGGTATTCGGCATGACGATGATCATCGGTCGCGCCTTTCCGGCGGCGATCAGGTTGTCGAGAATCAGGTTCGCGAAACCGCCGGAGCGCGGATTGGCCGCCGTCCAAACGCTGTCATTTTCGCCGCCGCCGTGATTGAGATAGAGCACTGGATATCGTTTATCAATGGCGATGTCGTAGCCGGGCGGCAGGTAAATATGCAGGCGTTTCTGCGCGCCGGCAGAAGTCTGGTAATAAACGATTTCCACCCGGCCATGCGGCACGTCATTACTGGCGTAAAACGATGTGTCGTGAGGAGCCGGCAACGCGGGCAGGATGGGCAAGGGATTGCGCGGAGCCGCTGGAACACGCATGTTGCGAAACATGCCCGGCATTCCGTTGGAGATGGCTGGGGGATTACTGATTCCCATTGACGGCGAACCGCCAGCGGGCGCCTGCGCCCAGGCAACGCCGGAAGCCAGGCCGGCGACGATGACCATGGCCATGGAAAGGCGAAACGGTACCTGGCGCAGCCGATGAGGCGAGGCAGGGTTCGCGCAATTAATGAAAGCCAGGAATAGAAAGAATTGTTTTTTGGAATCAGTGAACATGGCGCGATACTATCAAGGCGCGGTTTGCATGGGCAACTGTCAATGTTTCGTGGCCTCCCATCATTCGCCGGACGGTTTCCGCGCCGCGCCGGAAAAGCGGCGTCCTAAGCCGTAACCATGCAGTTGAGGCGTAAAACCGGCTGTATCGGATAACACAACAACCACAATTGGAACCAGTTACAAATGCAAATCCTACTGCATTGCCGTTGGTCTTCCGCACCGCTTGGTCA